>JAAHHN010000035.1 GCA_010672165.1 Spirulina sp. SIO3F2 | reverse complement strand
TCATTGGTGGCGATCGCAGCTTTTGTGTTTAACCCCAGCACCGCGAATGCTTACCCCTTCTGGGCTCAACAAACTGCGCCCGAAACCCCCAGAGAGGCGACCGGGCGGATCGTCTGCGCCAATTGTCACTTGGCCCAAAAGCCTGCTGAAGTTAAGCTGCCGATGGCCGTCACTCCAGATACAGTCTTCGCTGCGGAAGTAGAAATTCCCTACGATCTGGAATCCCAGCAAGTGCTGGGTGATGGTTCCAAGGGCGGCCTGAATGTGGGCGCAGTGCTAATGCTCCCTGAAGGCTTCAAAATTGCGCCTGAAGATCGCCTCACGGACGAACTCAAAGAAGAAACTGAAGGCCTCTTCTATCAGTCCTATGCGGACGGCCAGGACAATGTTGTGATTATTGGTCCAATTTCGGGTGAAGACCACCAGAAGATTGTTTTCCCGGTGCTCTCTCCTGATCCCGCCACGGACAAAAACATTAACTTCGGTAAGTACCTCATTCACTTGGGTGCAAACCGGGGTCGTGGTCAGGTTTACCCCACGGGCGACAAGTCCAACAACAACCAGTTCACTGCATCTGCGACAGGTGTGATCAGCGATGTCAACATTGGCGATTACCAGTCTGAAGTGACGATTACCACTGATGATGGTGCAACGGTTGTAGAAACCATTCCCGCTGGCCCCACTGTGCTGGTGAGCGCGGGTCAAGAAATCGCCGCAGGTGATGCCCTAACCGACAACCCCAATGTGGGTGGTTTCGGCCAAGAAGATGCTGAAATTGTGCTCCAAAACCCGGCGCGGATTGGCTGGTTGATGGTCTTCTTTGTCGGTATTGCTATGTCTCAAGCGTTCTTGGTGCTCAAGAAGAAGCAAATTGAGCGCGTACAAGCGGCTGAGATGAATTTCTAAAGGCGTTTAAGCAGGCATCAGATTTGCCAACGTCTTTTAATCCTTATACATAACAGTTTCCTGGCTTAAGGCGAGGAGGCTGTTTTATTTTTGAGCCGATCTCAGCCGCCGACCGATCAACCCCCCCCGTGGTTGCCACCGAATATATTGGGGCAACCACGGAGGTTTGCCCCTACAGAAAACTCATGAATAATGCGAGCTAGGACTAAAATGTTGATGTTTTTGCGGGAGCGCCAAGCCTAATAGCCAAATCAGTGAATGACTCATGAGACAGGCGTAAGCAAGGAAAGCTCCCTAGCACCGTATACTGAACTCCTGCCAATGATGACTGGATTGCAGTCACTGAACTGATGGGGGAGCGATAGAATCGCGGCGAATCTTATGAGCAAACGAGCCTTGATCACCGGACTAACTGGGCAAGATGGTTCCTATCTGGCAGAACTGTTGCTCGAGAAAGGCTATGAGGTCTTTGGCTTAGTACGGCGCTCCAGCTCCAGCAACCTTAGCCGTATTGCACATTTTGCCAAGCGAGTAAAAATTCTTTCAGGAGACTTGCTCGATCAGCCGTCTCTAATGGATGCGATCGCGATCGCACAACCTGATGAGATCTACAACCTTGCATCCCAGAGCTATGTACCTCTCTCTTGGACACAACCCGCCCTCACTGCCGAATATACAGCGCTCGGGGTCTCACGGCTGCTCGATTCGATTCGCCGCATCCACCCCAAAGCCCGGTTTTACCAGGCCTCCAGCAGCGAAGTTTTTGGCCAGCCCAATGAATCCCCCCAAACAGAGCTAACCGCCTTTCGTCCCCGCAATCCCTATGGCACGGCTAAAGCTTATGCCCATTGGCTCACAATCAACTACCGGGAACATTATGACCTCTACGCTTGCTGCGGCATTACCTACACCCACGAGTCGCCCCGTCGGGGATCTGAATTTGTCTTTCGCAAAATCACCCAAGGTGCAGCCCGCATTAAGCTGGGTTTAGCCAGTGAGCTAAAGCTGGGTAACCTCGATGCCCAGCGAGATTGGTGCTATGCCCGAGATGCTGTAGAAGCGATGTGGTTGATGATGCAACAAGAAACTCCTGATGACTTTATTATCGGCAGTGGCACAACCCATTCTGTCAAAGAATTGGTGGATTTTGCGTTTCAAGCGGTCGGATTGGATTGGCAAGACTATGTTTCAGTTGATCCAGCATTCTATCGCCCGGATGAAGCAGTTCAGCTTGTCGGCTGCATTGACAAAATCCGCGATCGCCTGGGCTGGGAACCCAAATATGACTTAGCTGCGTTGGTCACGTTGATGGTGGAACATGATTTACGGTTGTTACATAACACATAATGCTGTTTGAGTTTTGTCTCTATCTGGAACGGTTGCGATCGACATAAACCCACAGGGAAATCCGCTTAACAATCAAGAGTAGAAATTTGACAAAACCGATCCCTCTGAGAATCCGAGACGATCGCCAAAACCGAGGTAATCTCAAGAGCGCAAGGTAAGAAAACTCATCTGGTAAATAAATTAACCCAACCAGAATCAGTAGATCAAAACAGTTCCAGAAATCACCAAAATAGTGCCCAACTCGGCTAATCGTCGCACCGAATCGCAGCAGGGTATCCACAATCAAAATCCCTAAAATTAAATCGAGCACAGTTTTGATGGCTAGCTGTGCATGGGGTAAACCGCCTTCAAGGCACAAGACAAAGAAGTCAATAATCAATACCCAGATAATAAATTGTTCAAAGCGAGGGGATTTGACAACGCGATCGCATTGAGTCTGTACAGTATTTAAAACAGTCAACAGTCTGATGAGTAGTAAGCACCTGATGAAATTTCGAGTCCCTGGATGAATTTCCATTTTGGGAATTCATCCGCAATTTAACAACAAAAATTTGTTGGAATCTGTCCCAGAATCTAGGGGCTGTCGTCAGTTAGACTTCAAACTCTCGCTGTGACTGACTTACAGCCCCTTTTCCTGTTTTTTGGTCGGATGCTCTAGCCCTTGTTCTATACGACTTCTGGTGTTAACTGACGACATGCCCTAAATGTTTTGAGATTCCCAATTGCGAACTACTAACTGGCAACTGCGAACTAATTTTAAGGCTTTCCTTGCTGCCAACGGGCGATCGCTTGTTGAGCGGCATCATAGCTGGGGGTTCCCTGGGGCACCAGTTGGGCAGTGGTGATGGCTTGCTTGTAATTTTTCTGGCGTGCCCGGGAGTTGGCAAGTAGATAAATCTGTTTACTCCACCGTTCAATCAAATCCTGCGCTTGACCATAGCCAGGTTGGCCAGCAGGAATTGTCCGTAGCGTTTGGATTCCATCGCTAAAGGAGGAGGCTTGAGTTGCCCGAATCTGGCGACGAGCCGTTCGAATTGTCTCGGAATTTTTTTTCTGTTGCTCGGCTTGGGCTTGCCATTGACCGAGTTGTTGTTGGGCAGTCTGGTGGGCTGGGGCTGATTGTGCAGAGACGAGTTGGGCAGCCGCGATCGCCCCGGCAAAATCGCCTTGATTAGCCCGGCCCCGCGCAATATCCAAAATCACCTGACTCCAGCGGGAAATATCCGCTTGTGCTTCAGCATGGAGAGGCGCACCAGGGGGAATTTTTGATGCTTCGGCGATCGCCTGACTAAACCCTGTAGCTTGGTTGGATTGAATATAGGTGCGGGCTTTGGCCAAAATGGCCTGACTCTCAGCCAACGTTGTAGGTACAGAAGGGCTCGGTGTAGGCTGAGCAGCCGGAGGATTTTCGGTTGCGGTGGGTAATGCTGATGTGGGGGGTGCAGGAGCAGCCGCAGAACTATCGTTAGAAGAAGGGTCAACCGCTTCCGGGGTGGGCACTTCCACCACAGGCGCCTGATCCCGATTTTGGAAAAACCAAAGTACACCTAACAGCCCCAGAAAGACTAACGCACCGCTGCCATACCACAGCCAACTCTGCTGTTTCTGAGTCGGCTGACTGCGACGGGGCAGGGGCTCAGGAACAGCAGGAGCTGCGAGGGGTTGTGGGGGTTCGGTGGGAGGCGGTGTGGGGTTTTCAACAGCGCCACGAGGAGGCGGCGTCGCACCGAAGGGGGGCAAGCTGGGTTCATTCCCTGCAGCTACATCTGGTGTATTCAACGCCGCGATCGCTTCAGGGGGGGCTTCTAAGGGTTCAGGTAACAACTCAGGTGGTAAGACGTCCGGATCATCGCTTACCGCTGCCTCCACTGGGTCAGGCTGGGGAGATTTAGGCTCAATCGGGGGGGCAGTGAGAACCGGCGTGGGGGCAGCTGCCATTTGAATATTCTCTGATTCTAAGCGGGGCAGCAGGGGTTCTTGAGCTGACTCGATCGACGGAATAATAATCAGCGGATGCTGCATTGGCCGCCAATGATGCTCACTCAACTCAGGTAACCGTTCGTAGAGATAATGGCTGAGTTTATCAAGGGTCAAATTGGCACTGTAATAGCGCAAGCCTTCCAAGAGAGCGGCAGTGAACATACCGTGGCCCAGCGCCCCATGTTCATGGGAGGCTTCTTCAACTTGGCTTGATAGGACTAGGGACACCCCTTGCTCGGGGGCAAGTTGAGCAATTTGGCTGCCCACTGATTGGCCTGCAATAACGCCTGGTGAGCGATTAATATCCAACAGCATCAGAATTTTCTGGAAACCTGCTTGCTGGATTTGGTTGACCACGGTCGGCAAATGTAATGCCGTGCCGGGAATATCCGCTGGATTGCCATCAATCGGCATTAAGTAATCTTCGTCCTGCCAGGTCACACCATAGCCGCTGAAGAAAAACCATAATAGACCTTTCGGTTGGCGAGGCAACCATTGATTGAGCCAATATTGAATCGTGGCTTGGGTCGGCTCAGTGGTGTGCTGCTCAACCCAAGGCGACGCGTCAGTGAGCATTAGGGCTTGCTCAGGAGGCAGTTCTGTTTCTTCGACCAAAAGCTGGTGAATGGCCTGAGCATCCTGTTGGGCATAACTCAGGGGTTGAATATATTGGTAGCGATTAATCCCAATTGCCAGTGATGTGTAATCTGCCATGAACCCAGTTCAGTAAACTCGAAAATACTATGCCAAAAAGTACTGTGATCTATCATGATGCCCCACGCTGGATAGACATGGGGTTTTGCTTAAACCTCATATAATCATATCCATGGGGGAAGCGGGGCTGAAACGAGGGTATTTGTTGCAACAGCCTTGAGATGGTGAGACGTTAAACCCAAGCAGATAGAGAATTCTCATGATACGACAGCATTCACGTGGAGCGATCGCGCTCTACAGCAGCTTAATAATTTCCACAGTTGGAATGGGTCTTGGCGTGATCGCGTCCCCCCCAGCCGCAGCCTACCTGATTATCCAAAACCTGGAACTACAGGGCCGGGCTGGCGATACGTATGAGAGTTTTATGACCCGCGCCCAAACCATCGCAGCGACCGCAGTCCAACGTAATTTTGAGGGGGATTTGTTAGCGTCGGAGGTTTCCATTACGGTGAATGGCCGCAACAATAGCATGATGACGGCGGTGCTCCGTTTGCGAGTGACCCGTCGAGATTGGCAGCGGTATCCAGATGCACGATATTGGATCACCTACTTCCCTAGTGCCGAGATGCTGCTAGGATTTCCTCGCGGTGGTACTGCCCCCACTCCTGTGGAACCCGAGTTGCCGGAGTTCCCTGAATAGCTCAATATCCTGAGAATAGACTGGCTATAGTTAAGGGAAATAAACTCATCGGGCCAATATCTTAAAAATTTGTGACTCAATCCACTGCTGTTTCCCCACCTCCCTATTGGCTGGGTCTTCCCCTCGCTATTGTGATTATTGCGCTGTATCTCTGGAGTTGGTTGGGGCTTTTGCAGGCTGATATCCAGCAGATGTCGGGGCTGATGATTGTAGGCGCGATCGCCCTGCGCACCTTTTTACATACGGGCTTGTTTATCACCGCCCACGATGCGATTCATGGCACCATTTGCCCCCGCTGGCCGTGGCTCAATCATGCCATTGGGGCGATCGCCATGTTCTTATACGCCCTGTTTCTGTACCCCATTATGCGGCGGCAGCATCTCCAGCATCACCAAACCCCCGCTACTCCCGAAGACCCTGACTATTCCCCTCGTTGGCAAGATAACGCTTTCCTTTGGTATGGCGCGTTTATCTGGCGCTATCTCCAAGGCATTCACGGTTGGGTTGTCCTTGGAGGTATGACCCTCCTGTTACACAGCTTGCACTTTGTAGGTCACGTCGCCTATCCCAATCTGGTTATTTTCTGGGTGATTCCCAATTTTTTAAGTTCTTGGCAACTCTTCTATTTCGGGATTTATCTGCCCCATCGTCAACCACCCACACCCTATCCAGCCCCCCATCGTTCCACGACGTTGAACTGGACAACGATTTGGTCGCTGCTGGCTTGTTACCATTTTGGCTACCATTGGGAACACCATGAATATCCCCAAGTGCCGTGGCATCAATTGCCTGCCTATCGCACCTCAAATCCCTCAGCATAGGGAAAAGTGCTATCTTAGAAAGACTTTATCTTTCTTAACATAGGTTAACCGTCTTGTTTGAGCAGCACGGGCTATTCCTGCCGCCCTATCCCCATTCTGAAGATTCAACAGTATCCTCAACCGCATCTCGGTGGTCAATATTTGTCGCCGCCGCGATTCTGGTGTCGGTTCCGGTCTTTTTCCAAGCGCCGTTGGTGCGGTGGTCACCGGAGTTGGGACTGCTTTCAACGTTGCTCTGGTGGTTGGTCGCCTTGGTCTTATGGTGGAGGGCGCCTCGACAACCGTGGGGACGCCTAATTTTTGGCTTTAGTTGGAGTTGGCTAGCAGGGTCAATCTATTGGGGTTGGTGGCGGAGTGAACCGTTGCTCCATTTACCCATTGAGGCGATCGCCCTACCCTTAGCCCTTTGGGGTCTGTGGCGTAACCAAGCGCGGGTTGGCTATGGCTTCTATTTAGGTTCACTGCTGGGTACTGCCATTACGGATCTATTTTTCTACCCAACTCAACTTATTCCCTATTGGCGTCAGGTGATGACGGTCTCAGCCGCCGAAATTCCGGCGGTGTTGCAAGGGGCCGTGGCGCAGTTGCAAACGCTGGGAGCAGCCGTTTGGGCAGGAGTCTTGATTGTGAGCTTAGTGGCGCTCGGACTGCGATCGCTCCAGTCCCCCTCACTCACGGCTTGGGCATTTAGTGGAGCACTCTTGAGCACTCTCTTGGTTGATGGTCTGTTTCTCGCTTCAGTCTATCTCCTGATCTGAGCGCTCATCCTTATAGACCTCAAAGCTAGCCCCTAACAATGACAATCCAATTAACAGATTCGAATCGCCAAGAACTGTCAAATTGCTTAAGTTCCTCTTGACTGCCCAGTGATTTGTGCTAGAACTCAGACAGGTGTAGGCGTCGCATTGTAGCGCCTAAATCTTCATCAAGTCAGCATGATTCAGGGGTCAACCATCAACATCATTTCCTTGAATAAGCGGGATATTTACTGCTAGTGATCATTACATCCTCACTGCCTTGGTGCGCAATGGCTTTGATTCGACATGAATTTCGCTGCATGACCCTCTACAATGAACCCGGACTTTATCTGTTCACTTTGACTCATCGTTTACGGCTCTGGTTCTCATGAGTGTTGGTGGTATTCCCTATCTTCTATTGCGTACCGCTAATGGTAATCGTTACTTACCATTAGTGGGTCGTCATAGTTGGACAGTGGGGCGCAATGCAGAAAATAACTTTGTTATTCCGGATGGTTGGATTTCCCGGAGTCATGCTTTGCTCCAATTTACGGAATCCAGCGATTTTTACTTGATTGATCTCGGCAGCCGCAACGGGACATTTATCAATGGCCGCCGGGTTGGTGTACCCATTATTCTCAGCGATGGCGATCGCATTGCCTTTGGCCAAACAGAACTGGAGTTCCACTATCCCACGTCTCCCAAGGCAACCAACCGTCATCTAGATGTCTCTGAAACCCAAACAGCGGCGCTGCATGTGCGTCGTTTGGTTTCGGTGATGGTGGTGGATATCCGCAGCTTTACGATTTTGACTCGCAAAATTGATGAACAATTGCTCTCAAACCTAATCGGAGACTGGTTCCGTCAGGCAGGAGAAATTATCCGTGAGTCTGGTAGTTGGGTGGATAAGTATATTGGGGATGCGGTGATGTCAATTTGGTTCCATGAGGCGGACAACAGCATCACCAACGAGGAGGTGATCCAGATTTTCCGAGCGGTCAGCGATCTCAACAAGATGACCATTGATTTAGGCAATCGGTATCCCTTGCCTTTCCCCTTAAAGATTGGTGCTGGCATTAATACTGGGTTTGCGATGGTGGGGAATACAGGAACAGGCGATCGCCCTGACTACACCGCGATCGGCAATACAGTTAATGCTGCTTTTCGTTTGGAGTCTTGCACCAAACAAATCGGTCGGGACATTGCCCTTGGGGAATCCACCTATAACTATCTCAGCGGGTTTGGCAATGCTCAACAGCGTTTTGCTGAACATGCGGTCTCGCTTAAGGGCTATGAAGAACTGACGCTAACTTATGCTTCAACGTTTGAAGAGCTGGATAATTTCTTGCTGGATAAGTTGCTGTGGGATCATGATCTGTTGCAATAGATCCAATACGATATCGAGTTCAGAATCGATAATTACGATCGCCCACCCACAAGCTCACTGGCACTGCATGGCCGTTGGGTCGCACCCGCACTTCCACTACAAAAGGCGGCTCGTCACCAAATTCCTGTTGTATTGCTTGGATCTCATCATTAATGCGATCGCGCTGGTCTTCGGGCATATAGTAGCGCTCCAAACCATATTCCACCCAACTGTAGTTGACAATACCCCGAAGCGTTATTTGGTTAGCCGCTAAATCTTTGGGCATCGTGGCACTCACCCGGACAGGCTCCCAAGCTTGGGGAATTTCACCCTCAGACTCAGAATCTGCTGGGGGGTGTTCGAGCACTACATAAATCACCAAACCAAACTGGGGTTGTGAGCCATCACTGCGCTCTTCAAAGCTTAGGTTGTCCCAACCCGGTAGCTTCTCCAAGGCATTCAATGTTGAAACGTCATAATTCAGGGTTTGGGAATAGCCCCGCAATAGGTCATAGGGATCAACCGGTGCAGTTTGTAAGATCACCGTGCGCCCAGTGAAATAGGTCAACATGGCTTGGGCGGGAACAGCGAGGATGATCAGGGTTTGGAGGAGAAGGGGGAGGCCGAAGCGCCAGAGGGGGAGGGGTTTCATGAGTTGGAGGAAAGGGTACAAGGTGTAGGGGGTAGGAGATTGGCGGTAAGGGCGCGGTCTCCGCGCCCAACCCATCGGATAGACATATCAATCAATGGACAACGGTTTGTGGGAAGTATAGGACTGACGCGAGGCAGAGAGATCAGCCCCGATAGAAGCATTTTTCTATTCTTGAACGATTGATAATCTCAAGCCGCAGGCTTTATCTGGCCTGACGCGATCGCAGTCGGTTCTAAGCGGCGGACATAGCGTTCAAACCAAAGACCTGCCACAATTACACCAATGCCACAGAGGAAAAGGACTAACGCCTTAGCGAGCAAACCGGTGTCATATTCGAGCATCCGTGAGAGAATTTGCTCCACGAGCAGGAGAATGCCCCACCAGAATCCGAGGCGCTGACCCTTGCCTAAAGCTTCTCGTATACAAGCGATCGCCAACAAAATCAACACCACATTGCACCAGAGCGGCCCAAAGACAATCAACGGTCCTGACCAACTGTGCCACAACACCAAACCACCTAAGCTCAAGAGCAACAACGCAAACGTGGTGCTGATCAGTTCCAAGCGCCAGATAGAGCCTTGGATAAAACCCAAACGCCACCAGAGCACCACAGTCAGCAGGCTAAAGCAACCGAAATTGATCAAGGGGGGAATTAGCTCCCGTGAGAGACCAGCCGTGCCAATTGTGGGGGAATCTTGCCACCAATAATGGAAGGCAAATATGGTACTCCATAAACTGACATAGAACACCGCTAAGTTAGGGGCAAGATGGGGCCAATGGCGATCGCGGTAGGCCCAGAGCAACAACGGAATCAGGCAAGTTGCCGCCACCATCAAATAAGGGGCAATCCACATCTCATCCCAGCTCGCTGCTTCCAAGGCTCGTACCAGATGTAGTTGCAAGATAATGCTCACAAATACCAAGGTTAAACCTGCTAGCCACCGGGACTTGCACCAATAAGCCAGGGGCAGAAAAAGCAGTATACTCACCAACGGAAAATATTGCAGAAAGAGCGTCCATAGGGATTGGGGATCGGAGGGCAACACGACAAAATCCCCTTGCATTGTGAGCAGCATCGACAGAACTCCGAGGGAGGTGAGGCGGAGACTGTAGGCCATTGCCAGCACCGCTAAGCCCCAAATTAAATACAGCTCATGAATGCTACCCGTTTGGTGAAACATCTGGGAAAAGAGGGCAAGATTGGCACCGATTAGCAACCCTCCCAATAGGAGTAGAGCTTGGCCGAGTCGTGACCAACCCCGCTGGGTATTGCGCCAGAGGAAAAACCCACCACTGTTAACCCCAATAAATAGACTCATCATTAAGACAACACGTGCTAAACGCGACCAAGCTTGCCAATTAGCCGCCACAAAGGTGATAGCAGCCAAGCCCAGGAGGATCGCCCCCAAACCCAGCAGAATCATTACAAATCGATTCCGAGCACTGCGATCGAGTTGGTCAAATTGATAGCGATCGCTCAATTGGGAAAATACTTCCGGGCTAATTAAGGCCTCGTCACGCCAGTTTGCGGCTTCCTGACGTAGTTGGTGGCGGAATTTTTCTGAAACCATGACACCACAGGGAACTTACGATATCGCCATTGTGTCGAAGGATCGGTTGGGGGCTACGGATGGCTTGTGACAGTTTTCGAGTTTGGGAGCTTTTGGACTGGTTATTGACATTTGTAGGTTGCTGCCCAGAAACAAATTGCTGCATTTTTAGCCAACATCCTGAACCCACCCCAGTCTACGCTACACTTGACTGCCTTTCCCAAGAGGGAATTTTCAGTCAAAAGTTATCTGAACCCTATTCAATAAGTTGCAGCGAAGATATAACTTGCAAGAAAGAACTAACTCATTCAAAACCGCTCGTCAACAAACGTAACGAAATCCAAATTAATTATTAAAACTCACAAACACCAGCGTTACACTAAAGGTATCCAATCCAAGGACTTTAGGTACAAACTCTTAGAGAGAATAACACATCTCCAATCAAAACCACTACTTTCCTGACATCTTGTAACAACTTCTACTGACATTTACTCATGTTGTTCTAATGCTAGAAAAAGCTTGGTGATTATCGCTCAAGTGCGATCGCTTCAGTTAGCTCAAACTGAACCTTATACTACTGTGCTGCCAACACAAGGGAATGCCAAACCTCCCTAATCTCCACGGTTATAAATCAGCATATGAGCATTTTCATCTGCAATGGATAAGCGGTTAGATTCCTTGATGTTGAATCGATGACCAGCGACATCATTGACAGAAGAGCATCAATCAGAAGAGATGATTCTCTCTTAAAAGCAGATCTGTTCAGAGAAACAGTGGAATTGCCATGATTGAATTCAATTTATGGTGCAGTTCAAGATGTCTGCAAACAGCTAAAGATCCCCATGATTTGAGCAACAATACCTCAAGGCTTGGCGTTGGACTCGTTTGATTTGGAGCTTCAGGACTATGGTCAGCACTTCACATGTTCAATCCCGCTCAGACACTGCCCGTGAGCAGGCCCTCATCCTCTGGTTTGATGAAGTGAATGCCCAGGATGTGCATTTGGTCGGCGGCAAGAATGCTTCTCTCGGTGAAATGATCCAGCAGTTGCAACCCCAAGGCATCAATGTGCCAATGGGCTTTGCGACCACTGCCTATGCCTATCGCTATTACATCGAGAAAACCGAGCTTGAGCCCCAACTGCGTCGCCTTTTGGCCAATTTGGATGTGAACAATGTCAGGAGTTTGCAAATTCGGGGCAAGCAAATCCGCTCCTTGATTTTGCATACCCTCTTCCCGAAAGAATTGGAAGATGCGATCGCCCTAGCCTATAAAAAACTCAGCCAAAACTATGGCTGTGCCGTTGACCTGCCCACCGATTTAGACTCGCCCCACCGGGAACTCTGTGAAGCACAAACCGAGGATCTTGATGTAGCAGTGCGTTCTAGTGCCACTGCTGAAGATTTACCTGAAGCTAGCTTTGCCGGTCAGCAGGAAACGTATCTAAATGTGCAAAGTATCAAGGGCGTGCTCGAAGCCTGCCATAAATGCTTTGCTTCTCTGTTCACCGATCGCGCGATCTCCTACCGAGCACATAATGGCTTCGACCATTTTGATGTGGCGCTCTCAGTGGGGGTACAACGGATGGTGCGCTCAGACTTGGCAACATCGGGTGTGATGTTCTCCATCGACACCGAAACCGGGTTTCAAAATGCCGCGCTGATCACTGCGGCCTATGGCTTGGGCGAAAACGTGGTGCAAGGTGCGGTGAACCCCGATGAATTTTTGGTCTTTAAACCCACCCTGGCTGAGGGCTATCAACCAATTTTGCAAAAGCGTTTGGGTTCTAAAGCCATCCGCATGGTCTATGATGTGGGCGGCTCTAAGCTCACCAAAAATGTGGAAGTGCCCCAACCGGAGCGCCAAAAATTCTGCATCAGCGATGCCGAGATTTTGCAACTGGCGCGGTGGGCCATCCAAATTGAAACCCATTATTCAGCGGTGCGTGGTATACCCACACCAATGGATATTGAATGGGCGAAAGACGGCTGCACGGGTGAGCTGTTTATTGTCCAAGCCCGTCCCGAAACGGTTCAGTCCCAAAAAGCTACGAATCTGCTTGTTCACTACCAACTCCAGAACCACAGTGAGGTGCTGGCTCAGGGGCGAGCTGTGGGCGCAGCGATCGGCCAGGGCGCAGCTCGCGTGATCCATAATGTGGCCAATATCACGGATTTCCAACCGGGTGAAGTCTTGGTTACTCATCGCACTGACCCAGATTGGGAGCCGATTATGAAGCAGGCTAGCGCGATCGTCACCAACCAAGGGGGGCGCACCTGTCATGCGGCGATCATTGCCCGAGAGATGGGCATTCCCGCGATCGTTGGTTGTGGTGATGCCACCGAGCAAATTCAAACCGGAGCGGCAATCACGGTCTGCTGTGCTGAAGGTGAGACGGGTCGGGTCTATGAGGGTTTATTGCCTTTCGAAGTGATTAAAACGCCCCTGACCAATCTGCCTCCGACACATACCCAAATTTTGATGAATGTGGGGAATCCAGATCTGGCGTTCTCCTTAGCAGGTATTCCTGCCGATGGGGTGGGTCTAGCGCGTCTGGAGTTTATCATCGCTAATCAGATCCAGGTGCATCCCCTGGCATTGCTGCGGTTTGAGCAACTTGATGATCCTCTGGTGCAAAAACAAATCGTCCAGCTCACCCGGCAATACGCTCACAAGCCTGATTTCTTTGTGGATAAATTGGCGCAGGGTGTTGGGACGATCGCGGCGGCCTTTTATCCTCAACCCGTGGTTGTGCGGCTCTCGGATTTCAAATCCAATGAATATGCCAACTTGCTGGGGGGGCGACAATTTGAACCCACAGAAGATAATCCAATGATCGGCTGGCGGGGGGCATCCCGTTATTACGATCCCCGTTATAGTGCAGCATTTGCCCTCGAATGCCAGGCCCTTAAACGGGTGCGGGATGAGATGGGCTTAGTGAATGTGATTCCGATGGTGCCGTTTTGCCGGACTCCGGAAGAAGGTCGGCGGGTATTGGCTGAAATGGCTAAATCCGGTTTAGAGCGCGGTGTGAATCAGCTCCAGGTCTATGTGATGTGTGAGTTGCCCAGCAATGTGATGCTGGCGGTTGAGTTTGCGGAGGTCTTTGATGGCTTTTCGATCGGCTCGAATGATCTGACACAGCTTACGCTAGGACTGGATCGAGACTCGGCGTTGGTGGCGCATCTCTTTGATGAGCGCGATGGGGCAGTTAAACGAATGGTGGCTGGTGTTATCCAAACCGCTAAAGCGACGGGTCGCAAAATTGGCATCTGCGGCCAAGCCCCCAGCGACTATCCAGAGTTTGCCCAATTCTTGGTGGAGCAGGGGATTGATTCGATTAGCCTCAATCCGGATTCGTTGCTGAAAACCCGCTTGATGGTGGCGGAAGTGGAGGCGGCGGCTCACCGTTAAAGTTTCCTTGCAAGGTCTTCAGTTGTACCTGAAGCGAGTTCCTGCCTTGGCTGCGGCTGGGGCAGGTTTTTTGGAGGAGGAAAAATTCTCAGATTGAGCTTGATTTGTCGCCCGCCTAGGAATTGTCGTCAGTTAGATTTCAAACTCTTGCTGTAACTGACTTACAGTCCCTGTTCTTATTTTTAGGGTTGGGCGCTCTATCCCTTGTCCCGTCACGCTTCTGGTGTTAACTGATGACACGTCCTAATACATCATACATCTCCAAAAAACTGTTGAAACCTTCAGTAGGACGGCAAAGGTGAGTAGGTGCCTAACGCCAATATTGCTGTTGAAAACAATCTAGATATAACTGTGCCACAGTCTGCTGCTGGTGGTGTCGCAGATGGGTGGCGATCGCTTGTTGGTCAGGTTGCCATTGAGGGGGGTCGGTGAGCAGTCGGGTGAGTTGCGCGGTTAATGCCACCACATCCCCATTGGTAAATGTGAGTCCACCAGGGCCGATCGCAGCGCTTAAACCTCCTTGATTTGACCCCACCAGCCAGCAGCCACAGGCGAGACCCTCTAGGGCAACGATGCCAAAAGGTTCTTGCCAGCGGGAGGGAATGACCATAATGCGATGTTGGCAGAGGCGTCCTGCGACTTCCTGGGGCGGCAGTTCTCCAGCAAATGTAACCTGCTCATCCAGATTTAGCTGATCGATTTGGGCTTCGAGGGTGGGGCGTTCGGGGCCAGTGCCAATCAGGGTGAGATCTGGTGTTAAGCCTTGCTGATGGAGGCGGCCGAGGGCGGCGATCAGCAGGTCAGCACCTTTGTCGGAGACCAAGCGGCCGACAAAGATAAGGGTGCGATCGCGCTTAATTTCTGGCTGGGGGTAAAAAATATCCTCGGCGTAAGGGTTCTCAATAACCTGGGCGGGGACAGGCAGATGGGCGGCGATCGCCTCGCTGACAGCAATATTTCGCCCGAGGCGCGTAATCTGGAGTTTGAGCCAGTCTTGGGGGCGTAGGTGGCCATTGGGGTGGCAGTACCAGGTGTGGTGAATCATCACGAGGGGCTTACGCACCAGCAGCCAGGGCAGAATGCCTTTAAGACTGATGCAGCTTTGCACATAGACATCACACCAATGCAGTAGTTGCAGTAGTTGCCCTACTGTAGGAAAGCGCACAATCTCAAACGCAAATGCTTCCCGTTCTTCTGCAATCCCTGATGTTTGGCAAACTACTTTTACCTCACAGTCTGCTTTTCCCCAGGCTTGAGCGAGCATTTGGGTGACACGTTCGACGCCGCCAAGGCGAGGGTAGAACTGGGGTGAATAGATCAGGATTTTCAATTGGGTGGTCGTATCAAGAGAATTTTTAGTTCAGGAGGAAGTGATTTTAAAGTGATGGTTTCTCAAACACACAAATTGATTCTGGCTGAACTGGACATGTTGGCTCTGAATCTGTCTCAAGAAATGGATTGTCATATAACCACAGCTTTTTTAAGTTAGAGAGATTCACTAGCGGTGCTAGATCTTGAATTTCATTTTCATACAGCCAAAGGTCTTGCAAATTATTGAGAGTTGCTAATGGTGTTAGATCTTGAATTTCATTAGACCCTAATGTGAGTTTTCGTAGATCGGTGAGATTCACAAGAGGCTTTAGATTTTTGATCTTGTTTTGGGTTAGCCTAAGCTCTTGTAGTTGAGTGAGATTAGCAAGAGGAGTGAGATCTTTTATTTGATTTCCAGACAATGAAAGATTTTGCAAGTTGGTGAGGTTCGCTAGCGGTGTTAAATCCTGTACTGGACTGTCAGTTAACCAAAAACTGTGCAAGTTGGTAAGGTTTTCTAGAGGAGTTAGATCTCGTATCTGACTTCCAAATAATGAAAGATTTTGCAAGTTGGTAAGATTTTCTAGAGGAGTGAGATCTTGTATCTGACTTCCAAGCAATGAAAGATTTTGCAAGTTGGTGAGGTTCGCTAGCGGTGTTAAATCTTGGATTTCAGTAATATTCAAAACTAACCAGCGCAAATTGATCAGCGTTGCAAAGGTCCGAATATCTTGAAAGCGCTCGTCAAGCAGAACAAGGTCTTTTTGGGTCGTGAGAGATTGGTGGGCGCGATCGCAATCTTCTGTTTCTGCCACCTCTAACAACACCTTAACCGTATGCTGTGCCTCAGAGGTCAACTGCTCTCGGTTCTCACACCAATCCACAAACTCTGTAAACTCACTGGTATCAATTTGTGCTGCTGCTGGAGTCATGCCCAGCAACGGCATGGACAACAAACCGCAAACAATACTGCTCAGATCGAATAAAGTGTGTGCCATTTGATTTAATTCGTTCGTTAATTATCTTTGTAGCTAAAGGCAAGGTTTATCAAGGGCCAGGTATCGCATCAATAAGTTCAATGGAGTCAAAATAGTTAAGAGGATTAGTAGTATACTGATATTGTAAAGGGCGGGTTCTAAAGTCACAAATTGATACAGTCGTAAGTGGGCAATTCCGATCGCGTAGCGGATTGCCATATAGCCGGATCAATTCCAGCTCACTGAGATCATTAAGTACCTCGATATCTTGAATTAAGTTCAAAGCAATAAAAAGATACTTTAGATTTTTTAGAGAGGCTAGAGACTGAATATCAAAAATCTGGTTTCTATCCAGTGCCAAATTTTCTAGATTTTTCAATGAACTCAGAGCGCTGATATCTCTAATTTGGTTTCCTCCCAGATCCAGTACTTGCAGATCAGTAAGTGAAGTTAAGGGATCAAGATTCTCGACCTGATTATTTCTTAAATTGAGCTTTTTGAGATTTGTAAGAGAGGCTAAAAACTGGATATCAATAATCTGATTTCCATCGATCGCCAATTTTTCTAAATTTTTCAACACACTCAAAGAATCAAAATCTTCAACCGGATTCTCTCCCAGATCTAGATCTTGAAGATTGACTAGAGCGGTCAGTGGCTGAAGATTCTCAATTTGATTATTTCTGAGATCGAGACTTTGAAGATTGTCGAGCGAAGCTAAGAAGCGAATTTCTATAATTTGGTTCCCGTACAAGTCAAGCGTCTGAAGATTTGTCAGAGCAGCCAAAGGGCGAAGATTTTGGATATTATTACCACCTAACTGAAGCGTTCGTAAATTAGTTAGAGTGGTAAGAGGGGTGATGTCTTGAAGTTTATCTAAATTGAGACTTAGTTCAAGCACTTGTAGGTTAGTAAGATGAGCGAGAGGGGTGATATCTTGAATGTTATTAGCACCTAGCTCAAGTTTTTGCAGATTGGTGAGATTGGCAAGCGGGTGGATATCTTGAATATTATTAGCACCCAGCTCAAGTTCTCGCAGATTGGTGAGATTGGCAAGCGGGCAGATATCTTGGATTTCGTTGAAGGTTAGCCGGAGAACTTGCAGATTGGGAAGGGTGGCCAGAGGCTGAATATTTTGGATTTTATTGTCATCTAACCACAGCCAAAGCTCTGTTTTACCATTCAAAATATCATGGGCGCGATCGCAATCTTCTGTCCCTGCCTCTACTAGTAATGCTTCAACTGTATGCTGCGCCTCAGGCATCACCTGCTCTCGGTTCTTGCACCAATCTGCAAACCCCTCAAACTCGTGGGTATCAATTTGTGCTACTGCTGGAGCTATTTCCAACAGCGGCGCAAACAGTAAACCGATTAGAGCAACAGTGAATTTGAAGTTAACTAACATGTATCTCCTGGAGGGGGAACGATACTTTTGTGTTTGGGTGCTATTGCCATCTTGCCACCAAAGCTGTTGGCTGTGGATGGGGTTTCAAAATTGTAAATTGGGTTCTTGGGGCGATCGCTGTAATCTTTTTTGCTTTTGGGAGATTTTCGCCTTTTAAGAGTAAGCTACTGAAGGGGATTTGGATTAATTGCTATTTTTATGATTTCCGAGAGCTGAAAAACGAGGATTCGTTCTAATCTAGCTCAGAATCTGGATTTTTCGAGTTTCCCATTATCAAGCTGTTGGCTCCTGAGCATGAACGCCGTAGTTAAAGACTAATATGTAGTGAAAGACTAAATTTCTGGCAAGTTCTCATTGTAGCAATGAATAAAGAACCAAGTAGCACTACGATGATTCAAAAAGTCTTTAGAGAACGACAAAGTATCACGGACAAGCCATAAAACTCTGTGCCTAATTGTATTGTTAAATCTTTCAATGTGGTTGGCTTGACCTGATTATTGACCAAAAACTCGATATTGGTTGGCAGGAATCGCAGATTGATAAGATTTCAGCTCATCTGTATAGCAGATTGAATTCTCTCGATATCTTTTGGGCAAAGATTCCCACAGGAATCCGGCTGACTTCCCTGTTCGAGCACCAATCTGAAAACTGATAATGCGATGAGTTTTTCGCTTCGTAGCCAACCATATCCAGACCTTCAGTCTCCGCCACCAACCTGCCAACTCCAAATCCACACCCCCCACAACCAAATCTCTGCTCCACCGCCCATCAGAGTAACCTACGGGGTTAGGGTAAACGCATATTCTCGATTTTTTGCAATAAGCATCGATTTAAGTGGGCTTATTGCAAACAAGAGGGACAAAGATGACTTTTGAGTTTAAAAACCAATTCTACAGGCCACCATTCAGGCCACTTTTTACCCCTGACAGTCCCCGAGGCAGTCCCTACTATTGAAATTGTGAACCCCAACGAATCCGCTCGATCGCTTTTCTGGTCTGCGATTCCGCGATCGGCTCACCTGACACAACTAACTTGGACTGACTTATGAAACGCCAACTGCTTGCTCTTTCCACCGCCGCCCTCTTCACCGCTGCTCTTTGCCCCTTCGCTGCCCAAGCAATTCCCCAACCACCCTCACCCCCCTCACCCGGTGAAGCGGCTGCCCCGGAACTCTCGATTGAAGACCTGATGGCAACAATGGGCGAAGTCGAAACCCGCCTCAACCTTACGGACGACCAAAAGTCTCAATTCCAAGCATTGGCGCTTGAAGCCTTCTCTGAAGCCTTTACCCCGGAACAAATGGCCGAAATGGTAGCAAAGATGCAGGGAGGCGGTTCGCCCTTTGATGCTATGGGTGAGATGGACTTATCGCCGGAAACCATCCAGAACGTCGCAGGCAAGGTGGTTCCCTATCTGATGCGGGCCCAATCCATCCTCACCGAAGACCAAAAAACAGAAATGCGTAACATCATCAGTGAGCAGATGGGCGATGCTCCCTTCCCACCACGCTAGGTGAAACCATTCCATTCCTTGTGCCAGTCGCAGAGCTGGCAAAACCTCAGCAACACGCTCAAGGGAGCAGCGTCTTTTCCCTTAGTTCAACTCAAATATTGCGCAGATTTTCATCGCTCTTCACATCATGCTGATTTCCAACCGCCCCACTTCCCATCATCAACCACTGGCCACTGTTCTCGGCGCGACAGCTCTAACGCTTTCCCTCGCCAATCTTGCCCCTGCTGCCCAGGCGATTACCCTCAACTCCACCACAGGGACTTGGAGTAATCCCGACGGGGGCGCGTTTATTGAATATCAAACGGTTAACCAAGAAAACCAAATTCGTTGGGGGTTTCCCGCTTACTGGGTGGAAACAGGCGGTAAAAGCGGTTTAGGGTTTTTAGGCACAGGCACAACTGAAATGGAAGTGGGTGAAGTGTTTAACCTTGGTCGCCTGCGTCATTACAACAAAACCATTTGGTATGGTGCGCCGGGTCAGGTGGATCTGAGCTTGAATTTAGATTTTGAAGGGGTAGGGGTTAAATCCTTTAACTATGCCCTCGATATTGAAGAGACACCAAACCAAGAAGGGACTTGTGCTTACTTCAGTGTCACTGCCTGCGCCGATCGCATCACCTGGACTAATGCGATCGCTTCCGAGAGCTTCTTTCTGGATGAAATTGAATATACTCTGGAGCTAATTGGCTTTAGCGCTTCTGTGGGCGGTGCTTTAGTCGATGAATTTATTTCCCAGGAAGGAGGCAACAGTGATGCGTTCCTTTATGCCAAACTTACGGCGCTTAACCCACCTGCATCCCAGTCACCACAGACTGAAGCGGTTCCTGAGCCAGGCTCGATGCTGGCAATGCTTGGCGCTCTAGGCGGTGGGATTTGGTTGAAGCGTAAAAAACGAGCTTAAGGGTTAAGTTGGCTATATAGACCCGACCCACCCCAGTCAGCGCTACGCTTGACCACCCCTCCCAAGAGTAGATTTCTAACGAAGAATCTCCTCCTGGGAGGAGTAACCGCAGGGAGAGGTGGTTCGGGTCTCTGTTGTTAACCAATAATGTACGATTGATGTGGTGATAATAGGCTGGCTCAACCACCTAGTTCCTGCGATCGCGTTGCTGCTGCCTGTACCGCCTCAATAACCGCAGCACGAAACCCATGCTGTTCTAAAGTCGCTACCCCAGCAATGGTTGTACCGCCAGGACTGGTGACGCGATCTTTGAGTTGCCCGGGATGCAGCCCACTATCAACCAGTAATTGGGCAGTGCCCAAAACAGTCTGTTGGGCTAAGTTGTTGGCGATCGGGCGGGGCAAACCCGCCGCCACTCCGCCGTCGGAGAGAGACTCTACCATTAGCGCGACAAACGCTGGACCCGAACCAGAGACTCCAGTTACTGCATCCATTAAAGATTCAGCGACTTCAACCACTGTCCCTACCGCACCAAAGATAGTCTTGGCCTGTTCAAGCTGCTCGGCTGTCACCTGCTGACCCGGCGCGATCGCGGTTGTGCCTGCCCCCACAATGGCAGGGGTATTGGGCATTGCGCGAATCACAGGGCAGTCTGGAAAGCCTGCCGCCAGACGAGCGAGGGGAACACCGGCCAGGATTGAGAGCAATAAAGGTTTGTGGGCATAGGTTGTGGCGGGTAATGCTTCCGTAACCGCTTTCAAAACTTGGGGTTTGATGGCCAAAAGTACCGTATCAGAAGCGATCGCGGCTGCATTAGCATCCGTGACCGCCACCTGATATTCACCCTTGAGGTAATCTCGACGCGCTGGGAGCAGTTCACTAACAATGACCTGATCCGGTGTGTAAACCTGTTGTTGTAACAGGCGCGACAGCAACGCCTCACCCATTACTCCTCCCCCGATTAAACCCAGTTGATATGTTGCAGTCATAAAAATCTAGATCTTGAGTTGCTCAATTCTCTATTTCATCACCAAAACAGTAGGGGAGGGCTTAAAACCCTCCCCTACCTTAATAATTGCTCCAAGTAATCTTTTCGAGCTATTGAGCCAATCGATTCGGATCAAGTGCCCAATTTGCTGCCTGTGCCGGTTGGGGTTGGGCAGTAGGGCGAACCGTACCCGGAGCCGCGCTGCTTGCAGACAGATCTTGCACCATGACATTGGGCGCTTGGGTGCTAACCTGGACACAACTCGGGGTGAATAGGAAGATGCTCTCACCAATCCGTTCCTGATGACCATCAATCGCATAGGTTCCACCTGCCACAAAGTCCACGGCACGCTGGGCTTCATCAGGGTCAATAATTGTCAGATTCAACACCACTGACTTACGCTCCCGCAGAGCTTGAATCACTTGGGGCATTTCCTCAAAAGAGCGAGGCTCAATGACAACTACCTCAGAAATTCCATTGGCTGATCCGGGCATTCCAATCACATTACTCCTCGCTGCTGTTGGTGTTACGGTTGTTGACGGTTGAGATAGGGTATTGGCAGTGCTATCAGCCGCCGCTGGCATAGCTGGACGCTCACGAGTTCGACGAGGACGCTGGCGTTCCGACTCTGCTAACGCTTCAGGTTGATTTTCTTGCTGATAGAGGGTTTGATAATCGTTGCCCGCCATATCCTCTTCATAATACTCGTATTCTTCGGATTCGTCGGGGCCGACCATAATATCTTTAATGCGATTGAAAATCGTATTCATCCACCGTACCTCTTTGCTGATCTGCTGCTACTGCTCCAAAGTATCAATACTTATTTTAGTAATATTGATCGTTATGGTTTTGAGTCGATCACATCATAGCGTCGTTTTGCCTCAGAATCTAGATTTTAAATCAGTAACTCCCGTTCACCAAAAATAATCCGCCCCAACCGCACCATTGTGGCTCCGGCTTGAATGGCAATTGCATAGTCATTAGACATGCCCATGGAGAGTTCTTGCATTTGTACCCGTTGCCAGGATTGCTGCTGCAACTCTAAAGCTAATGCCTGAACTGACTGGAAGGTTGCTAAGATTTCTCTCTCGTTGAGTCCCAAGGGTAAAATTGTCATCAAACCCTGAATATCAAGATGCAGACAGGTATCTAAAGTCGCCAAGTCCACTGCGAGCTGTTCTGGCGTCCAGCCTTGTTTATTGGGATCAGGGCGCAGCTTGACCTGAAGACAGAGCTTGGGAACTTTACCCAATTCACCCCCTAAGCGATCGAGCCGTAGCGCCAGTTTAAGGCTATCGCAGGTGTGAATCCAATCAAATTGGGCGATCGCTTTCTTGGCTTTATTGCTTTGCAAACGGCCAATGAAATGCCAACAAATATCCGTTAAATCCGCTAAGGCTTGCTGTTTTTCCGCAGCCTCTTGAATGCGACTTTCGCCAAAATCACGGATGCCAGCGTGGTAGGCCTGACGAATTGCCTCAGCCGGGAAAGTCTTACTGACTGCTATCAGACGAACCTGAGGGGGAATCTGACTGCGAACCTGGGTGAGACGTTCGGCGATCGCGTTCATATTCTCTCTCAAGCCCCACTAGAACGTTTGTCGATAAATCACATCTAGGGCCTTGTATTCGGCATTTACGCCAGTTCTACGTAGCTGTCGTAAGCGATTCTCTACCATCAGGCGAGCTTCTGAGCGACCCAAGGGTTCAAAATCAACGCCGACTGTGCCTTGGGCTACCACAAAGAATAGGCGCTGGGCATAGAGTGTAGTGAAGAGTTCTTGACCCTCACCCACTGAACAAATCCGAAACAACAGTCCAAAAGTTGGATGATTAAGATAGGTCTCGTTACCCTGCATCAACGTCTTTAAAGTCCTAAATTGAGCACCCCAAAGTTCTGGATTTAATTACACCTTATCCGGGAGTGATGGGTTGGGGGTTTGTTGGGGAAAATTTGCTTCTGCACAGTGCTCAGTGCAAGCCTAGCCCATGATAGCCTGATTCGGCAGCTTTGCCATGTTGGATTTGGGTTTGGATGTCAATTTCAATCTGCTAGAGAAATGTTTATTCGCCCACTGTTATAGCGCCCTTCGCAAATAACAGCAATATTTCTGAGATATCAGGTATGAATTGCCATAATCACAACTCAAGCATTGATATTGTCTCTAAAATAGTGTCAGACTCTGCCTTATTCAAAAATTCAACGAAATACCATTAGTGAGAATTATCCCCTCAGTCCCCTATTTGGACTCAGCCAGAGAGTAGCATAGATGCCATTTTGAGTCAGTAATTCCTCATGCTGACCCGTTTCAACAATTTGACCTTGCTCTAGAATGAGTGGCATAAACGCCGCACTCAGGGTAACCGCCCGACGATTGCTCTGGCGGTAAGCATTGCTCTCAGCTTATCCTGACATAGGATTTGCCTAATCCCTGTCCTGTGGCTCGCAACCCTAATCCTTTTCCTTTACATTTAAGGCTGTTGATACTGTTTCCGCCGGTGTTCTCAATCTCGCCATCGGCTTGTTCGTTTTCTCATTGATCAGGCGATAAATATCTACACACCACACCCATTCATGTGGATATTATTCAGGGTTAGGTTTGGATTCAGTGGGATGACACGCAGGGTAAGCGCAAGAAGCAATAAGATGGTTCTTGTTGAGAAAAAATGTCTCTATCTATGTCAACAGAATTAGTTTATCGAGAAAAGCGATTACGAAAAAATGAGGCTTCTAGCCGTGTTCGCATTGCCCGAAAGCCAACGCATATTTTGGATACAATTTTCTTGCGCTTACCCTGGGATGACACGGAGGACGGGATCGCATCGGAGCTGGTGGCGGCGGGGATTCCGGCGGTGAAATTGGCCTGGGATTTCGGCCGCCAGAGCTATAACCATTTACGGGATTTGGCTCAGAGCAACAAATATTAGCTTAGGTGGCTTCGTCGGGGCGATCGCCTTGTGGTTGCCTTGGTCAAGGATTAGATTTTCTGTCAGGTCGCTTGGCTCAAAGTCGTTTAAGCAATTTGTCATATTCGCTATGTGAGCCAATCCAGAACCAAACAATTGTGTCTGGCTTTTTCAGCGCTCCCACTGCCCGCCAACCACCAACTCGAACAGAGTAGGTGATTGTTTCTGTATTCAGTTTCTTGAATTCCAAACTGGGATGGGCGGGATTCTACCGCCATAAGCACGCGATGTGCAACTAAAATCGAACGGTTTTACAAGGGTTTGAGGCACTTCTCTCGCCAAAAGCCCGTCATCACAAATCGAAAATTGGACTGAGTTTCTTGCTTTTGGGCTAAATTGGCTCAACATTACTCAATATTGGGTTCGCTATGATGCTTGTCACATAAGGCTTGCAGAGGATTTTATCTCCTGAATTTTAAAGTTGCACATCGCGTTAAGCGATAGTTTTAACGAGCAGCTTGTTTGACTCTCTCAGGCAGTTTGGCGAAACAGGCCAGGAAGCTGGCAGAAAGCTCAGATCTCATAGCTCATCAAAGCCCATAACTTTTGTGTGCTTTTCGTCAGATTCTTGCAAGGCCTGACGCGCTAGCTTTTCTAATATCGAAGGTTGGGGCTGGTTTAGGGTCTGCTGCCAGCGTAACTCTTGTTCAATGTCTTCAATCAGTTGTTGGGCGAGTTCATCTTGCAGTGGCTCAGGTAGGGTCTGGACTTTTTGGAAGGCTTGGGTGAGGAGGTGGGGCATGGGGAAATTGGCAGGAGTTTGGGATCTCAATTCTACTTGTCATGCTTTGCAATCTGTTCTTCTGTAAGGGCGATCGTGTTGTGGTTGCCTTGGTGAGGTGCGTGGAAAATTTATACCAGAGTTGTCAAAAGCTGGGGAGACGGAGACGAAAGCGCTGGAGAATATTCGAGAGGCGATCGCGCTATATCTTGAGCCTGATCAGGACACCCGAACCTCTTGCCCCCTGAACCTCAATACAAGATCTACTGTTATGACAATGTAATTGTCCAAATCTATCAGCTCGACCATGGTCTGCATGGTTTATCAAGCCCTTCTTTATAATCACTATGTGAACCAGCCCAAAACCAAACAATAGTTTTTGAGCTGTCCCTTTTAATTACTCCAACTACTCGATAAGCAACATGAATAGTAAAAATATAGAGAATGTTTCCGTCTGTGGCTTTCCTCGTTTCCAGCTTGTCACTGGTATAACGATGATCTTCCTTCAACTTATTGCGAAGAACTGCAAATGCCTTCCCGGCTCTATCTTTTCCCTTCGGGCTTCTTAATTTCTTCCTGAGTTCACTGAACGTTTCTTTAAAGCAATCAGTCTCTTTGTATTCCATGATTTACCCAACATCATTATTTGTGCTTTTTACTCACCAACCTCTTGTAAGGCTTCTCGTGCTAATTCTTCTAAAAATGAAGGCTGAGGTTGGGAAAAAGTCTGTTGCCAACTTAATTCCTCTTCGATATCCTCAAGAAGCTGTTTGGCTAGCTCATCTTGCAATGATTTTGGTAATTGTTGAGCTTTTTCGAAAGCTTGGTTTAAGAGATCAGTCATAAGTTCAACAAAAGTCATATATCCACTATAGTGGCGGTCAATTATGTTAAGACATTGTGTAGGATGAACATTGCTTACTAGACAAGGGTTTCGAGAGTGCCAGAAATATCTCAACTGACTTAAATCTTACCATCTTATCTAAGTACAAAAAAGTAGAATAGAGGTATGCCGGCAACTTCTTAACATGCTGGAAACTATTTTCAGGACAAGTTGATAGGCTGGCCGGATGTGACTTGAATATCTTTAGATTGCGACCAGTAGATTATAGGTAAATCAGAAAGTATTGGCTCTAGTCAAGTTCAATTTGAAGTGCATCATTAACCATATCTTGTGCAACACTTGACTTATACTTACCCTCATCAACAAGGGCTTGCTTGACTTCATCACAATCATCCTGTGGCTTGATCTTTGGAGGTAAAGCCACATTACAGAACAACGGTCGGCTTTCTTCATTGAGAAGCTCTGGGAGGTTTTCGGTCTCCCGTAAATCGATTGCCAACAGAATGGCTTCATCAAATTCAGCCAAACTAAGATTCGCTCCACTAAGTTTAGTTTTCCCAAGTATGGCACCATTGAGTTCGGCTAAACTGAGATCAGCATCATCGAATCTGGCTAAACTAAGATTTGCTCCTTGAAGTTCGGCTCCACTAAGATTGGCCCCACTAAAGTTAATACCTTGGAGATTTGCTTCCTGGAGTTCGGCTCCACTAAGATTTACCCCTTGAAGGTCATCTATACCTTCAAGATTAGCTCCGTTTAGAGGAGCATTAACCAGATCTACACAATTCCCAAAGATTCGGTCACTCAGATATTTCAAGTACTTTGAAAACCAATTATACTCCTTGATTTTCTTGCATCCTTTTACTAAATCTTTGATAGCGTTATGCTTTCCATCTTGATGTGTTGCGTCGTACACCAATTTCCGAGCTTCATAAAGCTTATTGTTTCGTACACTATCTTCCACTAACCCCACTACAAATATTGGCAGAATGAACAACCAAATCGCCACTTTTATCCGACTCCGCCACCGCTGCCTCACACTCCGTCGCACCAAGCCCTTCGCCACATCCGACAACGGAAACGTCTCCCGATTCTTTTTCTCAAATCTCATCGCCTCCTTCAACTGAAACCCCTGCAACAAATACCCCTTCGCTTCTGCCTGCTCCTGCCACCGCACCGCACTCGCCTCAATCCGCCGCTGCCGCCGCAACAAATCCCGATTCGTATCCACCCAACCCCGTAACAACCCCCAATGGCGAATCAACGCCTCGTGCACCACATCCACGATCGCATTCTCCCCTTTCCCACTCAACACCAACAAGCGATTTTTTGGATTGGCCAACACCTGCAAAACCCGCTCCACCCGCACCGCCGAATGCAACGGCTCCGCAACCAAATTGCTCACCAATACTCGCCGCCGCGTATCCTCCACCCCTTCACCTAGCTGCGTCAACTGCTGGAAAATATGCCGCACCGTCCGCTGCTCATCCGCATCAAACTGCTCATAAACCGCCGTTGCCCGCTGATCCAACATACCCATCAACCCATCCGATCCCTGATACGCCGCCAACGTTAACCGATTGCCTTCTCGCGCCTGCCACAATGCCTTCAACGTAAACTGCAACAACGGCAAACTCCCCGGCGCTTTCGCCACATCCGCCACCAACGTCTTGACCAACAACGGCTCTACCTCCAACTCCGCCCATTGCGCAGGCTCCGTAATGGCAGCCGCCAACTCTGCCGCCGTCGGCACTTGTACCGGAACCCAGCCCGCCTTCATCCGCACTGCCAAACCGCTGTAATCTTCCTCAATGCACTTGCCGAAGAAGTCTGCCCGCATCGCCACAATTACCTTCAGTTTTGGTGTTTTTACCAACGCTCCCAACACACAAGCCAAAAACGCCCGCTGCGTATCTTTCCGCTGGTCGTAACCCTTCTGCCCCGGCTCCCCCAGACCCGTAAAAATCTCCTCAAACTGATCCAACACCAGCACCACCTGGGGCGCAGCGCTCTCTTCCACCCAAGTTGCTAACCAAGCGGCCGTATCATCCCCCTGTAACTGCTGCTGAATTCGGAGTCGCTGGGTCGTGCGCTGATCCTGCTCGGCGTCCAGATTCACCAGAACCGCTGCCAAGTTTTCAAACGGTCGCTCTCCCGGCACAATTGGCCCGCAGATTTGCCATTGATCACTGCCCGAGAGCCGCAATCCCCGCCGCACTTCGTACAACAACCCTGCCCGCAACACCGAAGACTTACCGCTGCCCGATGCCCCCACCAACACTACAAACTGATTTTCCCGTAGCTTGTTCAATAATTCATCTGTCAGCGCTTGCCGCCCAGCGAAGTAGGGAGCATCCGCTTCGGTGAAAAATTCTAACCCTTTGTAAGGACAAAAATTAGTATTGGGGTTCGCTGCATCCGAATGGGCAAGGGCTGAACGACTGACCAGTTCAATACCACCACCGCTTTCCTGGAACATCAGCTTTTGGGGAGCATCTGCTAATTCCCGCCGGAGAAAGCTCAGCAAATCTGTGGAATTGAGGGCATCTGATCCCGGTTGCTGCAACCCTCTGAGCAGGGCTTGGGTCAGCACACTGTAATTTCGGCCGCGACCACCATAGGCGACCTCAAACTCCCGTGATGCCGCAATAAAACAGCGATCGCGCACCTCCCCCTCATCCCCCGGATTCCCCTCCTGAAAATTCAAAATCGCCCCACTATGACAGCAATCCAGCCAAACGAGTTGTTGTTTAACAGGGCTCGTGATCAGCAACTTCCGTAAGGATTGCAGTCGAATTCCGGAACCCCGAGTGCTTAAACCTGTATCGCTGGTGGCCAAACAGACTTCTTTCACCAACTCATCCACTTCAAAACCATGCCCAGAAAAGTAAAACAGAGCAGTATCCGGAACCTGCTTGCTACCAGGGTTAAAGAGTTTCTTTAACTGGGTACTGAGAATCTGCTGATTAACGGGATGTTGGGCATCCGTTGCCAGCAAACGTTTAACACGGAACCCTCCTTGCTGCTCCAGGATATCTGCGATCGCCCGCGCATCATGCACCGGGGAGTCCAAACATAGATCCGGAGACTTGGTGTAATGGCTAATCCCAACGACCAGGGCATCTCGACTCATGAGGCGATACAAACAAGAGCAACATCAACAGATTAACACTAGAAATTGTGGGGTCGGCTGTTTGCTCGGGTTTGCGTTGGAGCAGCTTGTCGGTTGTTCCTCCAGTGAAAAGGGAAGTGTGATTCAGTTGTTACATTATCTACAACAACAACCTTGAATCTCCTGGTTGGGGTGTAGCCGGAGTCTCGGGCTGGAGTGGTTCTGGAACCGGAGTGACTTCTACTGGTTTCTCATCTGGGGCAGAGGATGGAATTTGACCTTCAAAAATAACAACTAAAGTATTCACCAAAACGTTCCGTTGTTGGCGATTGAGTTGATCAAGAATCGAGCGATCGCGCTCCAGCGGATTCTCATCCAGACTGGTGGCTGTGGGATAGCGATCGGGAATAATCGTCTCATGCGCACCGAGATAATCGCCAAGGGTCAACTTCCAATCAAATCGCAAGCTGGGCGATCGCCGCTTGGTACGGGTGTGATAGTAGATCAAACGATAGAGCAAGGTGTTGCAATCTTGCACCTTATTGGAGTCAGCCAAGCGATAGGTATTTTCGCGGGGGAAATCGGATAATTGCCCATAAGCCTGTTCTGCGGCCCGAATATTGCGATTACCTTGAGCCGCTTGGGCACAGGCTGCGGTTGGAGCATTGGTTGGTTCCGTGGACTGGCTTTGAGCGGCAACAAAATGTTCACCATCCAGACCCCAAAGAACCAGAGCGAGGGAAACAACACCCGCTAACCCATACTTCAGACTGGCCTTCGCCCATTTGCCCCACATATCCATTGGCCTCACATTGTGTTTCACATAGTTGGTGAACGTTTAATCACTAATAATCTCAGGCTGGGTCAGTTCATCCGACATCTCAATCACTGCCCGAATCACTGGCTTCATTAAGGAATCGTCTAAGTTTTCAAAGTCTTCATACCGACGACGTTTAGCACGATTGGCCACTTGCACCGTAATCCGGTAACGGTTTGAGGCTGCTGCCATCAGCTCATCTGCACGGGTCATGAGTTCATTGGAGTCGAAGGGAAGACGTTTAGCCATGTAAGGAAAATTTTTCTTGAAGTTCAGTTGCAAGCAATGCTCTATTGTAGCTCGCCTTGCCTATGCGTTATTGTCTGAGCCTAAAACCGCGTCCGCTTGCAGGCAAAGTGAGAACTACGTTAAATTTAATTAAGACAACTTGGCTTTTGGTGCAGTTCCTCGCTATGTCAATTTGCTTGACCCAGCGATTCGCCGGACTGAATCGAACCGCAATATTAAAAAATCTTTAATCTTATGAAATCATCTTGGCGAGTGATCCTGCTGTGGACACTACCTGCTCTGGTTATTGGCTTCTTCCTGTGGCAGGGAAGCTTTGCTGGCGGCAACAGTAACCCTGGCAGCAATACCGCAAGCACCCGGATGACCTATGGGCGCTTCCTGGAATATGTTGATGCTCATCGCGTGCAAGCCGTTGACTTTTATGAAGGCGGACGCACCGCGATCGTGCAGGCCACGGACCCTCAACTAGATGGACGGCTCCAGACGCTGCGCGTGGATCTGCCCATGAACGCACCTGACTTGGTGAGCAAGCTGCGCCAGGAAGGGATCGCTATTGATTCCCATCCCATGCGTAACGATGGTGCAGTGTGGGGCTTTTTGGGTAACTTGATCTTTCCGCTGCTGTTGATTGGTTCGCTCTTTTTCTTGTTCCGTCGCTCTAGCAATATGCCCGGTGGCCCTGGCCAAGCGATGAATTTTGGTAAGTCTCGTGCTCGCTTCCTCATGGAAGCCAAGACCGGAGTTATGTTTGATGACGTCGCTGGCGTGGATGAAGCCAAGGAAGAGCTCCAAGAAGTGGTTACGTTCCTTAAACAGCCAGAGCGCTTTACGGCTGTCGGTGCTCGGATTCCCAAAGGTGTACTTTTAGTCGGGCCACCAGGAACTGGTAAAACGTTGCTGGCGAAAGCGATAGCAGGAGAAGCGGGTGTCCCGTTCTTCAGCATCTCCGGCTCTGAATTCGTGGAAATGTTTGTGGGGGTTGGTGCCTCTCGGGTACGGGATCTTTTCAAAAAAGCGAAAGAAAACGCCCCTTGTTTGATCTTTATTGATGAGATTGATGCGGTTGGTCGTCAGCGGGGCGCTGGTATCGGCGGTGGTAACGATGAGCGGGAACAAACCTTAAACCAGCTCTTAACTGAGATGGATGGTTTTGAGGGCAACACAGGCATCATTATTATTGCTGCCACCAACCGCCCTGATGTGCTCGATTCGGCGCTGTTGCGTCCTGGTCGCTTTGACCGTCAAGTCACGGTAGATGCGCCTGATATCAAGGGTCGTCTCCGGATTCTGGAAGTGCATTCCCGCAACAAAAAGATTGCTGAATCGGTCTCCCTCGAAGCGATCGCTCGCCGAACCCCTGGCTTTAGTGGTGCAGATCTCGCCAACTTGCTCAACGAGGCGGCAATCCTCACCGCCCGTCGCCGGAAAGAAGCCATTACCCTGAATGAGATTGATGATGCGGTCGATCGCGTGATTGCAGGGATGGAAGGAACACCACTGGTTGATGGCAAGAGCAAGCGTTTGATTGCTTACCATGAAGTGGGTCACGCGATTGTGGGTACCTTGCTTAAAGACCATGACCCCGTGCAGAAAGTCACCCTGATCCCCCGTGGCCAAGCCCAAGGTTTAACCTGGTTCACCCCTGACGAAGAGCAGGGTCTGACGACCCGAGCCCAACTGATGGCACGGATCAGCGGGGCGCTCGGTGGCCGTGCCGCTGAAGAAGAGGTCTTCGGTGACATTGAAGTGACCACAGGTGCGGGGGGTGATCTGCAACAGGTCACTGGCATGGCTCGGCAAATGGTGACCCGCTTTGGCATGAGTGACCTTGGCCCCCTTTCCTTGGAGAGTCAGTCTGGTGAAGTCTTTTTAGGCAATGGTCTCATGAGCCGCGCGGAATATTCTGAGTCGATCGCCACTCGCATCGACGCTCAGGTGCGGGAGATTGCTGAACATTGCCATCAGATTTCTCGGCAGATTGTCCGCGACAACCGTGTGGTGATCGATCGCCTTGTAGAACTCTTGATTGAAAAAGAAACTATTGATGGTGACGAATTCCGTCAGATTGTGGCGGAATACACGGAAGTTCCGGAAAAGGAACAATATGTACCGCAACTGTAAAGGAGGGTAATTTCTCCTAGTCCTTTTATATTTAGGGGGTCGAGCAATCGGCTCCCTTTTTTATTTTTGGAGGAATTGTAGTGGGAATTGCGATCGTGTTAGTTTTGGGGGGTAGCTTGCTGGGTTTGGTATTTGTGGCGATTATCCGTCAAGCAACCCAGGAACTCAATATTTTAGCGACCAGCTTATTCCTTGCCGCCTTGATTTACCTGGGCTTTGCCATTTGGTATCAAGTTCCCACTATATGGCTTCAGGTCGAACTCTTGGGGATGGGCTGTTATGGCACAGTCGCACTTTGGGGCGGCTGGCAGCAGTCAAAAATAATTTTGATGATAGGCTGGTTGCTCCATCCTGTTTGGGATGTGGTTCTACCTACCTACATAATCTAAAAGCTCCCCAGGCAAGATTCGAACTTGCGACCAATCGATTAACAGTCGACCGCTCTACCGCTGAGCTACTGAGGAATGTGTCAAGCGACAGTTATCCATAATACTGAATTCAGACAGTTCTGACAAGGGACTTCAAAGATTTTTCGAGTTGTAACAATTTTCGGGGAGATTGTGTCTCTGTTGTTGCAAAGCTTCCACTGACGAACGCAATTGTCTACTGTGGGGATAGCAAACGTAGAACTTGGCCATGCTCTCACGCCATCGTCGCCCCATTTCCTTATCTTGGACGGCTACGAATCTCCCATTGCAAGCTGACTTTGACACCCTAGCGACGCTCTACCCTAAAGATCGCGATCGCTTTCATCTGTTTTTACGCTATCCATCTCTAACTGATGCTGCCGCTAACGTAATGCCTGGCCCGCCCCTTGCCACAATGGGAGGGCTACTCTGGCTTGAAATTTCTCCCCATCGGGTGATTATGACGCTCCAAGGCCGTAACTATCAGGGCTATCGACATTTTTGGGAGCGAGGAGTCTATGGCCGCAGTCGATATTGGGTACAAAGCCATGATGTTCGTGGCAGTTCAGCCCTCTGTCTGCGAAACTTTACGCGCTCGCTTCAACTCCAAAACGTTGTTCAGCCCCGGTATCTACGTCTTGAATATGAACTCTGGTCAGACAAAATCTCATTGGGGAACTATCTACTTGAACTCGATATTCACCAATAGCGCCCAGGCTTACAGGGATGTTTGACTGATAATAGTTGAACTGTACGAGGATAGAGGATAGCGGGTTTAGAGGGTCGGGATAAGTTGAACTCACCTTCAGCAGTATTGATCGAATGGGCTTAAGCAACATCTATTGCATCACCTCACCACTTCTGGACTTTCCTAAACTTAACTTCATCTGTCAAGATAGAGGTCTAGGTACTATCCAGAACTATTCTCAATTCAACTATGAGCAACGAACGCATCGTACTGCTATCGAGCCGCGAAATTGCCAAAATGCGCGTCGCAGGTAAGACAGCTGCTGCTTTGCTCGATCATCTCGAACCCATGATTAAACCAGGGGTTAGCACCCTGGAGCTTAACGATGAAGCCGAACGGTGGACCCAGGCCCAAGGGGCAAAAAGTGCGCCACTTGGCTACAACGGCTTCCCAAAATCAATCTGCACGAGTGTAAATAACGTCATCTGTCATGGCATCCCCCATGCCAAAGAGGTCCTCAAAGACGGCGACATTATCAATGTGGACGTTACTCCTATTGTTGATGGCTATCATGGTGATACTTCTCGCACCTTCTTGGTAGGGAATCCATCGCCCAAAGCCCGGAAGTTAGTGAACGTCACCGAGGAATGCTTGAATCGTGGTATTGCAGCAGTCAAGCCCGGTGGCCGGATTGGCGATATTGGCGCAGCCATTCAAGAATATGCTGAAGCCGAAGGATTCTCAGTCGTCCGAGATTTTGTGGGTCATGGAGTGAATCGCGTGTTCCATACCCCACCCCAAGTGCCCCATTACGGCAAGCCGGGTAAAGGGAAGAAAATCCGTCCAGGGATGGTTTTCACCATTGAACCCATGATCAATGAAGGGACTTGGGAAGCAGAGGTTCTCGATGATGGCTGGACCGCATTAACCAAAGATCGCAAGCTTTCTGCTCAGTTTGAACATACTATTGCTGTGACCAAAGAGGGGGTTGAAATCTTAACCCGGCGTGCAGCTTAGGCGTTCTGCCCTTAATCCAATAATCAATTGTGAAGTGCTGCTACAGTTCTAACGCCTCCATGCAACTCAATTATTGGTTAGTGGTGCTGTCACTTGTCTCCCAATATGTTTAACGTGATTTGATGATGCATCCTAGCGGCTGTCGTCAGTTAGATTTTAAACGCTTGCTATGACTGACTTACAGATCCTTTTTCTGTTTTTGGGGTCGGGCGTTCTATCCCTATACCTCATCAGGCTTCTGGTTTTAACTGGCGACGCATCTTTATAGATATGGCGAGAAATTCGCTACAATCGAAACAATCTGTAACATTTTCCTGCCATGACCCCCACCATTGAAATCTATACTTGGAGCCGCTGTCCGTTTTGTATCCGTGCAAAAGCCCTGCTCGATCGCAAAGGGGTCGATTACACTGAGCATTGTATTGATGGGGATGAGGATACCCGTGCGCTAATGGCCGATCGCGCCAACGGCCGTCGCTCTTTGCCCCAAATTTTTATCAACGATCAGCATATTGGGGGCTGTGATGATATCTATGCCTTGGAATACAGCAATGAGCTGGATGGGCTGCTGGGTCAAGTAGCATAACTATAAACTAATCACTAACCAGCCATGCCTCAAACACTCACAACAGATATCCTGGTTGTCGGCGGAGGCGTTGGAGGCTCCTGTGCTGCAATTCAAGCAGCGCGGCGAGGCGCAAATGTCATCCTTGTCAGCAAGTTTGACTGGTTGGGAGGAATGCTGACTAGTGCAGGGGTGGCGGTTCCGGATGGAAATGAGCTTGTCCCCTGGCAAACGGGGCTCTGGGGAGCATTTTTGCAAGCGTTGCGCGATCGCCAACCGGGTGGTCTGGATCATAACTGGGTCAGCTTCTTCGGCTATGAGCCCAAAATTGGTGCAGCAATTTTTGCCGATTGGGTGGCAGCTTTACCCAACTTGCAATGGTTGGCAGGGCAAGTCCCCTTAGAGGTTCATCGTGCGGGCGATCGCATTACTGGCGTTCGCTTTGCCGACTACGATATCCGCACCAAAATCACCCTAGATGGCACAGAACTGGGAGATTTGCTAGCCCTTGGAGATGCATCATACCGTTGGGGTTGGGAATGGCGTTCAGATTTCAACGAACCCAGTGCTCCCCCTCAGCCCAACGCGATGACTGAGCGCTACCCGGTGCAATCGCCAACATGGGTAGTATATCTGGAAGATTATGGGCAACCTGCGCCTGAAATTCCTGCCCCCGAAATTGATACCCACGGCGAGTTTGCCGGTGCTTGGGACAACTATGGCGCAGAGCGATTCTTGAATTATGGGCGAATTCCGGGCAATCAGTTTATGCTCAATTGGCCCATCCACGGTAATGATTATGGTGTGGGTTTAGAGCGTCTGGTGGGCAGTGCAGCAGAGCGAGCCGCCTACCACCAAGAAGCCCATGCCCATTCCCAGGCGTTTGCCCGTTTTTTGCAGCAAAATATTGATAGCCGCTATGGTTTAGCTCGGGGAACATTCCCTGAGGGGGCCTTTGCACTGCATCCCTATTATCGGGAGAGTCGGCGGTTGCGGGGTTTGAGTACCGTGGTAGAAACGAATATCTTGCCCCAAACTGGAGGTGTGGCGGCCCCCTTACCAAGCTATGCCGGAGAGATGAATGCGATCGCGGTAGGCAACTACCCCGACGACCACCATTACCCTGGCTTTGAATTTCCCCTTCAGCCCAAGTCTATGCATTGGGGTGGCCATTGGACGGGAACCCCCTTTACCGTCCCCTACACCGCTCTAGTTCCAGAGACATTGACTGGACTGTTAGTTTGCGAGAAGAATATTTCGGTCTCTCATATTGCTAATGGCTCAACCCGATTGCAACCGATGGTGATGGGTATTGGGCAGGCAGCCGGGATGGCAGCAGCGCTCTGTATAGAACAGGTCTGTGAGCCAGCGGAGTTGCCTGTGCGATCGCTCCAGGAGGCTTTGATTACGGATGCGATCGCCCCCAGTGCAGTCATTCCCCTCCTTGATCTTGTGCCCCAACACCCCGATTGGCTCCAGTGGCAGCGGCATTATTTAGCCCATCCAGAAGATTATCCTGTGGATGGGCAGTGTGGATGCGATCGCATTGAATGCCCCATCAGCACCACAGCAGCCACAATCCAAGGCAAGCTAGAGATTGTCGGTGGTAATACTTTTCAGCTCACGACTCCAGAGCGGCTCTGGCCGTTAGTAACATTGCATCCAGCAGTGCATGAGGATTTTCAGGGGTTGCGATCGGGTCAAATCCTCTCAGTAGTGGGACGACCCAATCCGGCAGGTGATTGGTTTGTGGTGGAAAAAGTGGGCATTTAGGAGTTGAACTGTTAATAACAGGCGGGATGATACGTTACTGAAAAACAAAAAGAGGCAAGAACTCATCTTGCCTCGAACCTCTCGGTGAATTGACATATACCTTGAGAAATATTTCTTCAAATATTAAGCAGGTTTAGCCAATTCCCACTTCACATCACGCCCCTTGGTCTGCCAGAACATTTTATGGATTTTCTCAACCGCATCCATCAGTTCCTTCGCATGTTGTTCACTAACTTCTACTTTGCAGGCAGAACAAAGCTTAGCGGCTTTCCAGAAGGTGTCATGCAGGTCGGGGAACTGCTCAAGATGGGTGGGCTTGAAATAATCTGTCCAGAGGATGAGTAATTCTTCTTTGGTTTTTTGGGCTTGCTCTTCCTTGATGGCAATATAGCGAGACAGGGTGTTTTGGTACGCGACCCCACTTGTATCAAGGGCGAGGATCTTCTGGGTCATGGAGAGCACAGCCTCAGCGGTGACCCGTGCTGAAGCCGGATCATAAACGCCGCAGGGGCCATCGCAATGCGCCGAAACAGTGGGAGCAGGAAACGCCCCTTTGAGGTGAGCAATAAGAGTCTTTAGCATGAGAATTGCTGTCACTACAGAATTTGGAATTGAATGAGGGGTGGTTATCGAGTCTATCGAGAATACACTAGAATCCCCCCCACCCCCATATAGCTTAGAGGGATAAGGCGGCTCTAAGCAAGAAAGTGATTGAGTTATTCTTGCTGCCAACGGGCACGATAAGGCCGGGCATCGAGATGGCAGAGCAAGGGATATTGGGTATAACGCCCCAAGCCTCCGGGCCACCAAGGGTCAAGTGCCCAATATAGTTGATTTGCGGTCAAACCTGGACAGATGAATTCCACTGCATCACCGAGAATATGGCGTTTTTCTCCCATTGTTTTCCAAGCTCGCTGCATTGTTAGCGGCTGATACCAACGGTTGATCATAAATGGTTGTCCAACCTGTCGTTGGGCCCGTTCTAATAAAGTTGCTATTTGGATAATCGCTGCGATTACTGGCTCATTGGGCGGCCAACAGGTACCGCATTGGGTCGCATGGGCCCAAGTGAATTGGCCATCAGGTAGGATACTAGCCGTGAGTTCTAAGTTTTCTAGAGTCCAGGTGGCAGGGCGCTGGGGGAGCGAAATCGTCAGCTTGAGTGGGGGAACTGTTTGCTCAATCTGTTGATGATCGCTGGCTAAGCTCTGAATGGTTTGCTCTCGGGTAGGGAGTTCTCGCCAGAGTTGCACGAGGCGAATAAGTGATTCGCGGTGTTGGTGGCTAGCACGGTAGAGGCGGGGGATGCGATCGGCAAAGCTGAGGAGTTCGCGATCGAGTTGTTGGGCCACAGTTTGCAACGTTTCAGGTTCAGGTGTAGCATTGCCCAAAATTTCTGTATCCACACCTAAAGCTGTAATAGCAGTTGAACGAGAGTCGAGTTGTCGCCAAACCCGGAAGGCTTCGGTCAGGGCATTTCGCTGGATGCCCTTGCCAAGGTATTGAGCAGGGAGGGTGGTTACAAAATGCAGCAGCACTGAATCAAGGAGCTGCAAATTGGCGTGGGGCTGGGGATCGCGCAAAATGTCCACCAATGTGGCTTCCCGACTGGGCAACTGTCGCCAATACTGGACTAAACGAATTAAGGCTTCCCGTTGATAGGGATAATGCTGATACTGCAACACTGAGCGTTGGACAAACTGTTTGAGCGTGATATCGAGATCTTCTTGAGCCAACTGCCGCAAAGATTTGTTGGTTTCTTGGGCTAAAGACTCGATCGCGGCTTCTGTGGTATTCAAGTTTCGCCAGATCCGCACGGCTTCTAAACAGGCTTGGCGCTGATGGCTTAGGCTCCAATAAAGCTCAGGTAGACGCTCCACTAAACTCAGGAGATGCTCATCCAACTGGCTGAGATCTTCGGGCAATCCAGTTTGGTCAATGTCGTTTTGGTAGGCGGTTTTGAGTGCTTCAACGTTGCAAGATTTAAGCAGGGCTACTTGCGTATCTTCGGCAGCAGGAGTGAAACCATCGGCAATAATTTCCAAAAAGCGATCGCTGTAGCGCCCCTGGGCTGGATACCATAAGTCTTTGCCTTGCCAGCTTTGGGCAATGAGGCGATCGCTTAGCACCCGAATAACATTGGCCCCATAGGCGACTTGCTCGGGGAATGTTGGACAATCTGTCGGTTCAAGACCTAAACCTGTTTCTCCATCCGCTAGCCGGACAGATGAATCAACAGTAGTGATCGGTTCAGCGCTCGCTCGATGGGCCGCATACAATGCGGCCAGTAAGGACTTATGAATGCCAGCTCGGCCAGCAGCCCGAAGATAAAGAACATTGCGTTGCTCTGGGGTGAGTTGCGCCATAGTTTAAGTTGCGCGATCAAGAGATGCCAAAAAATAAAACGTCAAAAGGGCCTGGCATTGCCAAGCCCTTCAGGTCTACAAGTGTTAACCCGGCCTCAATCCAAACTGGAAGTTTCAACTGCTGGCGTTGTCATCATTGTGAGCGCCGCAGGTTGTAGAAGGGGGGTATTAACCACAGCCCCATTGGCCAAGGTAAAGAGTGGATTGGATAAAATCCCAGCGAGAGAGGTGGTAATCAGGGCAAAGATAATTCCCACTTGGAGGGGGCGCATGCCTAAGAGATCCCAACGAATCACGGGATAGCGACGCACAACTTCCGACATTTCCTGGGGTTCTTTGACCACCATCATCTTAACTACGCGGATGTAGTAGTAGATCGACACTACGCTCGTCACTAATCCTAGAAGAACAAGACCATAGAGCCCCGCTTGCCAACCTGCCCAAAAGAGGTAAATCTTACCAAAGAAGCCCGCCATCGGGGGAATGCCGCCCAAGGAGAGCAGACAAATACTCAAGGAAAGCGTCAGTAAGGGATCCTTTTGATAGAGCCCCGCATAGTCACTGATTTGATCCGTGCCAGTGCGGAGGGAGAAGAGAATCACGCAGGCAAACGCCCCGAGGTTCATAAACAGATAAATCAACAGGTAGAAGATCATGCTGGCATAGCCTGCATCCGTACCAGCTACCATCCCAATCATCACAAAACCCGCTTGGGCGATTGAGGAATAGGCCAGCATCCGCTTCATGCTGCTCTGAGCCAGCGCCACCACGTTGCCCAGCACCATACTTAGAATCGCCAATGCAGTGAAGATAAAGTGCCATTCATCAGCCACTGAGCCAAAGACCACCAGTAACATCCGGATCGCTAGAGCAAAACCGGCTGCTTTGGAGCCCACAGAGAGAAAAGCCACCACTGGGGTAGGAGAGCCTTCATACACATCCGGTGTCCATTGGTGGAAAGGAACTGCAGAAATCTTAAAGGCAATCCCCGCAATGATGAAGACCAGGGCGATCGCCATCCCCAAAGACTGGCCGCTAGGGCCAGTCGCTAAATGAGCCGCGATCGCATCCAAATTAGTTTCGCCCCCA
>JAAHHN010000349.1 GCA_010672165.1 Spirulina sp. SIO3F2 | reverse complement strand
TGGCTCAACATTACTCAATATTGGGTTCGCTATGATGCTTGTCACATAAGGCTTGCAGAGGATTTTATCTCCTGAATTTTAAAGTTGCACATCGCGTGACTAGAGATTCCTCATCAGTAGGGTATTTCAACCCAGCGCCAAGCATCGAGTTACCTTGATTTGTTTTCAGGATTGGAGCTATGGGTTCAATTTCGCCCTCAACCCTTTGAGCGCTTACGCCCTAACTTCTGGCTCACCCGTTGCAGCAGAATCTGCAATTCTGGCAATCGCAACTGCCAAGCCAAACCTAAAAAGATAAGGATGGCAATCGCGCTCCCAGTCAGCAACTCCCCAAGCAATAGCAGGAAATTATCATTGCCCAGGTAGCGTTCCCAGGCGAGACTTGTGACCCAACTGGCCGCCCCTGCCACCACGCTACTGAGTATCAACCCCAGCAATAACCCACCCCATTCCCAGAGCGGTAGTCCTTGGAGACGATGGTGCAAAATTGCCAGAAAAATCACCATCGAGACCAGGTTGACACCCACCGTTGCCATCACCAATCCTGGGGTTTGGAAGGCATTGACCAACACATAGTCTAATCCCGCATTGAGCAGGATGTTAGCAATACTGATCCGAAACGGCGTTTCACCATCACCTAGGGCATAGAAAACCCGCACCAACACATCTCGCCCGAGATAGAAGAACATGCCAAAACCATAGGCCATCAACACTGGGGCGACTAGCGTTGAGGCTTTGGCATCAAAGGCGAATCGCTCATAGATAATCCGGATGATTGGCACAGAGAGCGACATAAAGATCGCCGTCAGGGGCAACATGGTCAAGGCGGTGAGCAGCAAGCCCTGACGAATGCGCACCTTGAGTTCTGGCCATTGTTCGGGTTCTGCCAAACGGGAAAACACGGGCAGCAACGGCACCAGAATCATATTGGAGAGAATCCCTACGGGGGTGAGCACAATAAAATTGGCATAGCGCATGGCAGCGGCAGCCCCCGCGATCGCCGACGCGAAAAACAAATCAGTATAAACATTGATATGCAGCATGCCCGACGAAAGCGTGGCAGGGAGCATCACCTTCAGCACATCCCGAACCCCTGGAATTCGCCAATCAAACCGGAGTCGGAGCGTCCCCAAGCCCGATCGCCATTGGGCAATCACTTGCGCGATCCATTGCAAGATGCCGCCCGCTAGGGTACCACCCGCTAAAACCATGCCGCCCAATCGGACATATTCAGGGGCTGCCACTTGATCGCCGAGATAGGCAATCAACAGTCCCATCCCTGCAATCAACGCCACACTGGAAAAGAGCGGGCTCACGCTGGGCAGCCAATATTGATCGGCAGCGTTGAGCGTGCCAAAACCAATGCCAATCAGGCCCGCCAAGACGGCAAGGGGAGCCATAATTTGCAGTTGTAGAATTGCCAGTTCACGGGTGCTGGTGTTAAGCCCGGGTGCCAGCACGTCAATCATCTGGGGAGCAAAAACAACGAGCCCAATCGCAACACCAATGAGAATCACGCTGACCAGAGTGGTCACCGTTTCGACAATGGGTGCGGCTTCCTCTTGTTCCCGTTTGGAGAGGGCGCTCACCAATGCACTATGGAAGGGTCCATTAATCCCGCCGAGGAGAATCAATAAGAAACCGGGAATGACATAAGCGTAGGCGTAAGCATTGACAACCGGCCCCACTCCAAAGGCGGCTGCGATCGCCTGTTCCCGAAACAGACCAAAGACTTTGCTAATCAGTGTTGCGAGGGCAACAATACCCGCAATACCAGCGAGAGAACGGGAAGATTTTGGGCTCATGCAGCGGCAAGCTCGTAATTTGTAAATTTTGATGTTGCTTTAGTATCTAAAACTACACTGGTGTGTTCTGGCAATTGTTAAGCTGAGCCTATCTAAAGATGGAATGGTAGTCATGTGAGATTATCTTTACGTACAATTCACGCTCTCATCATTTGGCGTTAGCACTCCTTAAATTATTTATGCATCTTCTACACAGGAGTGAGAAATGAGCGAATTCCGATAGCGACAGTGTGCTTCCTAACGAATGGGTGATGCCAAGTCAATTTTTTGTTCTTCCTCAGCTGAGGAATGTCCGTAATTCCAGGTATTGTGAGTAACTTTTTTAATCTCAAACAAAAGGCTCTTGTGCGCGAAGTGAATGCTGCCGTAATTAATATCAGTGGCCGCCAGCGAATGCTTTCGCAGCGGGCGGCGCTCTATGCTTTGCGTTTTGTGCATCAGCCCAGTCCTGATGTGTGCCAGGAGCTAATCAATGTTGTGGACTGCATGGCGCGATCGCATCGCGGCCTAATTTATGGTGATACAACCCTTAAATTGCCCGGTAAAGTCTCTCCTACGGTGCATCGCATTCTTTTTGCGCCGCCCTATGAACTCGATGCCCAAGTGCACCAATTTGTCAGTGCTGCCCGTCAACTGGCTGAAACCAGCGCTCCCACCTTGGACGACCCCAATCTACAACACCTGTTGACGGCTTCAGCTAATCGTCTGTTGAGCAGTCTGGATCATCTAGTCAATCAATATCAGGCGGAAGCGGATGCCCAGACCGCTGCGATTGATGAATATCAGGCCAATCTCTATGCGCAAGCCACTGCGGCTCAAGAGCAAGCGCAAAGCCATGCCCAAAGCTTGCAAGCAACCTTAACGCAACTGCAAACCACACAACAGCAGCTTGTTCATGCGGAGAAAATGTCGAGTTTGGGACAACTGGTCGCGGGCATTGCCCATGAAATCAATAATCCCCTCAGTTTTATCTATGGCAATCTCAGCTACGTTCAGGACTATGCTGAACAGCTCATGGCCGAGATTCAATCTTCAGCTCAAGCTACGCCTGAGCGCTCGTCTGAAAGCGTTGCTGAACTCGATTTTATTCAAACTGACTTACCCCGCTTACTCCAGTCAATGGAGTTGGGAGCGCAGCGCATCAAGGCGATCGTTGAGGGTCTGCGTAGCTTTGCCCGATTGGATGAAGATAGTTTAAAGTCGGTGTCGCTACAAGACGGGCTAGAGAGCACGCTGTTGATGCTGCATCATACGCTCCAGGGTTCAGCGCAATATCCCTCAATTCGGGTACAACGCCACTACACCCCTGAAGCGCTGGATATTGAATGCTATCCAGGGCAACTCAATCAGGTGTTTATGAATCTTTGTCGTAACGCGATCGAGGCGCTCCATGAGGCAGCGGCTCAACGACCCCAAGGTTGGCACCCAGAACTCATCATTGAAACCCGCCACCTCAAAGAAAATTGGGTTCAAATCAAAATCATTGATAATGGTTTAGGCATTCCAGAGGCAATACAGTCACGCATTTTTGATCCGTTTTTTACCACCAAACCTGTGGGGTCAGGAACTGGTCTTGGGCTTGCCATTAGTCATCAGATTGTTGTGGATGTGCATCAAGGGGAGTTAGTTTGCACATCCAACCCTGAAGCGGGAACAACTTTCACGCTCAAGCTTCCCACCAAGGCCAATTCTCAACATTATCAAAATGTAATTTCCTGGCCCAAGAAAAAACAGACTCAAATAGGGCCGGTGTTACAGGGTGACACCAGTTCGTTAAGCTGTGTCAATTGTTGAGGACAGCACTTTTACAGTGTTTCCATAACAAGACTTTAGAATCTGAGTTCGGGATAAGAAATAGCCGTAAGATCTGATTTTCCGTAGCCCCTAGTGTTGCGTCTCAATTAAAAAGAGGGGTTTATAACTTTGGAGCGACTCGTCATACAAAAATTTCAGAGAAGTTTGATCCCCATTTTTAGTGTTGACATAGCACTAGGGCGTGCCATCTGTATTAACTAATCGCAGGAGTCTGGAGTGATAAGTGATGACACACCCTGATACAAGGCCTGCGAGATTATACTGACTGGGGCGAGGGATGAGCGTTTGGTGTTCGGTTGAGTGCTTCGACTAAACGGCGCACTGCGGCCACCATTGCCACCTCACTATTAAGTTGGTTGATTGCAGAACCAACCCCAACCCCGGCTGCACCGGCTGCGATCGCCATGGGAACCGTCACATCAGATAACCCTGAGGCACAGATCACCGGAACGCTAACAGCGCGAGATATGGCATGGGCTGCGGCTAAGGTGGGAGCGGCTTTTTCAATCAGCCCAAGGGTTCCAGGACTATGGGGCTGGGCTACAGTTCCCCCTTCGGTTTGAATAAAATCTGCACCCGCTTGCAA
>JAAHHN010000348.1 GCA_010672165.1 Spirulina sp. SIO3F2 | reverse complement strand
GGTCATGCCTTCGGTCATGGCGATCCGAGCCGCTTGTTTGAACGCTTGCTCAGAGCTATCCACCGAATGGTAGGAGCCATTGCTTAAGTTCACCGCCACATCCACGACCGGGAAGCCGAGAGGGCCGTGGTGGAGAAACTCCCGCACCCCCGTTTCCACGCCAGGGATATATTGCCGGGGCACAACCCCACCAACGATCGACTCGGAAAACTCAAAGCCTTCACCACGACCTTGGGGCCGAATATCCAGGAACACATCACCATAGGCCCCATGACCGCCTGTTTGGTGCTTATAGCGCCCGTGGGAGGTAGTGGACTTGCGAATCGTTTCCTTATAGGGCACATGGGGAATATGGGTCGTCATCGGCAGGCGATACTTGCGACCGAGACGATCCAGCGCTACTTGCAGATGAATTTCCCCCTGACCCCAGAGGATGATTTCATGGGTATCGCCATGTTGCTCCCAATAGAGCGAGGGGTCTTCTTCGAGCAATTTACCCAAGGCGCCGCTGAGCTTCACTTCATCCTTGCGACGCTCAGGGGTAATGGCCAGAGCATAAACCGGTTCGAGGGTTTCGGCTTTGGGGAGTTCAAACTTAGATTCGGTCGTGAGCGTGTCCCCCGTGGCAATGCCTTCGAGACGCGCTAGAGCCACGATTTCGCCGGTTAAGGCTTTAGTCGCGCTTTGCTGCTGCCCACCTGTGAGGTGATAAATGCCGCCCACCCGCACCTCGTTGAGGGTCATGCCATCAGTGAGCGTGCCTTGCCAGACTCGTACCAGTGAGAGCTTACCGCCCTGGGGAGTGAGATAGGTTTTGAGCACTTGGGCGATCGGCTCACCGTCTTCAGCAACGGTTAAGCCCCGCCGCCCCGCAGTCACAGTGGGGTCAGGGGCTTCCTTGGCGATCGCATCGAGCAGGGGGCGGACGCCAAAGTCTTGGGAACCAATCCCCAAAAAGACGGGCACGACCAGATCTGCACTCAGGTCTTGCTTGAGGTCGCTGAGAATTTCGGCCGGGTCAGGGGGAATTTCTTCGAGGAGTTCTTCGAGCAGATGGTCATCGAAGTCGGCTAAGGTTTCAAGCAGTTCATCGCGGGCGGCCTGTTCCTCAGCTTGAAGGTCTTCAGGGAGCGGGATAGGGTCAGCGGCTTGGCCAGTATGGTATTTGTAGGCTTGCTCGGTGATCAGGTCAATATAGCCCACCAATTCTTCATTTTGACGGACGGGGTATTGCTGGGGAACCAATGGCCGGGTGGAGACCTCCTGTAGCGCGTGGAGCACCTCCATAAAGGGATCACGGGAGCGATCGAGTTTATTAATAAAAACGACGTGGGGGATTTCCCAATCGTCAAGGAATTTGAATAGGGGAGCCAGGGTGAGGACTTTGGCGGTATCAGCTTCGCAGACCACAACCGCACAACCTGCTCCTACCAAAGCATTGTGGGTTTCTTGAGTGAATTCAATGGAGCCGGGGCAATCGATAAAGGTGAAATCAGTGTCTTCGTGACGGGTGCTGGCCACAGAGACTTCTACAGACATGGCGCGATCGCGGGCTTCAGGAGAATGGTCGCTGACGGTGTTACCGTCGTTGATGGTTCCTTTGCGGGCGATCGCGCCAGTTGTTGAGAGGATGCTTTCGAGTAAGGTGGTTTTACCGCTAGAGTAAGGCCCCACAATGGCGACATTACGCACACGGTCTAAGGTTCTAGTCATGGTGTCATGACCTCCTGTGTGGATACAAATAATGGGAATGCAAAGTTATAAATGGTGGAGGATTCATTGAGCGTATTCCAGGAAAAAATGCGTCACCCAGAGCCTGCATCAATAGCGGGCAGAATGGATTCTCCCTCTGGGAGGCAATGCCAAGCAGGGTCATTGACCTCCCACGCTACGACTGTAGAAACTGCCCTAAGGCAGACATTTCGCCTGCCTTAGATATGGTTATTTTCAAGGCATACTCTGAAGCTTCATTGCATCAATCCAAAAGGGGAATTGCTCTGGAGAGCCGACGCACCTATCAGTGCTCAATTAAAAGAAACACGGAGTGTAGGCGTTTCCGCTTGCCAGAACTAAGGATGTATGCAAGAGGCTAATGAACCAATACTCTGAGCAAATCCTGTGAGAGAAATGTTGGCTTAGGTCAGGATTTCGCCCAATCAATACGGCTGTAAAAAATATTGTTGACTCTAACTGCAATAGTCGGGGTTGGCGGTGAAGGTGTCGTTCTGTTGGCCTTTACCGGGGGGAATAGGAGCTATTGCATGCAGAGATGATTGAAATTGCCAACCGATCCAATTAATTAGTTTTTGTATCGTTGATGACAAATGGTCTTACCTTTGACCGTACCGCTGATAGGTGCAAACGCGGCTGCTTCGCAACGTCTTGTAAGGCTTATACATGAAACTTTAGAATGCTTTAAAAGCACTGAAACCCATACAGCACAAGAGTTCTAGTTTCTATTGTGTTGTGTATACTGTGTGTATCAAGGATTGTACATGCTTTGTACATCTCCCAGATAATTCAATTATTTAATTCAATTAATTAATTCAATTATTTCAGAACCCACCCTTCCGGCTTAAGCTCGTACCCCAAAAGCCCCATCGTTTCACCAATGACCTCGGTAGTCGGACGTACCTCAAGAGCGGGAGCATCCCAGTTTGGCAATAGGCATTAACACTCAAGAACATGGAGCCTAGTAAACATGAAATTTCTCGCCTCTTTTAGGTCGCTACTGGACAATCAAACTCAAGTTCTTGATAAAAGCCCAGGGCAAAGTGTCGTGATAATCCCAGTACGATGAGAAAGAGAGGGCTAATGAATGTATCGCTATTGATAAGTTGACCAAGCCCAAGCCGCATGAATAGTTCTCGAGAACTAATTTAAGAGCAAGAAGCAGGATATATTCACGCCATAGTAGCAGTCTATTTGTTCTGATGGCAAAAGTGGGATGCTCCCGGTGGACAGGCAGCTTCACGAAAGCTAAAGAAAGCATCGCTATTGCTCAATGCAAATAGTTCAAATGAACAGATATCGAAGCAAGTCATGAATCTGTCGGAGAGAATCAAAAATAATGCTCTTGCCTCTCCATGTATCCCTCTAGAGAAGGTTGAATGGCGCTACAATCCTAGAGAGATGATAATGCAAAAAATTGATAGCATATGCGATTTTTTGAAGTGCAAATCAGAGGCTCTAGAAGCTCAAATTAGAGTTGAGCTAGAATCAGAAGATATTCCAGAAAACTGGTCTTCAGAAATACCTCATATATATAAAAAATCCTACAACAATTGGTTCACAGAAATTGCGAATAATAATCTTGAAAAATATCTGCCAAATCGACATAGCCTAAAACTAAGTCCAACTGTTAGGGTTTTAGGGTGGAGCTCTACTGTCTGGCGCTGTTGGCGTATGCTAGAGCGTCCAAATCTAGTTGCTCCAGGCATTTTTAAACCATCTCAGTTTTTTGTCTGGAATATTATTCATGACTCTGTTCATGTCTGGCAGATGCAGGCATATAATAAGAAGTGGCCTAATATCTTATCTCCGAATGAATTTCTTTTTCTTGAAGCACAAGCAATATATGTAGAAAGAGTTTTACTGAGTTTAACAAAAAATCATAAGGTCGAAATACCTTGTTGGTATCTCAAAAAGCAATTGTCCTACGTTTACTCATTGGATTACTTGAGAGAGAAATTCGTCTTGATTTAGATATATGTGTTCATTTATATAATCAAGATTTCAGTAATTGGTTAAATAAAATTTCTCAAATAACAAAGTTATCTCCAGAGTACCTTCAAGGTCTTACTGTAGAGCTATTGGGAATGTCTGGATTTTGTGCATTCTATACAGTAGTCACTGATAATTTTGAATCTTTACTTGAGCAGGATAGGAGAATGGTTCTCAATAATTATCCAAGTACAGATTAAGTAGGTCGGGGGAGAAAAGGTCACTTGTGTCAAGAAATATAAATCTTGCTACATCCCTTATCAGATGAGAGTTTTGAGTCCATTTGCAATCAGAAATATAGTTGATTATTTCAAGGCTGACCTACTTACAGCCCTTTTCAAATAGATGAGGAGCAGTAACAACAGTGAGAAAACCAGTTTTGGATATCTTCTGTAGTGACCGAACCTAAAGATTGCTCGATAGCATCTACCAAGTCAGCATATGTCCTGGGTTCAAGTTTGTTGAGCTTTGATTTCATTTGTGA
>JAAHHN010000347.1 GCA_010672165.1 Spirulina sp. SIO3F2 | reverse complement strand
TGGTACTCTTTAGCTATCATTTTGTTTGGATAGGTCACTTGCACTAATATTGACCTATCTTTTTTTGCCTCCTTAGTCTATATTCCTTGCTACACAAAGCTTTTGACCCTCTTTGTCACCCTCTCAGGTTGCCTACAATCTCTCTATCAAACCAGGCCCAGAACTCACCATCTGAATCAAACCGCTTAAGAGCGTCTTTGATGTCCCAGCACTTGTTAATAGCATTGATAATCCCCTCATCGGTGAATGGTTCATTGGCAGAACGGACTATGGGTTTTCCGGTGGTGGGGTTGGTGAACTGAATTCGCAAAGTTTTCTGGCGTTGGAGATTAAGACGCACTCCTTTGGGGCATTCCTTCGCTTTGCGTTTGTAGAAAGCCAATGTATCGGCATAACTATCTCTTTTCGGCCTTCCCATCTTTCTCTTTGTACATGCAATGAGGCTATGCAATAGTGGGGGCATAATGCCCCCTGAATATGTCCGTCAACGTCGATTTATTTGAATCTCAATACGCAAGTCGCGTTGCCCGATTCGCAGGAATTTACCGTTTTCATAGGAGACAATGATAATCAATCCCCACAGAAAGCTACGGAATGTTTTGGGTCGCATAAAACCTCCTTAATTCTTGACAGGAATACTGATGCGACGGCGGCGGCATTCCTTCTGAAGCGCTTGCAACCAAGCCCAATGCTGTTGCATCTCCTGCTGGATTAACTGACCTTCTTCATCAAGGGGAAGAGGGGCACGGGCCAAGGCGGTGCTAAGGGCATTAGCCATTTGCCGAACATGGGGGATCTCAAAGAGTAACTCTCGTTTAGATAGTTGCTTGGCGCGGGCAGCGTAGTTTGGGGTGGTTTGGGTTTTGGCGGTCATTCTTCCTCATCCCCATGCTCTGCATCGAGCAATGCAATGACCTGATCCGCAATATCGACAGCAGCCCGAGCAGCAAGATGGCTAACAGTTGCACGCTGGGCAATACCGCTGACCGCTTGCCCAATAAGCCATTGGCGATAATTCATCCCCTCGTTTGGGAACATGAGACCTTCAGATAAAAGCTCGACTGGTGGAGTAGGATAGGCTGGTTTGTCTCCAATGCTCATCGCACACCCCCGAGCAGCCAAGAGATAAACGAAATGATGCGCACCTCGAACTGACCACGCAGGACGAGGACAGCAGCAGGGCTTGAAGTGGTTTCACCTTCCTCCTCGTCATGCCAGATTTGTGCCGGTTCGAGATGGAGGACATAAGCCCTGTTGTGTTGTTCCAAGCATTCAATCAGTCCTACAGCACAGTTTTGAAGACATTGCTCGGGATCGAACGATGCTTCAATTTTTGACTGTGGCGAGGTGAGCTTGATGGGGGGGAAAGTCGTGGGGTCTAGAGGGGTTTCGGGTTGGGTTTTGCGACGGTAGATGGCTTGTTCGAGTAGTGAAGTCATGATTATTCATAGAGTGGTGGTTTGAGCATCAGGAACCGGGCGCGTGAGAGAATGAAAGTGCTTTTTTGATGAGTCGCTCCGGTTCTGCTGGGGTGATTTTTTTTATGGGCTGGTGGGGGACGGGGTAGATGCATGGGCTGGACTGTCACTCGTCTAGGTCTTTGGTGAGATCGGTGAAGCGCTTGTACTCAATTTCTATACCACCGAATTGTGTTTCACCGAATCGACAGAGCCGATCAGAGGCAACCCTTAGCCAATGTCCTTTGGGGTAGTCATTGATCTGATTTTTGGCTGCTTTCATTGCCTTGTTCGCATCGCTACGGGCGGCTTCAGCTTCCATTTCAAGCCGATCGGCAGTTTCATGAAGATGAATGAGATTCAGTAGAGTAGCGAGTTCCTGGGCTTCGTCGTCAATACTTTGTTGGGTAGGATTATTGGTCATGAATTGAAAGTGTTTGTTCTGGTTGTATTTTCGGGGCTAGACAGGACGGCAGATTTCGACCTCTAAAGCCCAACTGTCGTCATCTCCTTGGGTGAGCCGGGCTATTTGACACAGGTCTCCATGCGACTCACTCACCCATTGCTCTGTAGGAAAGCCATACGTCCGGGCTGAGGCGATCGCCTCAGTGAGCTGTTGATCTTCTTGGTTGATTTGTCCATTGAGCGCAATGCGCTGGTTTATTAACTCGCAAAGATTGTTGTGCCTTTTAAGCAGCTCTTTCAATACCTGTTTATTGGCATCTGGTGGCAGCAGGATCTGGTCAATTTCACAGTCTTCAATGTCATCTTCAGCCGTGAGAATATGGAGCGCAAGCTCTTCATCTGGAACTGAGATAATGACGCCCACAAGACCGTCTGGGTGAGCGAATGCGTATTCACTATTTTCAGGAATATACTCAGCTATAAACGCTTTTAGTTTTGCCTGTAGCTGCTCTGCCAATTTCAGCTTGTAATCAGTTGAGGCTTCACGCAGTTGTTGGTGAAGTTGGAGAATTTCTAGCAATTCTTGTCTTTTTGCTGTGATATTTTCTGCCATTGAATTTGATGGTTAAGGGGTAGAGAGTTGTGGTGAGTTGGTGGGGATTAAGCTGCGTTGAAGTAAACGGGCTTGATGCAACGGGTTCGGGGGCCGATCGCCTCGAAGGATTCAACTGCCACAGGTGTGGGTGTGATCCAGAGCTTCCAGACGCCATTGATTCGCTCGCAACGGATGCGGCCAATGGTGGGTTCAATGTGGTTGATGTATTCAATGCCCGCATCGGATGTAGAAACACACCCCAGTTCTTCACGGAGGCGAACGGCAACGTCTTGGGCGGTTTGCTCCCGTTGGGAGATGAGGGACTCAAGATGCTGATGGGTCAGTTTGATTTCAGTGTTACGAGCGGATTCGGATAGATAATCTGTGCGGTGGTGGAGGCTAGCGAATTCGTCGCTGACTTGGCGGATGGTTTGGGTAAGGTCTTGATACGTAGTAATGAGGGTTTGGAGGGTGTTGGGTGGCTGGGCCGGGGCGATCGCCACTGCAACCGGTTCGATAAAGAGGGTGAGATAGCGTCCGGTATTCCAGATGATGATTTGGCTTGAGGGTGTGGTGTGCCGGATTTGCTGAATCCCTCCATCTGCGGTAGTTTCCCATTGGCTGCCGAGGGTTTGGAGGTGTGAGGCGATCGCGCTGATTTTTGCGTCTTGTTGGGTGGTTAGGGTTTCCAGTTGGTTGGCCCAGTGGATGAATTGCGATCGCGCGGCTTTGCTATTCTCAGATTGAGCACCCCATTTGATGCTGTTGGTTTTGGCTTGATGTACGGCTTGTTCGATGGCGAGGTAGTCGGTGATGAGGGTTTGGAGCATGGGTCTAACAGAGGATGGTGACGGGGAGAGTTCGGGTTTTGGCTTCGGAGGGGTGGCGATCGATAAGCACAAAGGTCTTGGCGTCGATCTGAAACAATCCTTCTATGCCGGGGTAGTCTTCGAGAATTTTGTGCTCTCGGGCGTGATAGTTCTCAGTTAGAGTAAAGATGTCAATCTGACTGCGGCCTTTTCTGGCGGCGTCAATCTGGGTTTGGGTTAGAGCAAGTCGGGCAAGACTATATTTCAGGTTGTCCTTCTGCTCTGCGGTGAGAGTGGGTTGAGACATGGTTTTGATATGACTGTTTCTCCGTGGATTCACGGATTTACGAGGGTTTGGGCGGTTGGTTAGGATTGAGGCTTTGGGTGGGAGAGGTTTGCTGTGTTGCCATCGAAAGAGTCGTTAATTCGGACTGCCCAGTTTATGGGGGTGGTGCTGCTTAGTCTGTTGTTGCTGGCTGCTTTGGGGATATGGGGGTTATTGGCTCAATGTGTCTTGTTGGCCTATGGCTCTGAGGCGTTGCTGCAACGGCGACGGCGACAGGAGATAAAGGCAGCCAAGGAACGGGCAGAAAAAGCACGGCAACAAAAAATGAGGGCTAAAGCCAGAGCGAAGAGGATTTCTGAGCGGTCAGTCCACTCGAAGAAACCCCAGGCTCGCAAGACTCCGCCACCACCGCCACCCCGCAAATCGAGCAAGCCCAATCTGCTGGCGAAGGAGTTGCTGGCATTTAAGGCGAAGTTGGAACGGTTCAACTATCTGCATGACAAGTTTGACCTGGAGCTGGATTTGAAGGATATGGAGGCCAAACTGCGGGGTATTGAGGACAGGGCGAATAATACCAAATCGAATAAAGAGAGCTACAGATAGTAGAATAGGAAAGCAGAACCCAAAACAGATGCCATGACAGGAGTCTATCGACTAGAGATAAAAGAGAGTGTAGAGGAACTGAAAGGATTACTG
>JAAHHN010000346.1 GCA_010672165.1 Spirulina sp. SIO3F2 | reverse complement strand
AAGGGCATCATAAAAGGAGCGATCGCTCATATAGCGATCGAGGTATCGTGCCGTTGCCCAGCGTCGCCAAGCCAGGCCGAGACGGCTGCGTAGGTAGCGATACCCCGCAAAGATCGGGACATAGAGCCCCAACACCCCCAGAAAGAGCCAAACATTCCGCCAGAAGCGCTCGCTATCGGTCTGCGAGAGGGCGGACACCATTTCCCCTTGCTGTTCATTAAGCTGCACCGAAAGTTGGGTATAAGCGGCTAACAAGGCGAGCAAAATTGCCAAAAGCCCCAAGGCTCGCCATTTCTCTGGCCCAAGCCAATAGAGCTTGGCGATCGCCCAAAATCGCCGAAATACTGTCCCATCCCATCGCTTCATACGCTCAAGTCTCTTCTATTAATCCATAACCAACTGATATCAGTCAGCAAATGCTCTCCAGTATGGCGCATTGGGAGCTGGTTTGACCTGAAACGGTGGGCCATAAAATCCAGCGACCGTCACATGGGCGAAGCTAGCAATAGCGTCACTGCTCCTTCTAGTACCGCGAGGCGGAGTTCAGAGTTCAAAGTTCAGAGTTCAAAGTGCTTGTACAACAGGCATTCTGTGAATTTTGAATGGATGGTTTATTTCTGCCGTTCTGTACTAGGAGTTGACTCAACGATCACTGATATAGATAGCGTTGATGGACTGGGTCGAGAGATGCTTGTTCTGTGACCTCTAATTCAGGCAAAGCTCCCTGCCATTCGGGGAAGAATTGATTGTCTGTCGTGCGGGTGAGTTGAAGACGTTGCTCAGCGATCGCTAAGCTCTCAAATGTAATAGCAGACATGGCCGGTGAGGGATGCTGAATTCTGCTTCAAGGATAGCAAATGGTGTTGTGGACGCTATCAAAGTTGCGATCGCTTCACCTTACCCCGGATCTTTACTTTTGCTCGGTATGATTAACAGTCATCTCCCAGATGTAAATTTCTGCTGTCTGTGCTATGGCTTACGCATCTTCTCAACCCCAGCCCGCCGACGGGCAGCCCCAGCAACAGCGGAAAAAGCCAACTGAGCCTGCCCCAACGGCTTCGCCACCGCCTCAGAATGCACCCCCTATACTGGCATCGCAGCAACAAGCTGGGCTAATGATCACAAATGTGATGCGGGCAGAACAGAACGCCCCATCGCCACCCGCACCGCAATTCCCTTTGCAACCGAAGCTCACGATCGGGCAACCCAATGATAAGTATGAGCAGGAAGTGGATTGCCTTGGGCAGAGCGCAGAGCGCAATCGCACTGCTCGGCAAGTGGTTCAGCAAATTCATGCACCCAGTCATGAGATACAACAACCCAAATTCCAGATTCGTCACAGTTTAGAAGCGCCACTGCAACCCGTGCAAGCCGCTGATGCTGCAACCGGGGGCACTGCCAGCGCTGACTTTGAGCAGCAGTTAAACCAAGCCCGTGGTGGTGGCCAGCCGTTGAAGCCCCAGGTTGCCCAGCAGATGGGCAGCGCGATGAATGCAGACTTCAGCAGCGTTAAGGTGCATACCGACAGCACCAGTGACCAGCTTAACCGTTCAATCCAAGCGCGGGCGTTTACGACAGGGCCAGATATTTTCTTTAAGCGAGGGGAATATAACCCCAGCACCAAAGGCGGTCAGGAACTGATTGCCCATGAGCTGACCCATACGGTGCAGCAGGGAGCAGCGGCGCAATGCCAGCCTGACATCAGTGCCAAATATGCGGGGAATGGGCAGCCGTTGCAGCCGAAGCGGTTTGAGGCTCCGGCTATTTCCACGCAGCCGGGGCAGAACCGGGCGGTGCGGCTGAAGGCAGCGGTGCGGCGACCGTTGGGGCGGTTGCCTGCGGTGCAGCTTCAAGAGGTGTTGCCTACACGGTTTCAGGGGATTCAGCGGGACAGTTTGCCTGCTGCGCCAACGCCAACCACTGAACCGGGTTCTCAGCGTAACCGTGCTGGGGCTGTGCCAGATGTTGCACCCCCTGACTCAACGACAACAGATGACTCAACCCCAGCAGAGATTGCTGACTTTTCTGTAGAGGAACGGGTTGAGGCAACGGAGGACAAACTACCAGGATTGAACCGTGTCTTAAGTTATCTACAAGATATCTTCGGTAGGACTGTTGCCAAAAGTTTAGTTTCCGTAGAAAGAATTGTCATTCATGTCACGAATGACGATTTTAAGATCCAGTTTTGGCCGAAGGAATCGGCAGATCTTTCAGTTTTCACCCATGAGGTTGCGGCTTTTTATGACAACTGCCTGTACAAAGTTCCTAGAATTTGCCGTAAGCGTCATGGTGTCAGTTGGATTGAGCGTATTACTCTAGGCCGAGATGATAACTATAACTGTCTAAAGGCTCAATTAGTCTTGAAAGAGGTGAGTGAGCGCTCTGAGGAAACCATCCGGCATGGCAACGCTCGTGAGGGTTTTGCAGGAACAATGGGAGTGGTGATTGGCTCAGATGCAGATACGATGGCTGCTGATGCTGTGGCAGGAGCCGCATCTGGTCAGACCGTCTCAGCCGCTACAGGGAATACTATTGTTGGCGAAACCATGCGTATGGGCCAATATTTCCAAGAAAGCAAAGTGGGTCAAGCTGAAACCTATCAGAGCGTCAACCAGCAAATCACAGACTGGAGTCCGGATTCTTTCCTGGGTGTATTGGGGGTTGCTGCAGCTCTCGCCGCACCGATCTTTAAGGCGTTTATGGCCTTTCGACGCTATGAACAGTTCTCGCTGCAAAATCGCAAAATTCAAGGTTTGGAGCAGTCCCTTGATCAGGCTCAGAGCGTCCCCGAACCTAATGCGACTTTAACAGAGTCGTTAGATTATGCGCTCTCTAAGGCTAATCGGCTTTGGTGGCGGTATTTTGGCGACTTTGTGATTTGCTGCTGTCAGGCACTCAATCGCATTTTGGCACTACTCTGTCCAGTGATTGCGCTTGGTTCTGCAATTGTGGATGTTGCCCTATCGGTAGCCCGTTTTGCAGCGATGTTTGTTGAGAAAGGGAAGGGCTTGGTTAAGTGGTGGCGGGGAACTCGGGGTCAACAGCGTTGGGAAAGTGGTAGAACAATTTATGAGGCAGCATTAGCAGAAGATCCGGCTGCGCTTGATGCTATTCGGGCTTTAACGCTGAATGACTCAACCTTTTTAACGAAAAGCTTTCTCACGAATGTTTTAAAGGGAAACCACATATTCAATGCGACTCCAACGATGCGGAAGCAAAACAACAAGGGAATGAAAAGATTGGTTCGTCAGGCGGTGGATGCCAATGAAGGTTTATATGGCGATAGTAGTGAACTGTTCAAGGCCAGAATGGAAGTGGGCATCATGGAGTGGGCAAATGGAACTCCTCCCCGGTCGAATGACATCTTGGTGGCAATTTTGAAAGTATTTAACAACAATGACGTTTGGCGTCAACGATGTTCTCAATACTTGGCAGAAGAGATGAAGTCTTCGCTATAAAAACAAATCTTCTCGTTATTTCGAGTGCGGCAGTGTTGAGGGTTAGGACAGTCCACCGAATCTCAACCTCTCTACCCAAGATCTTTACTTTTGACCCGTATCATAAACAAATCTCCTCCGGCATCATTCTCAGCGCAATTCGCCATGGCCTACGCAGCCCCCCAACCCCAGCCCACCGACAAGCAACCCCAGCAACAGCGTAAAAAGAAAACGCAACCTGCCCCAACCGTGGCTCAAACGTCTCAGGACACCGCCCCGATTGCAGAAGCACCCCTAAGTCAAACCGGATCAATGCTGGCAAATGTAATGCGGGCAGAACAGGGCAACCCATCGCCATCCGCACCGCAAATTTCCCTGCAACCGAAGCTGACGATCGGGCAGCCCAACGATAGATATGAACAGGAAGCCGATCGCACCGCTCGACAAGTCGTGCAGCAAATCAACTCGCCGCAGCTAAACTTGCAACGGCAGATTCAACTCAGCAATGGTTTAACACCAACACCCCTACCCATCCAAGCCGCCGATGCCGCAACTGGGGGGACTGCCAGTGCTGGCTTTGAGCAACAGTTAAATCAAGCCCGTAGCGGCGGTCAGCCGTTGAAACCCCAGATTGCTCAGCAGATGGGCAGCGCCATGAATGCGGACTTCAGCGGCATCAAAATCCATACCGACAGCACCAGCGACCAGCTCAACCGTTCAGTGCAAGCGCGGGCGTTTACGACGGGTCCAGATATCTTTTTTAAGCGGGGGGAATATAACCCCAGCACCAAGGGGGGTCAGGAGCTGATTGCCCATGAGCTGACCCATACGGTGCAGCAGGA
>JAAHHN010000345.1 GCA_010672165.1 Spirulina sp. SIO3F2 | reverse complement strand
CAGGGATTGTTACAGGCTTTCGAGCAGAAGGCACAGCCATTGAACGCAACGTCCTGGAAGCCAATGGTACGGCTGGGCTGCCGGATGCTATTCGCCTTGAAGGCCGAGTCGATCGCACCCTCATCCGCGAGAACCTGATCCACCGCAGTGGTGGCAGCGGCATCTACCTGTTCAAACCGGAGGGGAGCGTCACGATAGAGAGTAATGTCCTGAGTGATAACGGTCAACGCTATCAGCGAGCTGCCGTTTACGTGACCGGGAACCACCATATCCTGACGGAGAATTGGATCGGCAATCAACCGGGGCCAGGGATTGTGGTGGGAGCTGTTCCTCGTTCACGAGGCGTGCAAGTCCAGCGCAACCAATTTGTTAATCTCCAAGGCTTGAGCATCGACCTGGTGGCGGAGGCTGCCACTGGAGTACAGGACTATCAGCAGGGTGATGGCCGCAACCCGCCCCTAGATCACCATCATCGTCGCCGGATCACTGCCAACTATGGCATCAATGCCCCTCAATTCGCCCATCCTTTTTTGATTCAACTGCCCTCAGGCATAGTGACCGTGCTGGGTCGTGCAGAACCAGGGAGTGAATTGGAAATTTATCGAGTGGATGCATCGGGAACCTTGCTCGAATCATTGATTACCACGCCTGTTAATGACCAAGGAGCATTTGCTATTACTGTGTCGGAGCTGGCGATTGGTGATCAGATTAGTGCGATCGCCACCCATCCAGACTATGGCACCTCTGAACCGGCGTTGGTTGCAGAAATTCGGGGCTTGGAATAGCCCATATTGTCTACACCCTGCACCGCTAATTTGACCAAATCAAAAGGATGTGGTATTGATTTTGAGACCAGTGCATTCGCCACCTACCTCACGGAACAATTTCAAGACGGTTTTGTCCCCTCGTCTAAACAACATCACTCTTCCATGCCCCTACCTAACGCATGACAACCCTTCCTTTACCTTCACCGGTCGATCCGTCCCATGACCTCGACCCCCATAATCAAGACCCACACGGGGTAGTGGCGCTTAAGGAGCTGGTCGCTCGGCTCCACCGTGAACAACATCGGATTCAAAATCTGCTCAGTTCCCTTGGCTTTGCCCTGCGCAGTTTTAACAACCTCAATCAGTTTCTGGAGATTGTGCCGCTGATGGCAGCACGGGTTACAGACGCCGATGGTGGGGCGTTGGTTTTGCTCAAACCCAATGGTCAGCCCAAGCTTGAGCAGCTTCATTGCCAGGAAGGCCACGCCTGCCGCAATATTCGGGTCGCCCTAGAAACCATTACGCGGCAGATGGGCCAAACTCGACCGGGGATGCTTGGCAGTGATGGTCTTAACTCCATCGGAGAATTTCAACCCACGCTGTTTGATGAGCAGCTCAAAGAGCAATTGGATCAAAACATTCATCTGTTTGGTACTCCCATCCTGGTCAATAACCGGGAGCGAGGACGGTTATTTGTGTTTAGCTACAGCGAGGCCTATAGTTGGACGTCAACTCGGCGTAAGCTTGTGCAATTGGTAGCGGATCAAACGGCAGTGGCGATCGCCAACCAGGAACTCACCAACGAACTGCGCAAAAAAGAGCGTCTGGATCGTGAATTAGAAATTGCTTCTGAAATTCAAGACCATCTGCTGCCTAATCGTTGTCCGGAGATTGATGGGATACAACTAGCCGCCCGCTGCCAAACCGCCAACCGCGTTGGCGGTGACTATTATGACTTTATACCGACGACCTATGAGCAATTTAGCGGGGCGGGCCAAACCCAATCAAGTTGTCCTTGGTCGATTGTCATTGGTGATGTAATGGGCAAAGGCGTCCCCGCAGGCTTGATCATGACCATGACGCGGGGAATGCTCCGAGCTGAAGTACTCAACCGCCATGCGCCTGCCCAAATTGTCCAACACCTTAATCAGGTGATGTATACGGATCTCGATAATTCCCATCGCTTTTTGACCCTGTTTTATTCGGAATATAATCCCAAGACCAAGCAGCTAGCCTACACTAATGCGGCTCACCATCCACCGCTGCTGTGGCAGGCGGCGACCCAAAGCATCCAGAAGCTGGATACCTGGGGAATGCTGATTGGCTTAGATCTCCAGTCCGAATATACCGATGCCCAGATTCAACTGGCTACAGGCGATACGGTGGTGTTCTACACCGATGGCTTTACAGATGCGGTCAACCAAGAGGGTGATCGCTTTGATGAACATCGCTTTAGCTCCGCGTTTGAAATGGCGTGTCAGCAGCATTGCACGGCTCAAGAAACCTTAGATTATCTATTTGCCAAGGTGGATGAGTTTAGCGCCGAGGATCAAGGGGCAGGGGATGATATGACGTTGGTCGTGATGCGGATCGAATGACTAGTACCGCAGGGCGGAAGTTCAAAGTGCAGAGTTCAAAGTTCAAAGTGTCTGTATGACAGATATCGGGTGGATTTTGAATAGGTGGCTTACTTCCGCCGTCGAGTACTAGGGGCTGTCATTATTTAAACTTCAAGCTCTGACTGTGACTGGCTTACAGACCCTGTTCCTGTTGTTTGAATCGGGCGCTTTATCGCTTGTCCCATCAGGCTTCTGGAATTAAATGATGACGCGCCCTAAGCCCTCAACTGGCTCAGGCACGTTAAGCTACAAAAAACTACCTGTTTAGAACCTGTGACCGCGATCGCCAATCCCTTTTTGCAGGGGAATTTTGCCCCCATTCGTCAAGAAAGTGCCGCCGAAAATCTCCCAGTGATCGGCGAAATTCCCCCAGAACTCTCTGGCATGTTTGTGCGCAATGGCCCCAACCCCCAGTTTGACCCCATCGGTCAATATCATTGGTTTGATGGGGATGGTATGTTGCATGGGATGCATCTGCAAGACGGCCAAGCCACCTATCGCAATCGCTACGTGCAAACGCGTGGCTTTCTGAAAGAACAGGCAGCACAACAGGCCATCTGGACAGGGTTACTCGAACCGCCGCAAATGGAGTTGCCCGATGGCCCCAGCAAAAATACCTCGAATACCGCCTTGGTGTGGCATAGCCAACGACTGCTTACCCTCCTCGAAGCCGCGGAACCCTACGCGATCGCGCTCCCCAGTCTGGCAACCTGTGGTTCCTATACCTTCAATGGCAAGCTGCAATCCCCCGTCACCGCTCACCCCAAGGTTGACCCTGAGACGGGCGAGATGATGTTTTTTGGCTACGGCTTTGCGCCACCCTATTTGCAATACAGCGTGGTATCAGCGGCCGGTGAACTGCTGCGCACCGTACCCATTGACCTCCCTGTGGGTGTGATGATGCATGATTGCGCGATTACCGAACGGTTTACGATTTTCTTGGACTTACCCCTCACCTTCCGACCAGAACGGGCTGCCCAGGGGCAACTCCCCCTAGCTTTTGAGCGCGATCGCCCCAGTCGATTTGGTATCGTTCCTCGCCACGGTGACCAGACCCAGGTGCGCTGGTTTGAAGCGCCAGCCTGCTATGTCTTCCATACCCTCAACGCCTATGAACAAGGGGATGAAGTGGTGCTGATCGCTTGTCGCATGGCCGAATACGACCTGACCGGGGCAGCCACTGACCCGGATGCAAGTATTCCCCGCCTCTATGAATGGCGCTTTAACCTCAGTAGTGGCGAGTTACAAGAGCGTCAGCTCTCTCCCATTCCGGCGGAGTTCCCCCGAATCAATGAGCAATACATGGGTCGGCCGATGCGCTATGGCTTTGCTAGCAAAATGGCAGCCACTCCCATGCCCCTGTTTGAGGGCTTGCTAAAGTTTGACTTTGGGGCGACAGGAACACCGACAACCCAAGTTCATGAGCTGGGGCGCGATCGCTATTGTGGTGAAGCCGTGTTTGCCCCCCATCCTGATGCCCAAACCGAGGATGAGGGCTGGTTACTCACGTTTGTCCATGATGAAGGGCAAAATCAATCGGAATTGCTGATTGTGGATGCCCACGATCTTACCCAGGAGCCGATCGCTCGGGTTATTTTGCCCCAGCGGGTTCCCTATGGCTTTCATGGCCTTTGGGTTTCTGATGCTCAAATTCAGGCAACGCGACAGGTATTGTGAGCTAAGTATTGTGAGTTTTTGTGGCGATCGCAGGCGGGGAAACCCATTGGTGTGAACTTAACGCTGTATTCAGTTCCTGGTGGGATTTTGAGTGGGTCTACCCACCTCCCCCTGCTGGTACTCCTCCCAAGAGGAGAGTCAGAAATCCCCTCCAAGGAGCTATCCATTAGGCAGAAGTCAGTGAAAGGCTTGCCCCATCTAGCGATTGGGAGCCAGTTGAGCCCCTTCGAGCAAGTGATGAAGTTTAGTATAGCCGCGCCAAAGGGTCTTAACCCCTGGCTCAC
>JAAHHN010000344.1 GCA_010672165.1 Spirulina sp. SIO3F2 | reverse complement strand
TGATACGGTGCTTCGCTTGGCTCAAAGTTTGACCTTCAAAGGCACTCACCCGACCGTTTCTCTGGTCACTCGCACTTACAACACTGGCGTCAAGTTACTGCCCCAGGCTATGACCCTTTTAGAACAAGGTATCCGCCGTTTGCCGGGTCTCGAAAAGTGGTTTGTTGAAATTCCCCCTTTTCCTCCTTGAGCTTGGGCTTCTTTTTTCTTTGGATTGCTCTAAGTGATTTTGCAATCATCCCAATCAGTAATACTTGGGAAGATGTACTTTTTTCTAGTCGATCCGAAGATAAATCTTATGTTGTGCAAACATCCATAAAGGTTATTCAACGGTGTATTCTAATGACGACAGATCCAAGCGATCTTGTTTTAGATCCGACGTGTGGCTCTGGTACTACAGCTAGTGCTGCTGAACAATGGGGACGCCGCTGGATCACGATCGACACCTCCCGCGTCGCCCTCGCCCTTGCCCGTGCCCGCATCATGGGCGCACGCTACCCCTACTACTTGCTCAAAGACTCCCCCGCAGGCCAGCAAAAAGAAGCCCAACTCACCCGCCAACCCGTCGCCGACGCCCCCACCTACGGCAACATTCGCCAAGGCTTTGTCTACGAGCGCGTCCCCCACATCACCCTGAAAGCGATCGCCAACAACACCGAAATCGACGAGATTTGGGCACAACGCCAACCCAAAGTTGAACAAGACCTCGCCGCCCTCAACGCCGCCCTCCAGGGCCACAAAATCCCCTACACCGTCACCACTGGCGGCCGCAAAGATCAACAAATCAAATTCACCGCCGCAGGCATAGTCAAACTCCCCTCCGGTGAAGACGCCCCCGCCAACACCCTGCTCGAATGGGAAGTTCCCCGCGAGCAACCCGACGACTGGCCAGCCAGCACCGCCCAACCTTTGGCCGCATTCTGGCAAGCCCGGATCACTCGCCAAAAAGAAATTGACGCCGCGATCGCCGCCAGCGCCGACCAAGAATACCTCTACGACAAACCCTACGAAGACAAAAACACCGTCCGCGTCGCTGGCCCCTTCACCGTCGAGAGCCTCTCGCCCCACCGCGTCCTTGCCGTAGACCCAGACGATGAACTGATTGACCCCAACACCCCTTCACCCCAACACCCCAGCGAAGACACCGACTTCGCCAGCGTCATCCTCGAAACCCTGCGCGTCTCCGGCGTGCAACAAGCCCACAAAGCCGACAAAATCGACTTCTCTAGTCTCACAGGTTGGCCCGGCAACCATATCTGTGCCGAAGGCCGCTACCTCGAAGGCGAAAATGAGACAGAAAAACGAGCCGGGATCTTCATCGGCCCAGAATTTGGCACAGTCTCCCGCGCTGACTTGGTGGCTGCTAGCCGTGAAGCGGGTGATGCAGGCTTTGACGCGCTGATTTCCTGCGCCTTTAACTACGATGCCCATTCCGCCGAATTCACCAAACTCGGCCGCATCCCCGTGCTTAAAGCCCGGATGAATGCAGATTTGCACATGGCCGACACCCTCAAAAACACCGGAGCAGGCAACCTCTTTGTGATCTTCGGTGAACCCGATATCGACATCAACGAAACCGACAACGGCCAAATCCAAGTCGAGATTCATGGCGTAGACGTGTTCCATCCCCAATCCGGTGAAGTTCGCGCCAGCAACACCGATGAAATTGCCTGCTGGTTTATCGACACCGACTACAACGAAGAAAGCTTCTTTGTGCGTCATGCTTATTTTCTTGGGGCCAGCGATCCCTACAAATCCCTCAAAACCACCCTCAAAGCTGAGATTGATGCGGAAGCTTGGGCAAGTTTATACGGCAGCATTTCCCGACCGTTCGCCAAGCCCAAGTCTGGTCGCATTGCCGTGAAAGTGATCAATCACCTCGGCGATGAAGTGATGAAAGTGTTTGGGGTGAGTTAGAACAATTCTATAGGCCGGTTTCCCCAATTCCTGAAGCTATGGAGTAGCACGATCGCCAACCAGAGATAAATATATACATAGAGGAAGAGCATTATGACCTTAACCACTTCCCCACCCCAAACCATTACCGCCCAAGACTATCTCGCCCAAGAAGTCGAGTTAGAAACCCGTAACGAATACCGTAATGGAGAAATTATCCCCATGACTGGTGGAACCCCTGACCATAATGAGATCAACGCAAACCTCATTGTCCTGTTAAAAATGGCGTTGCGGAAACAGCCCTACAGCATTTTTGTGACCGATCAGCGCCTGTGGATTCCGGAGCGAAATATCTACACCTATCCAGATACGATGGTGACACCTCGCCCAGTCGAACTCCAATCCGGCCGCAAAGATACGGTAATCAATCCAATTCTGATTGCAGAAGTACTGTCCAAATCCACACAGCAGTATGACCGTACCGACAAATTTGAAGCCTACCGGACGATCGCGTCATTTCAGGAATATTTGCTCATCAACCAAACCCGCCCCCACGTGGAGCAATATGTGAAACAAGCGGCAAACCAATGGCTATTTACAGAACTTACAGGTCTGGAACAAATAGTGACACTGCGATCGCTCAACAATATCGAACTTGCCTTGGCTGATCTCTATGAAGCCATTGATTTTGCAATGGCGGGTGAATAATCACCTTATCAATTTCACCCCAACCGTAACTGATGAATCGTCTGAGCATTCACCACAACTAACCCCTGCGACCCTGGCAACACCTGCGACTCACTGCTTACAAAGGGCTCTGTATCTGGGAATCGCTTCACCACCACAACTTGGCCCTGATGCACCTCCACCCGCACCAGACCCTCATCTGTTGCCACCAGCAAAAACTGCCCCACCGCACAATGACCCCGTAAGCTCACCAACCAATCCGACTGGCCGTGAACCGTCTCGTACTGCGCAAGCACCTGGCCATTCGGCTGCAACACTGCACAATGATGCACCGTTTGCCCCTGAGTTTGCAGCGTCCAGAAAAACCAACCGCGATCGCGGCTCAACACACAGTTTGCATCCAGCAATTGGCCCGCCCCTAGGTGCAACGCGATTTGGTCATTCAGCCCCGGACGCTGGGCATCAAATACAAACAGCCCCGACAGGCTCCCCGCTCGATAAAAGCCAAAACCAAATGTTGGCCCCACCCAAATCTGGGTTTGACTCGGCAGCACATCGCCAATATATTCTGCGCCGAGCTGCCCGTCTCGTAGTAACTGGCCATTGTGGAGCCAGTAGCGCCGCTCACCGTTACTTACAATCTGCGCTGTTGTGCCATAGGCATCTACTGCCAATCGCTCAGGTGTTTGATTGGGGCTGAGGGCGATCGCCTGCTGTTCCTTGGCAAAGATTGTTGTCTCCCCCTGCAATAGATAGCCCATCTGTGGTTCTAGCTGCCCGGTCAAAATCTGACGGTCATCTTCACGCTTAAATGCCCCCGCCTCATAGTAGAGATAGCGTAAGCAAGAGTCCACCGTAGCCGCCAAAATCTGCCCCCGTGTTTGCAGCACAAGCTGAGCCGTGACTTGGCCATGCACTGTTTCTACCGTAGGAAGCTGTCCCACTGACACAGTCGTCCCGGTGCAGAGGGGACAGCTTGAGCGGGCATGTTCCACACCACAGCTTGGGCAGGTTTGCCAAGTAAGATTGTCGAGGAGCGATCGCGGCGGCACACCCCGCTGATCCTGCTCAAACACTCGATGGAAATGCTGCAACAAATCATCAGAAAGCACTGCATAGGGTGTGGCAGGCTTGGGATATTTCACCGCTGGATTAAAGACCGTAATTCGCTGGAGTGGCCGAGCTGCTTGGAGTACTTTCGGCTGCGATGCACTGGGTTTATAAATGCCGCCGTAGGGATGCACACAGAGCAAGCATTGCATCAGCAACACAGTGAAGGCATACCAATCCGCATTGGTATTGTAAGGCTGTTGGAGTTGAGGCGCGTTAGCGGTGGGATCGCAGAGTAGGGGATCAACAAACTGAGCGGTAAAGACCGAGCAGCGGAAGTTACCAAATTGGAATGAGTCTGTGTCAATTAGATATGCTGTCGTATCTTTAATCAGCACATTTAAATCGTTAAAGTCGCCGATCGTTACGCCCGCCCGATGCAGTTGCAGCACCGTACTGTGCAGATCTCGAAAAATCGAGACGATCGCCCTGTTGCTGATACCTCGATGGAATTTGGGCTGGCTATAGCGCAACAATGGTTCCGCCCCTGCTACCAGAGACATGGCATAACCGAGAATCTGCTGACCGCTCCGGTCATACACCAACTCTTGGGGTGCGATCGCCTTACTCGGAAGGTTCTGGGGGAACTGGCGCAATTTTTGCTGGTGTTCGGCCAAGCGGCGTTCTGCCCCCTGTTGTTCAACTAAAGAATGGGCATAAA
>JAAHHN010000343.1 GCA_010672165.1 Spirulina sp. SIO3F2 | reverse complement strand
CTTCAGTTAGAGCCATTGCACCAGAGAGAGTGCTCGCAATGTTGGCTTGAACCGTTGTTGAGTATGATCGATAAACATCGCATCACCTCCGAGTTGCCCTTATGGTTACAACGCCCCTGCCCACCCTACCCGAAATCGCCCGCCAAACCCGCCAAGCTGCCCAACGCCTCGCCGTGCTGCCTACAGCCGATCGCAATGCTGCTCTGCTCGCCATTGCCACTGCTCTGGAAGCCCATGCGGCTGAGATTGTGGCGGCTAACGCGGCAGACTGTGAAGCGGCTCAAGCTGACGGCATCGCTCCAGCACTCTATGCGCGGCTGAAGCTCGGCGAAAGTAAACTCCAGGGCGCGATCGCAGGGGTGCGCAACGTCGCCACACTACCTGACCCAGTCGGCCACCAACAAATCCATCGGGAACTGGACGCAGGCTTGACGCTCAAGCGCATCACCTGTCCCTTGGGTGTGTTGGGGATCATCTTTGAAGCCCGGCCCGATGCCCTAATTCAAATCACCAGCTTGGCAATTAAATCTGGCAATGGCGTAATCCTTAAAGGGGGAACCGAAGCCCTGCGCACCTGTAGCAAATTGGTGGAGATTATTCACGGGGCACTTAAGGATACGGCGGTTGATCCTCAAGCCGTTTATTTACTGACTACTCGGGCAGAAATCCGGGCATTACTAGAGCTGGATCAAGACGTGGACTTAATCATCCCTCGTGGTTCCAACGCCTTCGTCCGCTACATTCAAGACAATACCCGGATTCCGGTGCTCGGCCACGCCGATGGTATTTGTCACCTCTATATTGATGCCGCTGCGGATATGACCAAGGCGATTCCAGTGACGGTGGACGCCAAAACTCAATACCCTGCCGCCTGCAACGCCATTGAAACGTTGCTTGTCCATGAAGCGATCGCCCCTCAAGCCCTGCCCCAACTGGCTGAAGCACTCCACGCTAAAGGCGTCAAACTCCTCGGAGATGCTGCAACCCAAGCAATTATTCCTGTGGAACCAACGACTGATGCTGATTGGCAAACTGAATATAGTGATTTGATTTTGGCAATTAAAATTGTTGAGAACGTGGAAGATGCGATCGCCCACATCAATACCTATGGCTCCAAACATACAGACGCGATCGTCACGGAAGATGCCGCCACGGCTCGCACCTTTTTGAATAATGTGGATGCGGCGGGCGTGTTCCACAACTGCTCCACCCGCTTTGCGGATGGCTTTCGCTATGGCTTTGGCGCAGAAGTGGGCATTAGTACCCAACAAATGCCGCCCCGTGGCCCGGTAGGTTTGGAAGGTTTGGTGACGTATAAATATGAAGTGGTGGGGAAAGGCCATATTGCCGCCACCTATAGCGGTGCGGATGCCCGGCCGTTTACCCACCGTGAGCTTTAAGCGATCCTCTCATGTGAAAAATTAGGGATTTACAAAATCATAAACTGCATGGATGCAATTGATATGGATGCAATAAATGTGACGGGGATTCGCGTCTACGGCTACACAGGAGCGCTGCCGGAGGAGCAAGTGTTGGGGCAATGGTTCGCGGTTGATCTGAAGTTATGGCTGGATCTTTCGATTTCGGGCCAGAGTGACAAACTTGAAGACACGCTAGATTATCAGAAGGCGATCGCCATTGTGGAGCATCAAATCCAAACGGCAAAATTTGCCCTGATTGAACGTTTGGCAGCAGTGATTGCTGAGGAATTACTGGCGTTGCCACTCCTCCAAAAAGTTCGGGTGCGATTAACAAAAGAGCGGCCGCCGATTCCGAATTTTCCGGGGCAGGTACAAATCGAAATTGAGCGATCAAGATAAAAAGATAGACCCCAATCGCCCATATCGACGCTATCCGCATCATGCATCAATTGCCTAGGTTAATTGCAACCCCTATGATGGCTGTAGTTCAGAATTTCCTCTGAGCCCAAAAAATTCTTGCGATCGCGCCCCCTCCCCCATGGCTCTCACCTCCGTTGTCCGGACGCTCACTAGCTCTCCCCTCACCCAAGAGTTTGCCAGTAAGCTCCGAAAGACCCAAACTCTCCAACTCAATGGGGCAGCGCGGTTGCCGAGAGGTTTGGTGGCCAGTGCGATCGCCCAACACCTCAAGCAGAATCTTTTTGTGGCCTGCGCCACTCTCGAAGAAGCGGGTCGTTGGGCTGCCCAACTGGAGCTAATGGGTTGGTCAACGGTTTCGTTCTATCCCACCTCCGAAGCCTCCCCCTACGAACCCCTTGACCCCGAATCTGAGATGGTCTGGGGTCAGCTTGCAGTTTTGAGCCAACGAGTGAGTGCTACTGAGGACGAAAAACCTTGGGCGATCGTCTCGACAGAACGAGCTTTGCAGCCCTTGCTCCCCCCACCGGAAGCGTTCAAGGCAGCAGTTTTTACACTTCAGGCGGGGGTGAGCCTGGATAGCCAAGAACTGGATTTGCGACTAGCCGCAATGGGCTATGAGCGGGTCACGCTGGTGGAAACCGAAGGTCAATGGAGCCGTCGGGGGGATATTGTCGATGTCTTCCCGGTGTCTAGCGAGCTGCCGATCCGGTTGGAATGGTTTGGGGATGAACTGGACAAAATTCGAGAATTTGACCCCGCCACCCAGCGATCGCTCGACACGATCAACCAGTTACTCCTGACACCAACAGGTTACGGGGCAGTGATTGCCCCTGCGTTGAAAGCGCTGGAAGCAAGCCCCCTCACATCGGCGGAACAGGACGCCCTTGCAGAAGGACAAATTCCGGAAGGCTTAGGTCGTTACCTGAGTTTGGCTTTTGGGCAACCGGCCTCCCTGCTCGGTTATTTGCCCCCCGAAACCGTCGTCGTGCTGGATGAACCGTTAGCCTGTGCTGCCCATTGCGCCCGTTGGGTGGACTATGTGCAAACCCAACACACGGCGATGCAGCCACCTGTGCCGCCTTTACATCGTCCCTTTGCAGATATCGAAGCGGCTCTAGCCGAGCGCCCCTATTGTTTGCACCTATCGGAACTTTCGGAAGAGGGGGCAGGGGTTAATCTATCGAGTCGATCGCTGCCGACAACCCCCAACCAATTCGCCAAGCTGGCTGAGATTCTGCGGGGCAAGCGGGATGTGTTTCCAGGGATGACGCTTAAGGGCTATACGCCGTGGATTATCTCTGCCCAACCTTCCCGCTCGGCAGCAATCTTGCAAGAGCATGACTGCCCTGTACAGTTTGTACCCAACGTGCGCGACTACCCCGCGATCGCTCGGCTCCAAACCCAAAAGGTGGTCGTGGCGCTGAAATATTCGGGTCTCGCAGAACTGGAAAGTTTTATTCTGCCCACCTACAAAATTGTTGTCGTCACCGACCGGGAATTCTTTGGTCAGCATAGCCTCGCCAGCCCCACCTATGTGCGCAAACGTCGCCGCGCTGCTTCTAAAAAAGTTGACCTTAACAAACTTTCGCCCAAGGACTACATCGTCCATCGCAAACATGGCATCGGGCAGTTTTTGGAACTTGATTCCCTTAATCAGCGGGATTACCTCGTGATTAAATATGCCGATGGGCTGCTGCGGGTTCCAGCGGATGCAGCTGATAGTCTCTCGCGCTATCAGCAAAAGGGCAAACCCGAGCTGCACAAGATGGGCGGCAAAATCTGGGAACGTACCAAGGCCCGCGTTGAGAAAGCTGTTAAAAAGGTGGCAGTGGACTTGTTGGCGATCTATGCCCAGCGGGCTGAGCGTTCTGGGTTTGCCTACCCGACAGATACGCCTTGGCAAACGGAGATGGAGGACTCATTCCCCTATCAGCCGACACCCGACCAGCTTAAGGCTACCCAGGATATTAAGCGGGATCTGGAGAGCGATCGCCCGATGGATCGTCTCGTCTGCGGTGATGTGGGTTTTGGTAAGACTGAGGTGGCGATCCGAGCGATTTTTAAGGCGGTGACGACGGCTAATAAACAAGTAGCTTTCCTCGCCCCCACCACGATCCTCACCCAGCAGCATTACCACACGCTCAAGGAGCGCTTTGCGCCCTACCCGGTCAATATTGGCCTGCTCAACCGTTTCCGGACGGCTTCGGAGCGCAAGGAGATTATGCAGCGGCTGAATACAGGCGAGATTGATATTGTGGTGGGCACGCAGCAAATCCTGAATAAGTCCGTAAAGTTTAAGGATTTGGGCTTGCTGGTGGTGGATGAAGAGCAGCGGTTTGGGGTGAATCAAAAGGAGAAAATCAAAGCCCTGAAAACCCAGGTGGATGTGCTGACCCTAACCGCCACACCGATCCCCCGAACGCTCTATATGTCCCTCTCAGGCATCCGGGAGATGAGCTTGATTACAACGCCGCCACCGTCCCGCCGTCCGATCGAGACGCACCTTTCCCCCTACAACCCCGATGTGATTCGAGA
>JAAHHN010000342.1 GCA_010672165.1 Spirulina sp. SIO3F2 | reverse complement strand
TAGCAATCTCAGCCTGAACATGACCAATAGCCGGATTCAAAATAATCGCGCTTTGACGGGCAGTGATGGGGGTATGGCTGGATTTGTGGGGACAGGGGGTGCTGTTACTGTTGAGAGCAGCATTATCTCGGGTAACAGCGCTGGCCTCGATACGGGGGGCTTATTTGCTCAAGGCACTGTCACGATTCGCAATAGCTCAATCTATAACAACACGGGCGCAAATCGGGTTGGTGGGATTGCTTTGGGAGCCAATACTGTTGCCAGCCTCACCAATAGTACTGTTTCGGGTAATTCCAGCGGCGTCAATGGTGGTGGGGGAATTTTTACCCTCTCCGGCACACAGTTAAATCTGACCAACAGCACGATCGCCTTCAACACCACGAGCGGTGACGGCGGGGGCATCTACACCGGCACGGCGGCATCCCATACCATTGTTAATACCATCATTGCCGACAATGGCGACACAGGCAGCAATGCCCCTGACCTCTTTGGTGATTTTTCAAATGCCAGCTTTCGCCATAGCCTGATCCAGAGCACAGCTGGGATCACGGCTGGTGCGCCAGTTGATGGGGTGAATGGCAACATTGTGGGCCAAGACCCGTTGCTGGGCCCCTTGCAAAACAATGGGGGGACAACACCAACTCATGCCCTGCTGCCAGGCAGTCCCGCGATCGATGCGGGGGACAACAGCGTACTCAGCTTTAGCTTGGATCAGCGAGGGCAAATTCGCATCTTTAATGGCACGGTTGATATCGGTGCGTTTGAATCGCAAACGGTGATTACGATTGTGCCCCCAGACTTTGACCTCAACCCCATTAAGCCGCTTAATGCCCTGGCAGAAAGTGATATTGAAACCGTAAACCGCGATCGCGTTTCTGACTTTCTCGCTAACGGCCAAATCTGCAAAGCAGTTGCCAGCCTTGATCAATATCACACTCAGAACTTTGCGCACCATTTGGGTCGCGTGCAAACGCAAGCTGCCCCATCCTGTGCTCAACTACAACAGCAACTCCCTAATGATGCGGCAATGCTCTATGTCTTTGCCCAAACGGATAAGCTTCATCTCATTAGCCTTACTGCCCAAGGGGAACCAATCCATTATGAATCTGCCATTGCCCGAGCCGATATTGTTAATCAAATTAGCCAATTTCAGCAAACTTTAACTAACCCGGTGCTACGCCGTAGTGACAGGTTTCTGCCTGCTGCACAACAGCTTTATCAATGGCTGATTGAACCCGCTTTGTCTGATTTTCAAGCCAACGGTATTCACGACATTCTCTTTGGCCTTGATGAAGGCTTGCGTACCCTACCCCTTACGGCTCTGCATGATGGTCAGCAATTTCTTATTGAGCAATATCAGGCCACACTTATCCCCAGCCTTGCTCTTACACCTACCCATCGTTCAGTGCTGAGAGAAGCAGCAGTTTTAGCGGTGGGAATTTCCGAATTTAAGCAGTTTGCAACTTTACCCGCTGTCCCCGTTGAACTGGCGAGCATCAAACAAGCATTTCCTGAGGCAATTCAATTTGAAAACGGTCAAGCTACGATCGACAACTTTCAAGCCCAGTTGCAAACGCAGCCCCACCAAATTGTGCATCTCGCCACCCACGGCAACTTCCAGCCAGGCCGTGTGAATAACTCTTACATTCAGTTTTGGGATCAACAGCTTAATTTAAAGCAGATTGAACAGGTGGATTGGTCGATGGCGGATGTGGAGCTTTTGGTGCTGAGTGCTTGTCAGACCGCCTTAGGCGATCCTTCAGTGGAATATGGGTTTGCGGGGTTGGCGGTGCAAGCGGAAGCGGGAGCAGCCGTGGCAGGCTTGTGGAGTGCCAATGATACGGCAACACTGGCGCTGATGAGTGAGTTTTATCGGCAGTTGAGTTTGGGGCTGCCCAAGGGGGAGGCACTCCGACAGGCACAGTTGGCATTGTTGAATGGCACAGTGCGGCTTGCAGATAAGCAGTTGGTGGGGTCGGATAAAGCGATTCCATTACCGTCTGAGTTACATGAGTTGGGCGATCGCACCTTCTGGCATCCCTACTATTGGTCGGCGTTTACCCTGATTGGTAATCCTTGGTAACAAACTCCGTGATTTTTCCCTAGCGCGAAAAAATTTCTTCTGTCACGATTTCTATAGGCGATAGCATAGTCATCTACCCCAAAATTAAAGACACATCGCAATTTAGGATGCAGAGTCAGCAAATTGTTCAGAGTATCAGTTGCGGGTTATTGCTGGGCGTCGGCAGTCACCTCGTCATGCTGCCAACTCTCGCTGCCCAATCGATTACTGTTGCCCCGGATGGCACAGGCACAATTATCACGCTGGATGGTAGCACCTACCATATCGAAGGCGGAACCCAAGCGGGAGCAAATCTCTTCCATTCGTTTCAAGATTTTGGTTTAACCCCAGGGGAAATTGCTAACTTTCTGAGTAACCCTGGCATTGTCAATATTTTAGGGCGGGTAACAGGGGGCAATCCTTCGATGATTGATGGGGCATTGCAAGTATCGGGGAGCAATGCCAACTTATATCTGATGAATCCGGCAGGGATGGTGTTTGGCCCGAATGCCAGCTTGAATGTGAGTGGCGACTTCTTTGCCACAACGGCCGATCGCATCGGGTTAGAAGGCGGTTGGTTTAATGCTACAGGCGCGAATGACTACGCAACCCTAGTGGGCACACCCAATCAGTTTGCCTTCTTGCGTGAAAATCCCAGTGCAATCATCAACCAAGGTAATCTCCAAACCGAAGGAAATATGAGCTTTATCGGTGGCGCAGTTCAAAACCAAGGGGAACTTGTTACCACCAAGGGCACTGTCACCCTCGCCGCAGTGCCTGGAACGCGATTGGTGAATCTGGCTCAACCGGGAATGCTACTGAGTTTAGATCTGCCTGCAACGGCTTTAGAGCAAGGAGTTTCCCTGCTAGATTTACCCGCATTACTGACTGGCCCCAGCAATCCCCCTGTGGTTGCCCCAGACCCAGCCGGGGTAAGCACAGGGGGATTACCCCTAGAGAATTCTGATCACCATAGTGCAAGTATTTTTCCTGCCAATACGAACCAGGGGAATGTTGTTATTGCTGGGTCAATACAAGGAGAACAGATTGACCTCTATGCTGCAGAACAAGTCACCCCTAGCGACCCCAGCTTAGTGCAGGGAAAAACGCGGGTGATTCGCTTTAGTGAAACGGGAGAAAATCCGGAGCAAGCCGTCTTTATTGACGCCAGAGCCGATCATCCTGAAACCTTACTCTACGGAGCCACCGCAGGAACCATTGCACAGATCATTGAACCTGACGAGAACGGGGTTGCTGTGATCAGTGAGCAGTTATCCGTGCTCAGTGGGTCTGTGGGGCAACTGGAGTCGGTGGCGATCGCCGCAGAAGGCAATGCGGGCAATTTCTGGCTGGGAAATCAATGGCTGCGCAGTGAAAATATTGCTGATTATCAGCAGCAATTGCAAAGCTGGGGGAATGCCTTAACGGAGAATGCAGATATCCTACTCTACAGTTGTTTTACAGCGTTGGGGGCAACAGGGGAGGCGTTAATTGCCAGTATCGCTGATTTGACGGGGGCAGATGTGGCCGCTTCAGTGAATGCTACAGGCAGCGCCAATTATGGAGCAGATTGGGTGCTAGAGCACAGTACTGGGGAGATTGAGACCACTAATTCCTTCACAACTGAAGCGATCGCCAATTGGGATGGGAAGCTCGCAACCTTAACAGTGACGAACTTATCGGACGCGGGTGCAGGGTCGCTCCGCAATCAGATTGCCGCAGCAGCGGTAGGTGATGATATTGTCTTCAATGTGTCAGGGACGATTAACCTGGGTAGTGAAATTGCTTGGGCAACGGACAATCTGACGATCGATGGTTCGGGGCAGAGCGTAGTGGTAGATGGCGGCGGTGGTAATCGTCTGTTTAATATTGCTGCGAATAACGCCACAATTAGTAATCTAACCCTTCAAAATGGTTCAACGGCTGCATCTGGGGGCGGCATTCTCCACACGGGAACGGGCACCCTAACGCTAGCCAATACCACCCTCTCTAGGAACTCTGCCAACATTGACGGCGGCGGGATCGCCTCTACTAATGGTGACATCAGTATTTCTGCTTCAACCATTGCCAACAATGCAGCGGTCACCGGCAATGGCGGCGGTCTTGCCGTAGCTAACGGGAATGTGACCCTTATCAATTCAACGTTATCGGGGAACATCGCTAACGATTATGGGGGCGGACTATTTCTTAATACGGGTAATGCAACCATAACGAACAGTACGATCGCCTTCAACGTTGCCGATTCAGACACGTTTGGCTTTGGGGAAGGAGGGGGAGTACATATCGCAACTGTGGGGAGTCACCAAATTGTGAATTCCATCATTGCCCAAAATAGTGATCTTAGTACGGCCGGTTCAAACTTTGCAGACATCAGTGCTAATCTCAGCCTCAGCACAGATCGGATTAATGGATATGATAGCTTTTTATA
>JAAHHN010000341.1 GCA_010672165.1 Spirulina sp. SIO3F2 | reverse complement strand
CCTTGAACGAAGTTGCGTGTAGGTATCGGCGGCGAGAGGAGGTTTGTGTGGTGCTGATGCCGTCAGAGCCAGCAAATATAGAATAAGTTGATCAAATATATTTATTTGATAATACTATTTATTTATGTTGATCGCTTTGACGCTCAGGTCGCGCAAAGCGATCGCTCTCTGTTCATTCAACAAATCGACATGCCCACAATTTCAGCCAAACTCGACCCCCAGCAACTCATTCGCCAATGGATGCTTGAAGAGCAAAACGGTGAACTCTTCCCCGTGGACTTTGATCTGGCCTGGCAGATTGCTGGCTATTCCACAAAAGCCAGCGCAAAACGCCACTTAGTTAAATTTCTGGATGAGGGGATCGACTTTTCAACATCATGTTCAAAACCCCACACAGCAAGGATTGGACGCCCTTCTCAGTCTTATTTCCTAACCACAGACTCCTTCAAGCACTTCTGCTTAATGTCCAATACAGGGAAAGGCCGCCAAATCCGCCAGTACTTCATCGAGGCAGAGAAACAATTCAAGACGCTGAACGGCTCCCACCAGAATATCAATACCGAAGAACTGGGCACTGTGATCGGACAGGCCCTGGCCACCGCCCTTGAACCGATCGCCACCTGGCTTGACGAAATTGTTACTCGCGTCGAAGCGTTAGAGCAACGCAAGCAACCATCCCTCAAACTGCAATCGGGGGTAGACGGCCATATCAGTTTGCACTATGGCCCACCCACCGTTGATGTTCCACCGCGCAGTCGTCGCACTGAACTAAACGAGTTGGTCAAGGACTATGCCTTTCGCCAGCGGGAAGGGACAAAGGATGGGAATGAATACCGCAAAGCTTGGAATGCCCTATGGCGTGAAGTGCGATCGCGTCTCCATGTTGATGTGAAGCTCCGGGCAGCCAACCGAGGGGTCAGCAATCTGGATTACGTCGAGGCCGAAGGGCTAATGGAGCAAATCTACAGTATTGCTGTTTCGTTGTTTGTCGAACGGCGCGTGAAGCAGGTCGATAACGATGCAGATTGACTTATGAACAACACAATTCAAAGATATGCAGGCGCAGACTGGATTCAAAAGACGCTGGGCATCAAGCACATCAGCCTTTTGGGGCGTCGCGTCGCAGACTGCCTGGGTGAGGTTTATCGCGGCATCTACCACCTCAATCAGACATCCCTCAAGAAAACCGACTGGACTGCCGAACGCTGCGTCACTGTTACTATCTCGGGATCTCTTTGGGGGCACGAGGTTCAGGTCTTGCTCGACCTATGTCAGCAGCATGAGCTGAAATTCGCCATTGACGGGCGATCTCCCAACTACATGCGCCTGAGCTTTTGGGAGAAGCAGTAATACCCTCACTACCGCTACAGCGAGTAACCATGCGTGTCGAATACCAAAAAATCACCACCAACCTTTTTTTTGCACTGCTAATCAGTACAGCCGCCCTATTCGCAGGTGCTACCCCCCAATACTCAGTGAGGGAAGGACTAAACCTTCGATTCACAGCAGAGAACTACAAAATGATGCGCCACGCCAGGGGAGGCATCACCTATTGGTTTTCTCACCTCCATCTCCTCTGGGTGCTCACCGCCCTGCGCATCCTCCCGTCCAACTACATCTAAACCCCATGACTACCACTCCTAACGAATCTCCTGTTGTTAACCACCTGATCGGACTCATCCCAACCACAATGCCGGGTCTTAGCTGCATCGGAGACTGGGCAGACACCCCAGATGTAGAGCAGCACTTAATCTCCTACCTGGCGCAAGTGTGTGACTTCTCTGCCTGGATGGAGAAAGAAGAACGCGAACAGCTTCGGGCATTCCTCTCGGCTGAACCTAACACCGAGCTACTGAACCTGATCGACAACGCTTGGCGTGACTTCTCTCGCGCTCAAGAAGCAGAGAGCCTAATGCAAAAAATCTCAGATTTCAACTCATCTCTTGCGGCGCTGCGCTCAATTTAAGTCGCAAACCACTCACGCTCATCCACCACACAGACCCATGACCCAACACTTCAGCAAAATCACCGTACTTCACTGCCCCACTCTCGACATGGAGCCTGACGAGGCGCTTCACGCCGCCATGGAAGCAGCCGAACAGTGGGATTTGCAAACCCCCACGACGATCAACGTCAACCGAGACTTCGGCGAGGGCGACACAGTACACGTTGCCTGCATCCCAGGCGATCAGCCCACCTTCACCATCATTCCCGTTTCAGAAGAATGAACCACAGGGTTCACAACTGACGCTCCGAACAAAAACCGACCCATTCCACAGCAATGAAATGGGTCGAAAAAAATAATAAATCTATGAATAATAATAACACAAGCTTTCCTGGAATAGTCGATTATCGTGACAAAAAATCGACGAGTCCCCATAATCTCTCTAATGAAGTTTCGTATGCGCTCTTGAACAATAGAGGTCGCTTTATTTTACCTCCGGATCATCAATCAATAGACGTAAAACTTCAAGAAAAAGAGCGAGATCGAAAAAATATTAAGCGAAAAGATTATGGGGATTTTGTTTACCAAGGCATGACGGAACGAGATCTTTTAAGGATAGCGATCGCCGAATCAAATTGGGCACAGGACTATCGAATGCGCTGTACGGTGATGGGAATTATCAATAACTTAGTGTCAGAAACTCCACCAGGAGCCAACCCCTGCCTAAAGACGAGGGGCTTGAAAAAACCTGATATCTGACCAGCCTAAGTCCTTCGAGGACTACGTTTTGAAAGCCATCTCACCGTGGAGTGCCTCGCTAGCCCCACGCTCTGAGGTTCAAGATTAAACAGCCCTAGGGAGTTAAAGCAGTGTCTTGAGCATCACAAACTTTTAAAACATTGGCGAAGCGAACATTACTGAAAAGTTTATAGACAACACCATGTCTAACCTCGTTCTCGTAATTGATACCAACAAGAAACCGTTAACCCCCTGCAAACCAGGGACAGCGCGACGACTGTTGAATGCAGGCAAAGCCGCCGTTTATCGGCGCTATCCCTTTAGCATCGTTCTCAAGAAGGTGGTGAACGAAAACCCAGAGCCTTGCCAAATCAAGATTGATCCCGGTTCCAAAACCACCGGAATCGCCATCTTGAAAGGCAACCAATTGCTCTGGGGAGCCAACCTGCACCATCGAGGGCAAGCCATCAAAGCCTCGTTGCTCTCCCGTCGCCAACTGCGGCGGAGTCGGCGCAGCCGCAAAACCCGCTACCGTCAACCCCGGTTTCTCAATCGCACTCGCCCCCAAGGATGGCTCCCACCCTCCCTGCAACATCGGGTCGAGACAGTGATGACCTGGGTAAATCGGCTCCGTCGGTTTTGCGCCATTGGTTCAATCGCTCAAGAACTGGTACGATTTGACACTCAAATCATGCAAAACTCTGAAATCTCAGGGACTGAGTACCAACAGGGAGAACTGGCAGGCTACGAAGTTCGAGAATATCTGCTCGAAAAATGGGGCAGGGAATGTGCCTATTGTGGAGCCAAAGACACCCCTTTGGAGGTTGAGCATATTCAACCTAAGTCCAAGAGCGGCAGCAATCGGGTCAGTAACCTAACCCTGGCTTGTCGCCCGTGCAACCAAGCGAAGGGAAACCAGGCGGTGGCGGACTTTCTCTCGGGAAAGCCAAATCTGTTGGGGCGCATTCTCAAACAAGCTAAAGCGCCATTGAAAGATACCGCTGCGGTGAATTCCACTCGCTGGGCACTATTCAATGCCCTCAAGGCGACGGGGCTGACCGTGCAGACCGGGACGGGTGGACAGACCAAGTTCAACCGTTGCCGATTCAATCTACCCAAAGACCATTGGCTGGATGCTGCTTGTATTGGCGATGTAGAGAGTCTGGAAATGCTAACTCAGCAACCCCTCAATATCAAAGCAACCGGCCATGGGACTCGTCAGATGTGCCGCACGGATAAGTTCGGTTTTCCCAAGCGTTATGTGCCGAGGAATAAGTTCGTTAAGGGCTTCCAAACGGGTGATATCGTTCGGGCTGATGTGCCCAAGGGCAAGAAGGCGGGTGTCCATGTTGGGCGGGTGGCGGTGCGTTCAACGGGATCTTTCAATATCTCCACTGCTAACGGCTTGGTGCAGGGCATCAATGCTAAATATTGTCGCAAAGTTCATGGCAAAGATGGCTATGCCTATGGCATTGGCTAACCTTTAGCTGATGCCCTCTCGGGTGACTTTCATGTAAGGGAGAAGATTTCCTCCCCTTCGTCAACGACAGCGGTTTCCATCTTCCCGTCCCAACCCTGATTTTCTGATGAACTTTCTCTGATGCGTACCAAGAAAGCTCTGCCTCCATCGGAGCATCGGAAGAAGGAATACACCATTGTTAAGGTGCGAGCCAGAGAGTTGGGCTATTCCGTAGCACAGATTGATAGTGGCTCTGCTTTGGGCATCTATGTCGCCAGGAAGGTTAATCACGCATTCTTCAAACGGGTAGGAGATTTCAAGGTCAAACATTATGAGGGTGGTAGTTTCCCTCGGCGCTCGATCAAATAGATAAATTAGATATTAAAATAAATAAAAAGAAAAACCGGGACGCATCATCACTGCTCCCGGACGGTCACGCTTTCCGAGAGCGCAACTATGCACAATTTTAACCAACTTCACCTCCTCTCCGCAACCCCTAAACGTCAATTAGGTCAAGGCTTTTGTGAGAGCACGAGTACTGCGTTTA
>JAAHHN010000340.1:3298-4757 GCA_010672165.1 Spirulina sp. SIO3F2 | reverse complement strand
TATCCGGTGCTTCATCAGCAATGATTTCATCCAGCAACTCCCAACGCAGCGTATCCGCATCACGGTGCAAACGGTACTTGATAGGAGCACGATCGCGGCTCTTAGTGCTCTGAATGATGAGATCGTTGGGGTCATAGGAATGGGGGTCATGGTCAAGCTTGATGACCTGTGAAACCGCATTCACCAAAGCAGTTGTCCCCCGAGCCTCACCCGTTGCTCGGCCGGTGTGGTGAATGACGATGGTATGGCAGCCCATTTGATTGCTGAGTTCAGCCAGCTCCAACAGAGGGCGGGCATAAACCGAGTCATTCTCTGAGACCGTTGAAAACTTGCTCGCACTGGTGAGAGAGTCAATCACAATCAAATCAGGCTTGAACTCTTGGCATTGGGCCACCAACATGGGGATGTGATCAACGGCAAAGGTGGTGATGGTTCTGAAGTTGGGTTCATCATCGTCATAGCCGCGATCGCTGAGGCTTTTAAGGAAGCGGTTCTCAGGCTCATCAGTTTGCACGAACAGCACCCGCCGCTTACCGGAAGCTGGAAACCCTTGCCATTCTTTGCCCTGGATGAGTTCCTTGATTTGGTCGAGCAAGAATGTAGTTTTACCTGTGCCACCGGGAGCGTGAAACAAGGTGGTTGAACCCGCTGCATACCAACCATGAGCAATCCATTCATCACACCGATTGCCCACTTTGTCCCGTAGTTCGCGGATGGACATCAGCCTGCCGCAGGTGTGGGGGATTAAAGATTTGTGGTAGAGGGTTTGTAGATGGTTAACGGGGCGATTAGTTTCACGGGCCAATTGCAGGAGCAGGTCTTCTTTGATATAGCTCTCCCACGGACTGGTGAGGATGCCTTTGACTCGGTCAACCAAGCGTTTAATTTTGTTGCGTTGGCGCTCAATGCCGCTGCCTGTTTCGGCTTGCAGGTCTTTGACGGTCTTAACCGCTTGCTCTAGGGTGTGGTCAATTGGCAGGGTTGGGGTTTGGGCCCGTTCGGCGATCGCTAGGGCTTGGCCAATAACACCCCGTCGTAAGGATTTTTCTTTGACCAGTTTAGCGAGAATATCAGCATTAACGCTCGATACGATGGGTTCAACCATGCTGGCGAGTTTGACTGTGCCGCCGATGGCGTTGAGTTTATTAATGGAGTCGAGATGATTAATGACCAGGGGGAGATTGGGCGGTTCTCCGTGGGAGGCGACTTGCTCGATAGCTCGAAAGATGCGTTGGTGGGCGGTGTCGTAGAAGTCTGAAGCGGTGATGACTTCCCTGATTCGTTCGTAGGCGTCGGGGTCGAGCAAGACTACGCCGATGAGTTCGGCTTCTGCGTTGAGGTCTGCCGGGGGTAGGGCGTTGGTGATAGCGCTGAAGTCATACCCGTCTGGTTGCTCCAGGCGATCTATATCGGTTGTCATGGTTCATGGGGTGAGGCGAGGGGGACAAAAAAATAACCC
>JAAHHN010000340.1:0-2519 GCA_010672165.1 Spirulina sp. SIO3F2 | reverse complement strand
TCCTGGCGAGACCCTGATGAAGGCATCATCACCTCACCCCCTGCAATGGTCGTCGCCTTCCGGGGTGAACTCGATACAGACAAGCTCTTTGCTGTTGTTTCGCAACTGCTGGGGGTGTGAGATGAGTGTTGGAAATAAGCCAGCCTTCCCAAGTCCACCAGCCGAGGTTTCAATCGGGGGGGATCTCTATCCCCACGAGGGCATGACCTACCGCCAATGGCTTATTGGACTAGCGATTAGCGGTATTGCCCAGAGGACAACAGTCCCTCATCTTGCTGCTCAGTACGCTATTGACCTTGCCGATTCAGTCATCACTCGGCTCGATGCAGAGCAGGACGGTGACAAATGAGCACCCAAACCCGCTACACCAGCACAGACAACACTCAGAAAGTTGCCACCCTGAGCGAGCCACCTGACTACTCAGCCTATGCACGCCGGCTTTCTGTCCAGCAACTCATCTCTGAACACCGCCGCGCCAGCCAGACGGCTGAAGCTCTCGCCCAACAGCTTGCCCACGCATCCCTGCCCCTCGGTATTGAGGATGTTGTCGCCCAAGCGGAGATGCGCAATTGCTGGGCAATGTCCACCGCCATTGAGAAAGAATGCCGTCGCCGTCGCGTCAGTCTTCCTGTCAAGAACTAAGGAGGTTTTATGCAACCCAAAACATTCCGTAGTTTTCTGTGGGGATTGATTGTTCTCGTCTCCTATGAAAACGGTGAATTTGTGCGAATCGGGACACGCGACTTGCGTGTCGAGATTCAGATAAATCGACGTTAACAAACACATTCAGGGGGTGATATACCCCCTTTTTTGAATAGGAGAAATATAAGAAATGGATGATAGAGCTACAACACCGCTTCAAGAATATGATCTGCTAAAAGACAACTTTTATCAGCTCGAATGGCTAGATATAACAATCTTTGACTGGGAAGGAAAACTTCCCAAATTCAGGGGGCTTCGGATGATTTTCACCTATTGGGAATCAGAATCAGGGAATGAGTGGACAGGTGCTCTCTACTGTGATTGGAATGAAAATGATTCGTTTGAGCACAACCTTGATGGCTATGCCTTCAGGTCTCAAGGGGACTGTGATATGGGGACTGCGATCAAGAAGTTCAAGCAGCACTGCGATCAGCTCTGCTTCTTCCTGGGGAGATTTTGAAGTGCCTCGTAAACCCAAAGGCACTGTAACTGTTGAAAAATACCGGGGTCGCTTGCGGCTCCGGCTGCCTCGCCATGTTTTTGGTGGGGTTCAAAAATATATGAGCTTGGGATTGGCAAATACAGCAGAGAATCGCAGAATTGCTAAAGCCAAAGCCCAACAGATTGAAGCAGATATTGCCCTCGAAAACTTTGACCATTCGCTCAAACGCTACCGTTCCAAATATGCTGTGGCGAATGATGAACCACCGTTGATTGACCTTTGGGAAAAGTTCACTCAATTCAAACGAAACACCATTGAGAGCACCACGATCGACACCACCTATAAAACTGTTGAAACCCATATCAAGGCATTGCCCACCCAACAGATTGCGCAGGCCAAGCTGATTCGTAAGCATCTCAGAGACAAGCTATCACCTCGCGCCGCTAAGAAAGCCTTTAACTACATCAAAGCCTGCTGCGCCTGGGCTTATGACGAAGAACTGATCTCAGCTAACCCTTTCCAATTTCTCCGCATCCAGGCAAAGTCATCTGCTCCGGAGATTGACCCCTTCACTATTGATGAGCGTGACCAAATCATCAAAGCCTTTGAAGAGAACGAATATTACAGCTATTACACCGACTTTGTGAAGTTCTGCTTCTGGACAGGTTGCCGCCAGAGTGAGGCCATTGGGTTGCGTTGGGATGACCTTAGCCCTGACCTCTCGGTGATCACCATTTCGGAAGCCTATGTGCTCAAACGCCGGAAGGATACCAAAACCCATAAAACACGACGGTTTCCGGTCAATGAGCAGCTCCGCCAGTTATTGGGGCCCATCAAAACAGCCCAGAGGGGTAAGGGGATAATCTTCCGTTCCAAGACTGGGAAGTACATTGACTCCCATAACTTCCTGAATCGTGCTTGGAAGGGTGTTCTAGGGACGCTGCCCCATATTCGCTACCGGAAGGCCTATAACACCCGGCACACGTTTATCACGCTTTGTCTCAACGAGGGAATTTCCCTCACCCAAGTGGCCGCTTGGTGCGGCAACAGTCCCAAAACAATTCTTAATAGCTACGCCGGGATTGTAACCACCGTTGGTGTGCCTGAATTTTAAGCCAACATCCACACGACTCAATTTCTACTCAAAATCCTCAAACCGTACTCAAAGGGCTCAATCCGGGCTCAAAACCGTTGAAACCCGCTTACCGTACCGACCAAAAGGACGGTTGATATGCAAATGATATGCATTTGATAGTCAAAAATAGTCAAAACGGCTAAAATTAACCCGTGAGAGTAAATCGCTACAACTCTCACGGGTTAAGGGTTTTAGGAGTGCCGGGAGGCGGAATCGAACCGCCGACACGAGGATTTTCAG
>JAAHHN010000034.1 GCA_010672165.1 Spirulina sp. SIO3F2 | reverse complement strand
GATATCCTCTGTCAACGCTGCTTGACTTTAGCCCATTCTATGCAGGAGCAGATTCGTGATCTGACCCATTTTTATTGGTGGCCTGCTTGATTCCTGTTCTCCCTTTACTTTGCGGATTTGGTATTAGTTCTGTGTGGCCCCCAGAGTTGCGATGAACCCAGCATCCCTTTAAGTTCAGTGCGGGTCATGCCACAGCACAATGAACCCATGCGTCCAGTTTGGGCAAACTTGAGCATTGATGCATGAAGCATTGTTTTTTATGAGCAATAGCGATCGCCTCCTTGCTGGTTCGTGCAAGAGAGCGATCGCTGCATTAAGCCAAATGGTTAATTCTAAACTGCCTCAAAATTCGTCTCGCCGGTGCGAATCCGAATGATTTCGTCCACAGAACTAATAAAGATCTTGCCATCGCCAATTTCGCCTGTCTTTGCTGCCGTAGTGATTTTATCGACCACCATATCGACTTGAGCATCTTCGACGACGACTTCAAGCTTTAGCTTCTGCAAAAATTCAACGGTATACTCAGAGCCTCTGTAGCGTTCAGTCTGACCCTTTTGACGACCAAAGCCACGCACCTCTGAAACGGTCATCCCCACAATGCCCGCATTCACTAGGGCAATCTTGACCTCATCGAGCTTAAACGGGCGAATAATTGCTTCTACCTTTTTCAAAACGGTAACTCCTCGTGTGATCTGGATTCTAATACCCTTAAGATAAACTGGCGCAGGGAATTCAGGGTATCTCTGGCAACAAAATTATTTAATTTTGGGATTGAATTCTGGCGCTAATTTTGGGGTGGACGGCGGGACGCCTTTGGTTGCCGCCAAACCCAAAAGAAATTTGTGAACATGCTCCAGCCAAATGAGCAGCACGTGGCGATTAAGGCCGCCAGTTGAAGCGGCAGCCAATCGGGCATAACTGTAGAAAACTGCCAGCGGAGCAGATAACCTGCCCCAATCGCTGTCCCATTCCAAATCACAAAACTGCTAGCCGTGGCCACATGGTATTGCCAAAACCGCTTCCAGGTTGGGCGTTTCTGACCAAAAACCCAGCGATCGTTGACAAAGAAGCGAACAACCAGGCTAATTTCTGAAGCAATCAGGATCGCAGCATTGTCTGAGAGTAAAAGCTTCTGCTGTAGCAGATATAAGACTGGAAAGTTAAACCCCGTGAAAAAGAGCCCCACTGCGAACCAACGCACTTTAGGATCACCAAACAATCGTTTGCAGAACACGGAAAATTTGGGTAGTGAGGAGTTATTAGGACGTTTGGTGATGACCATAGAAATCTAGAGGTTTATGGTGTTGAAGCTGGTTTGGCCGTCGACGCCTTATGCGTTTTGCGGGGGGTAACTGCAAGGACTACCATACCTTGTACGCTGATTCCGTGTTTGCGCAGCATTTTTGTGGCAGCGCGGGCGGTAGACCCGGTTGTGAAAATATCATCAACAAGCAAGATTGGGCGCTGAGGACGACGACGGCGAAAGGCTGGCCCCAAAGCAAAGGCATCTTGCATCGTATGCTGGCGCTGACGCGGATCAAGATTGTAAAGGGCTTCGGTTTGTTTGATCCGCTCCAACCCTTGAGCACAATAGGGTAGATGGGTGTAGTGGCTGAAGCTGCGAGCCAGCAATTCAGCCTGGTCAAAACCGCGATCGCGCCGCTTTGACGGGTTCATTGGAATGGGAACAACCAGTGGCCGAACCTTGTTTTTTTTGTTTTTCAACCAAGCGTCGCCCAGCCAATGGCCAAACAGTTCAGCAACTTGAGGATTATTGCGATATTTGAGGGCAGCGATCGCAGACCGCAGATCCTTGCCATAATTTCCCCAAGCCAAAACCTCCACAGACTTTTTGGGGAGCAGGCGACGTTGCTGCTGCACCTTAGTCTGACAGGTGGGGCAGAGGGGTTCATCTGCTGATTGGCGGCAGAGGGCACAGGAATATTTAAAAACGAGATTCAGGAAACCCTGCCACCAGTCCATAGATCCGCGATCAGCTTACGATACAATGCTTGAAGAATTGTTGAGTATTACACCACGAAACTATGACATCTGCAAAAGCAGAGCCTTCCCAAGCCAATAAGTCTCTCGAAGCCATGAAAAGCTTTTCGGAGACCTATGCCAAGCGTACCGACACCTACTTTTGCGTTGATCCATCCGTGACCGCAGTGGTGATTGAAGGGTTAGCCCGCCACAAGGATGAGCTGGGTTCTCCACTCTGTCCCTGTCGCCATTATGAGGATAAAGAAGCCGAGGTGAAGGCTGCGTATTGGAATTGTCCCTGTGTGCCGATGCGAGAGCGCAAAGAATGCCACTGCATGCTCTTTTTGACCCCAGATAATGATTTTGCAGGAGAGCAGCAGGATATTGAAATGGAAGAAATCCTCAAAGTTCGTGAGAGCTTGCAAGGGAGTTAATGCATTAGCACCTTTAGGGTAATGTCTGAAGTCACTTTAGCCGCAGCGGTTGAGCAATTCAACGTGCAGGAGTTCTATGCCTGTCACGACATTCTTGAAGCGATGTGGGTTGAAGCACTCGAACCTGATAAGACCTTTTATCAGGGGATGTTGCAAGTGGCGGTGGGTTGCTACCATCTTCAGAATCTGAACTGGCGAGGGGCTGCTACCTTGCTGGGAGAAGGCCTCCGCCGCTTACGGGGCTATCAGCCAGACTACCAACAGATCGATGTAACCCAACTGTTTGAGCAGAGCCTAACCCTTCTAGAAACGGTGCAGCAGACCCCGCCAGAGGCGCTCTCCGAAGTTGCAGCCCCTTTACCTCAGATCTGTTGGTTGATAGAAACCGCTTAAGCAACATATCCATTACATACAAACGTTCCCAAAAAAGGAAGCCTCAAAAAATACTGATTCTGGGTCAGCTCGCAACGACCCCTCGTTGTTCTAGCTCTGGGAAGTCGCAAAAATAGTAATGAATTGAGCTCCCCAGAAGTTTGTTCACTACAAATATTGAAAATTGATAGACTATAGCGCTGGCATCCTGCCGATCACTAAATGTTTATAAGTGTTCGAGGGGAAGAAACCTTGCGGATTCTGCCAGAGTCTGGATGAACATCATAAAATAGACATGAGTTCAAGCAACATAAGTTACCGAGCAGAATTTACCGCAGTCGTTATTGAGTCGCGTTACGAATGAAGGACGTTATGGCAATGGGATGGCAACAAACAAAAGGGACAGCGATCGCAGCAACGCTCTCTATTCTGGCTGGTTTTGGGATGATCGCAGGACTTTCTTCTCCCCTCGCTCAAGCCCAAGTTGCTGATGGCCGGGCCATGACAATCCGCTCCGATCGCCAAGAAGCAGATCAGGTCAGCGGAATCGTCACAGCCACAGGCAATGTACGCATTGATTACCCTGCCCGCCAGATGCAAGCAACCTCTGCTCAGGCACAATATTTCAGTCGAGAGCAACGGGTACGGCTGACCGGAAATGTCTATGTGCTTCAAGAAGGCAACAGTATTCGCGCTGAAATTGTCGACTATTACATTGCTGAGGGCCGAGCGGTAGCCATCCCCCCTGATAGCCGCCAAGTCGAATCGATTTATATTCTCTCTGACCCCGACGCTCCCCCTACCACACCACCATCTGCCCAAGGCCCAGTTTACAATCCCAAACCTGCATTTAAAGAACCCTACAGTGAACCCTCTGACGTACCAGCGGCTGAGGTGGGTCAGCCTCCAAACCCGGATGGCTTACCCCCATTAAACCCAGAAGGTCTACCACCGTTGGAGTAATATTGCGCTTCTCGTTAGCATGACGATCTATCTCCAGAACGTACAGAAATCCTACGGTAAACGGGCTGTGGTCAAGGGCGTGACGGTGGATGTTGCACCCGGCGAGATTGTGGGTCTTCTGGGCCCCAATGGCGCGGGCAAGACCACTACGTTTTATATGGCAACCGGGCTGGTACGACCCAATGGGGGCACGGTCTGGCTCAACAACCGTGAAATCACGCAACTCACTTTGGATGAGCGATCGCACCTCGGGATTGGCTATTTGCCCCAGCAGGCCAGCATTTTTCGCAATCTCACCGTGGCGGATAACCTGCGCTTGGTGCTGGAGCAGACAAACTTGAGCCGCGATCGCCAAGCCCAACGCTTAAACCAACTCCTCGAAGAATTTCGGCTGACCGCAGTCGCCAAAACCCCTGGACGCTTTGTGTCTGGAGGGGAACGCCGTCGCACAGAAATTGCCCGGGCCTTGGCCACAGGACAACAAGGGCCTGATTATTTACTGCTGGACGAACCGTTCGCTGGGGTTGACCCGATCGCAGTCTCAGAAATCCAAAAGTTAGTGGCTACACTGCGGGAACGACCAATGGGCATCCTCATCACTGACCACAATGTTCGGGAGACCTTGGCGATTACCGATCGCGCCTATATTATGCGGGATGGCGAGATTCTCGCAGCAGGTACAGCCGAAGAACTTTATAACAACCCCTTGGTGCGAGAATACTATTTAGGTGAGGATTTTCAAGTTTAGTTGATGATTCGGAACGGAGCATAGCGCATTGACAGCAACAAAATCACCATTGAAGTGGCAGCAACTCTGGCAGAGGTCAGTGCTCGATCGCTACATCATGAATCAAACCATTGCCCCCTTCCTGTTTGGTGTGGGCTTGTTTTCGTCTTTAGGGATTGCCGTTGGTGTTTTGTTTGATTTGGTGCGCCGTGTAACTGAGTTTGGCCTCCCGATCACCCTTGCCCTTAAGGTCGCCTTCTTTAGTACGCCTCAATTTATTTGCTATGCCTTTCCCATGTCGTTGCTACTAGCGACACTGATGACCTATAGCCGTTTGGCAGCCGATAGTGAGTTGGTGGCGATGCGGAGCGTGGGAGTGAGTGTTTATCGCATTGTGTTGCCAGGGGTCATTTTTAGTCTGCTGGTTACCGGTCTGACGTTTTGGTTTAACGATTGGGTTGTACCGGAATCAAACCATGTGGCTGCGATTACTTTAGAAAAAGCCCTCAGCGGCGATCGCCCTCAATTTCAAGACAACAATATTTTTTACCCGGAATATGGCCCAGTTGTTGATGAGCAGGGCCAGGAGCGTAACGTCCTGACTCGCTTGTTTTATGCTGAAACCTTCGACGGGGACAAAATGTATAACCTCACTGTGGTCGATCGCACCCAAGGCAATGTCAGCCAAATTATTACCGCAGCAGCAGCCCAATGGAACCCCAAGATCAACAAATGGGATTTCTTTGACGGCATTATTTACTTGCTGGCAGGAGATGGTTCCTTTCGTAATATCCTGCGTTTCCAGGAAGAACAACTCCAACTCCCCAAGACGCCTCTGGAGCTAGCCCAGCGGATTCGGGATAACACCGAAATGACGATCGCTCAAGCCCGTGAGCACCTTAAACTTCTCCGCTTTAGCCAAGATGAGCAAGGGATTCGAAAAATTTCCACCCGTCTTCATCAAAAAATTTCGTTTCCTTTTGCCTGTCTGATTTTTGGCTGGGTCGGTGCGGCGTTGGGGGCTCATACCAACAACAGTGGTCGAGGCACTAGCTTTGCAATCTGTGTAGTGATGATTTTTGTCTACTACACTCTCTTTACCACCACTGGAGCAATGGGGGTAGCGGGGGCGTTGCCGCCGATTGTGGCCGCCTGGATTGCCAATGGGCTGGGTATAGTGTTTGGTAGCATTGTGTTATGGCGCGTGGCTCAGTAAGGGAGTTCAGGGTTCAAAATTCAAAGTTCAAAGTTCTGAGATCGTAATTATACAAGTGTCTACAGCGTGGGTATCTTGCTTGTCATTAGACAATCTATGCTGTTGATTGCATGTAATGCTGATTCAAGTGGAGACTTGAATAACTCTGAACTTTGAACTCAAAGATCAGAGCATTTGCACGCCGACTAAGGGCACAAGCAACGCTAGACGTAAGCCTATCCAACGCAAGAAGCTCAAGGGAGCGATTTGGGTTTGACTGGAAGTTGCGATCGCCCCTGTGGATTGCTGACGCATAAAATGGGCGATCGGACGGAGCAGCAAGATAGCGTAGGCGACGAAAAGAATAGCGGTTAGTAGAAATTTGGGTTCAATTAAAAAAGCCATGATTTTAAAAGGGTTTTGAGTTGATTTGAATTTAAAAATTGCTCGTGTCAGTTAGGGGCTATCGTCAGTTAGATGGCAAACGCTTACGGTGACTGCCTTACCGCCCCTTTTCCTGTTGTTTGGGTCGGGCGCTCTATTGCTTGTCCCATCAGGCTTCTGGTGTTAACTAATGACACGCCCTGCTCCAGAACGTTACGTGAGTCAAGATTCTGAGATGTGGACTGTAATGCTAGGGAGGGTGGAACATTACCCACCCTACACACAGTTGATTGAACTTAACCCAGTGAGCCAATAGAAGAGGGGGTTGAGGACTCCGATTCATCTTGAGGTTCGATAAGTGCTAGAGCCTGGGTTAGAGCCTCTTGGCGATCGAGGAGCAGATGCTGCGGCGGGATGGACTGCCAGATTCCCAACTTTTGCAAGCGGCGCTGGATGCGTCCTGTTGCTCCAACAATGAAGACATGACGATCCGCCTCAATTGCTTCCTGAATCGCGTTTTCAATCGCCAGGGAAGAGGTCACACCCAATAGGGGGACATCACTCAAGTCTAGAATTAAGGATTCATAGTTATCAATTACGTTGTGCTCACGTGAGATCGCTTTGGCTACCCCGAAGATCATCGGGCCACTGAGATGGAATAGCAACACACGTCCCTCAGCGCGATCGAGCAGTTGTTTCTCGGTGGGGTTCAGCACAATCTGATCATCCGTATCGGTAATTGCTTTAACTGCCTTGACGGAATTAGATTGCATTTTGCTAAGGTTCTCGATCGTGAGGATATTCGCAATAAAGATCCCCACACCGACAGCGACCATCAAGTCAACAAACACGGTTAAGGCAATCACACCATACATAATGAAAGCAGCCTTAAGCGAAATTTGATGGGCTCGTTTCAGGAAGTTCCAGTCGATAATATTGATCCCCACTTTAATCGCGATCCCTGCTAACACTGCCAAAGGAATATTGGCAGTTAACGGCGCCGCCCAGAGGACAACCACTAGCAAAATAAAGGCACGGGTTAGACCAGAGAGGGCAGTGCGACCCCCAGATTGAATATTGACCACTGTGCCCATCGTGGCGCCAGCCCCGGCTAAACCGCCGAAGAGACCGGAAAATAAGTTACCTAGCCCCTGACCAATCAGCTCTTTGTTGGAGTTATGCTCTGTCCGAGTGAGACTATCAGCCACCACTGAGGTTAGAAGAGCATCAATACAACCGAGCATCCCCAGCACCAAGGCATCTACCAGCATCAGTTGGAACTGATCCGCCGTGAACGTTGGTACTTGTAAACTGGGTAAACTGGTAGGAATTTCACCAATGCGACGAATATCCAAATTGCTAAAGACAGTCAGAGAGACAATCGTACCGACTACAAGGGCAATGAGCTGAGGCGGCACAACTTTCTTGAGCGCTCGGGGGGTCAAAAAGAGGAGAGCCAACGTCATGCCTGACAAAATTGTTTCAGCCGGACTGATATTTTGTAACAGTTCTGGCAAGCTCCCCAGCGTCCCCAAAATCCCACCCTTGGGACTCGCTTGGCCGAGGAAGGGTGCAGTTTGCAAGATGATCAGAATAATCCCGATGCCGGACATGAAACCGGAGATGACGGTATAGGGCATCAGGGTGACGTAGCGCCCAAGCCGGAAAGCCCCCAGTAACATTTGCACAACCCCCGCCATCATAACGACGGTGAACGCCATCGCCATCCCATTTTCGGGGTTGGCGGCAGTTAGGTTGGCGATAACCGCGGTCATCACGACAGTCATCGGCCCAGTGGGTTCTGATATTAGAGTGGGTGTACCGCCGAAGAGGGCAGCAAAAAAGCCCACGAGCACCGCCCCCCATAAGCCAGCAACGGCACCAGCGCCCGAGGCAACCCCGAAGGCGAGGGCCATGGGCAGGGCAATAATTGCAGCGGTCAAGCCTCCGAAAAGGTCGCCCCGCAGATTTCTAAAATGGATTTTGTTGGTAATTTGCATCGGTTGATGCCTCTATCATTAACGACGCTGGGATTGAGACTGAACCCGAAGCCAAGAGTAGGTTCCGAGCACAAGGAGCGTTATGCCGAGTTGGAGTTCTGTGGGACTCCAAAAGTAAGACCAAGCCAAAGCAATGACACCGACTAAGTTCCAAGCCAGACTCAGGACATCCTCCCGGCTGTAGTACCTAGCGATTGCCACTGCCCCCAGACCCAGGAGAAATAGCAAAACGTAAGCCATAATTGTTGAGTGTTGTTGCTTCGATTGATTTAAATCAATCTCTTTTTGTTAGCTTATTTGCTTAAATCAATGATAGGCGCAAATGGGAACTATGACTCATGAGTTGAAATTGATCCTCTTGATAAGATCTAAAATTTTTACTTATCTTTCTCGGCTCAGCTCGTTACGATCGCCACCAAATTCGAATTGTCTGGTCAAAGCTGGCACTGATCAGGGTTTGTGCATCGGTTGTGATCGCCACCCCAGAAATGCGATCGCGGTGCGCCTGAAGATTAGCCAGCTCCTGACCCGTTGCAGTATCCCAGAGCTTAAGGTGTCCATCTTCACTCCCGCTCACCAACCGCTGGCCATGCTGACTGTAGGCAAGCGCTGTCACGCCTTCCTCATGGCCGGGATAAGTCTGATAAACATCTCCTCGCGCTAATCGCCAAAGATAAATTTGGCGATCGCGCCCCCCTGTGGCCAGGGTTTGGGCATCTGGGCTTAAGGCCAAAGCAGAGAGGGTATGGCTATTCCGGATAGCACGAATTAACCGACCATTCATCACCTGACGGATTTTGAGCAGCTTGTCTGCGCTGCTGGTGATCAGAAATTTGCCGTCCACGCTCAAGACCAGACCCGTAACGGCACTGCCATAGCCTGAAACACAGCGTAATTGCTTCCCCGAGGCTAACTTCCAAAACCGTAGGGTTTGATCTGCCCCCCCGCTCACCAGGCGCTTGCGATCAGGATGAAAGCCTAAACACAGCACGGCTTGACGATGCCCCCCCAACCAATGGCCTAAAGTTCGCACAGGTTGGCCCGTTTGCAAATTCCAGAGCTTGATCGTTTGGTCAGCGCTGCCACTAGCGAGCCAGCGGCCATCCGGACTAATGGCCACACAATGAATGCGATCGCGGTGGCCAGTTAAAACACGAAACTGTCGCCCGGTGCTCAGTTGCCAAATTCGAATGGTTTCGTCGTAGCTGCCGCTGACCAGATAGCGACCATCGGGGCTAAGGGCGATCGCACTCACCGCATCTTGATGGCCCCGCAGCACGCCTGCACAATGCCAATGGGGGCTATGGGGCTTACGGTGGGTCGTGGTTGTAGATGTTGAAGTGGATGTTGCCGTGGAGGTGGGCGCATAGGGTCGCAGTTGGGCGGCACGGCGCAGGTCGGCGTTGGCTTTGCGATCGTTGCCGATGATGGAATAGACCAAGCCGCGATATTTATAGGCATCGCGGTAGCTGGGCAGCAAGTTGATCGCGTGGCCAAAGTCGGCGATCGCGCCTGCATAGTCTTCTTGCTTGGCACGCGTGACGCCGCGCTCGTAGTACCACTGGGCAAGGGTAGCAGGGGGATCGTCGAGGGGAGGGCTGGTGGTGTTGGGTTCTGGAGGGGTAGGTTGTGGTGGGCGAATGCTGGGATGGGTTTTAAGGTAGGCATAGGCGGTGTTGATCTGTTTGATCCGCTCTTCGGCGATCTGTTGGGCCTGGGGTTGGTCAGGAAAGCGATCAGGATGCCAATGTTTAACGAGGCGACGATAGGCCTGTTTGACGGCGGCTGGCGATGCACCGGGGGCCAGTTCCAGGATTTCGTAGTAGCGATTCACCTCGGTCATAGTTTTTTAGACTAAGGCAGGGAACGGAGTTCTGACTAGCGGAAAATGTAGATCCTGTGGGGTGATATGGACAGGTTACGCTCCTTCGAGGTGGTCAATCAGGGATTTAGTGGTGTTTGGGGTTAGCGATCAGCTCGTTTTATGGAGGTGATCGCCAGTCTTTAGAGAGTCTAGGGTGCAAGGAGAAAGCAATCATTAGAGAAGCCTTAAGTTAAACCGCTGTAGTCTTTGCTAGACAAGGGTTTGACACTGATATTGCTTCCTATGATTCTGCTTAGTGTTCACCAAAAGAATCAAGTTGTAAAACCCTGTATTTATTGCTATAGCAAGGCTAGTGTTCTGTCAGCTCTAATTTTGTGTGTTGTCTATCGATAGAAGTATTGTCAAGTAAGTGATGTGGAAACGAACAACTCACAGTTTTAAGCTTGACGCTGCACTAGAGCGACTCAGGACATTCTGTGGGAGCTGCAACCCTCTTCTGGTGGGCGATGCCCACCCTACGCGATATCCTAACTTCAAAATTTGCCATGAACTGTAGGTGGCAGAGCCGCAAACGGTAGCATGTCACGGCAGAGCCACGATACGAGAGAAAAATCTTGTACTTATTCCTTTTTTTCTAAGTGCTGTTATGTTCCAAGTCATTTCTGGGTATACTCAACCTTGTACATAGCAGTTCTACTTTGTAAGTATTGTAGAGTGCTGAGTAATTGATATAGTCTGAAGAGCTGCTTTTGAAGAGGGAAACAATAGCAAATCTTCAGAGGAACACGGGTTGATGACCAATGAGATGGTGATGACGTCAAGATCGTGATTTTGCATGGCGACTTTTGTAGTCATAAACTGTGGAAATCACGTATGGCTTGTATGGCTTGTGCTGTAAAAAAGAGTACACCTACGTGTAAACACCCAAGTATATTTGGCAGGAGTTTAACCTGATGTTGAAGCAATCGTTTTTATTATTAGCAAGCACTACCCTTAGTCTCATCGCTATTTCAAATCCAGCTATCGCTGGCTCTTTTAAGTTTGATTACAAGCTCACATCACCAGATTCGACAGGGCTAGATTTGTTCGGTCATTCAATTGCATTGGATGGAGACTTAGCACTGATTGGTGCTAGTAATAATCTCCCTACTGGTTCAGCATATTTATTTGATGTTACAAGTGGTGAACTCCTCCAGAAATTCACTGCCCCCGATAATACAAAACGCGACATCTTTGGTTCCACGGTCGCCCTAGCAGAAAACTTGGCCTTAATTGGTGGCTATCCATTAGAAGATGGTAATAGTTCAGCATACTTATTTGATATCAATAATGGTAATCTTTTGCATACCTTCACTAATCCAAATGAGTTTAAAACTCAAGGGAGTTTATTTGGCTATTCTCTCGCTTTGACAAAAGATGTAGCTTTAATTAATGCACCTGGGGACAACAGTACTCATCTGTTTGATACGCAAAGTGGTAATTTTCTCAGTACGCTTTCCAGTACTGTTGACTACGGCACAAATAAAGTTACTGCAGATGGAGGCTTGGCTTTAATTGCTAACCGTGGTGGGACATCTTTATAGCCTTTTTTATATAGATGAGGAGCGAAGATCGAGCTAAAACGTTTTACCCGTCAAGCTTTGCTATACCTCATCTTTGCGGAAAGTGCTATATTTGACATTAGCAGCGGTGAGCTGTTGCATACATTTACTAAACCTGGCCAGATTAGTAGTCAACATTCTCGTTGGTCAGTAGCTCTAGATGGGAACTTTGCTCTGATTGGTGAATATCTTGATCCACTTGGACAACAGAAAAATAGTGGGCAGAGTAAAAGTTCTGCTTATTTATTTGATACACGCAGTGGTGAACTTCTACATAAGCTCACTGCTCCAGATGCAGCAGATTGGGACTGGTTTGGTTCAAGCGTTTCGATTAGTGAAAACTTTGCTCTGATTGGTGCCTATGGAGATGATGACAATGGAGAGCGTAGCGGTTCAGCCTATTTATTCGATACACGGAGTGGTGATTTTTTGCAGAAGCTGACGGCTCCTGACGGTGTTAGTGAGGATGGCTTCGGTATTGTCGCCTTGGATGGTGAAACAGCTTTGGTTGGTGCGATTGGATCTGGTGCTCCTTATAAGCATCTTGAGGGTGCAGTTTATTCATTCAAACTAACAGATGATTCCCAGGAAGAGCAGCCCCAATCTGTACCTGAACCAGCCTCACTTTTAGGCTTGTTTACACTTTCAGGTTTAGGAATGAGTTTACTGTTGAACCGCAAAGTAAACGATTAGATAGGAACAAGTAAACTGTAGAGAACCTCGAAAAATTCAGATTTCGAGCTAGTTTAGAACGAATCCTCGTTGTTTCAGCTCTCAAAAATCATAGAAATAGCAACTAATCGAGGTTCCCTGTAGGTTGTAGATTGGGTTTCTAACCCTATCTCAACCTACGAATTCATAGAGTTTTCTACCTCCATCCCAGCCCGCCCGAATTGATTTGCGGGCGAACGCATAAAAGTCTACCGAGGTGGACTGAGCAAAAATCTGAATTTTAACCCGCTTCAGTGGGTTTGCTAATAGCCCGCAATTTTATTCGTGGGCTCCATTAGATAGTGGAGCAGTTGACCCAGACGTAGATGCTGTGAAAGATGTGCTCTCCCCAGAACAAGGTCAATAAGTTCAAGCTAAACTAGGGGCTGTGATCAGATTCAATCTCAAACCATTGCCATGACTCGCTTACAGCTCCTCGCCTGTTTTTAGGGTTGAGCGCTCTGTTGCTTGTCCCATCAGGCTTTTGGTGTTCACTGATAACGCGCCCTCACCCTCAGACGGTATGCAACCCCGGTTGCTCGATTCTCCAACGTATGTCCCTTACGACGGGTCTCACACTCCTTAAACAACGCCAATATATAGAAGCCATTCCGGTTTTAGAAGCCCTGCGCCAACCGGAGACAGACCTCAGCCCCAGCGATCGCATTCGGGTGCTGATGGGGTTAGTGCAGGCCTATGCAGCGACGGAACAATGGGAAAAAGCGATCGCCCTCTGCAAAATCCTCACCAGCCACCCCCACCCCAAAGTGCAGCAATGGGGCAAACAACGCTGGCGCACCATTCAGCGCCAACAAGAACAGCAGCAACAGTCCCAAACACCTACTGCGGCAGAATTTGCCGATGTGTTGCCCCAGGCTCATAGCGCGATCGCCCAGCAAGATTGGCCTACCGCCATTTATCTCCTCAAAGACGCCCTTGACCCCGCAACACCAATCCCCAAAGACCCCTCCCCGTACCAACTGTTACTGATTGAAGCCCATCTCGGCAATCAAGACAGTGCTGCTGCGCTAGCCCTCTGCAAATCCCTGCGCAGCAGTTCTGATCCTGTCATTCAAGCTTGGGTGCAGCAAACCCTCAAAAAGCTCCAGCCACCGCCCCCCTCCTTGACTCGTTCCCCAGCCTCGTCTCAAACGCGATCGCAAGCAACTGCTAATACCAAACTGTCCATCACGCCGCGCCATCTCGTTCAATGGGGTCTGCTGGGGGTCTGTGGCACCCTGCTCTGGTTTTTAGCCGCAGAGTTTCGGCTAGCACTAAAGCTGGCGCGAATCTTGCCCACCCCACCCCCCCAACCAGGCGAAGTGGTTAATGCTCCCATTGGAGGAGGAATCAATACAGCCCAAGCCTTTCCAGCCCCCTACACCGCTCGGATTTCGCCGACTGTCATTAACCAGGCCCTAAAACAGCTCAATCGCAACCATGCCCCTTCTCAGGTGGCACTCCATGAGTCCGAACAATATTACGAGATTCAGGGGCAAACAGCGTATCAGCTTTGGGATGCGATTGGTCAGCAAGCCCAATATATTGTTAATAGTGGTGGTCAAGGCACCCATGCGATCGCGTCTGCTGCCCTTAAGCCTCGCTGGAACTTCACCACCCAGCGCACCTCAGCCCATTGCTGGATCAGTGATGTGGCGATCGAGATGGATGTGCAATATACCTATCCACGTTGGAGCAATGCGTCAGCTGGAAGCGCCGAACTCTGGGCAGCGTGGGAGCAATATCGCCAATTTTTAATTCGCCATGAGCAGGGTCATACCCAAATCGCAGTAGATGCCCTTTCCGGGATGGAAGCCGCAATTTTGAATCTGGGGGCGCGATCGGACTGTGCCACGATTGTGCAAGAAGCTCGCCAGTTGGCTGCCGATCGCTGGCAGGCTTCCAGCCAAACCCAGACCAGTTACGATCAAAATGAGAACGACCCGGATCAATATATTCTGCGCTCTCTCGCCGTGCAAGAACGGTACCGAGAGCAAGAAGCCTGGTCGCGGGGCTTTTAAACACGGATAGTTGGGTGTGTACCCTCAACTATCTTTAGGAGGAAACGACTGTTCCAGATGCCAAAATGAAGACCCTGGCCCTGCTGGTCGATTCAATCGTAACGACAGACCAAACCCAGCCCCCGCTGAAGCCGCAATCAAACTGGTCATCAGCAATGCGCCCAACGGGAATTTACGGACGACTGTCTTCGTTCTACCCCGAGCCACTGCATTGGCCGGACGCTTGGGACGGGTGGGGGTGCGGGGCGATCGCGGCTTGCTTTTGGTGGGTGTGGTTGCTGAGAGGGGCGTAATCTTCGTCGAGCGTGGCGGTTCCGGCGTTGGTTCTACCGGGGGGAGCGTTGCCGTTGTCACCGCCGCGCTTAGCTCATCCAGGGCTGGGGATGTGGCTGCCGCATGGAGCAAGGCGTTTAACTCTCGCAACCAGAGATCTGGATTTTCTGGACGTTGGTCTTGATTAAGGCTTAAGCCCTGCATCAGTAGGCTTTCCAGGGCTGGGTTTGCATCGGGGGGGAGTTGGAACCATTCGGTTGTGGGAATATGCGATCGCAGTGGCGCAGGTGGCGGTGCAGTGGCTGTCAGAAAATAATAAAGAGTGGCACTGAGGGCATAGACATCTGTCGCCGGACTCACCCGCGCCGCCACATCATATTGTTCGGGCGCAGCAAAGCCGGGTGGGCGTAGGTTGGCATGGGTTTGACCAATCTCTGGGGATAGAATCGTGGTGAGCCCCACATCCACCAGCACCACATCATCCCATTCCTGACGGTAGATCAAGTTGTCGGGGTGAATATCCAGGTGCAGCATGTCCGCTTGATGACAGGCTTGCACCGCCGAGGCGACCTGCGCGATCCAATGGAGCGCTAAATTGGCTGGAATCGGGCCGTGATTGCTGACATATTCTGTGAGGGTGGGGCCAATAACGCGATCGCAGACCACATAGGGCACATTGTCCTCCGAAAAACATTCCCACAAATTCGGCAAATGGGGATGATGGCAGCGTCCCAACTGCTGGGCCAAATCCATAAACCGCTGGGCCAGCATATGGGCATCTTCCTGCTTGAGCAACCCGTCTGAGAGCGTTTTAATTACCACTGGCCGCTGGGAATTGACCTCGATCGCAGGATAAGTGGTACTGAAAACCCCTTGACCGATAGGTTCTTGCAGACTGTATTTATAGTTATTGCTCATACGCAAGGAAGATTTTTAACGATGAATGAATTAAGTTGTTTTTTTAAGTTCTCCCCTTTTTTAAGGTAGGGATGATTCTCTGAGAAGAGAAAAAGGATAAATGGTTGAATTCAAACCTAGGGGCTGGGTTTCCCTGCCCTACGCCAGTTCATTACCCACGGCATCCCATTCTCCATTGGTCGGTTTCCTAATGGGTAGGGCGCAGAAATCGAGGTCCCTACTAGCAATCTAAAATTTTCTTTGATCTAAGGCGGCTAAAAATTGAAGGTTTGAATCGTCCACTTGCCAAGTTGTGTTTTAAATAGTAAATGAATTGATGAGTAACGACTGAGCTGTAAGCGGTTGGCTGTAAACCCTTACCTGTTATCATTTGACCCTTCCGGGTCTTTATTTATTTTCTTAATGGATGCACTGCGGCCAAATACGCCATAGCTTCTTCACGATTTTTAATGTTGCCATCTAGAGTAGCATTCAATAGATCATTGAGCATCACTCGGTACTGCGGCCCGCGGGGATAGCCAAGTTGGGCTAGATCATGGCCATTGAGCGGCGGCTGCATCCGCGACCATTGGCTGAGATAGCGCCAGAGCCAACGCCGTTGATAGCGAGGGAGCTGTGTTAGTAGCAACACAAGCACCGGGAGAGGATGGAGTTTGAGCTGAGCTGCGATCGCGCTGGGTGGATTGTCAGTGCGTAAATGGGAGGCAATCTCCGCTGCGATCTGACCAAACTGACCAACCTGCTCAACGACAGCATCCGGTAGCTGCAAGTTCCGCGCTACCTGAGCAGCAGGGGCACTGGGCAATTGCACAAGAATAAGTTGCAGCGCCAATTGCCACGAATTTAAACTCGCGTCGGGATCAAAACGGTACAATCCCCGTTTGAGTTGATGAAGCTGTTGGCGTTGCTTTGAGGTTAATTGCAAGTCTGGATACAGACAGTGCCAGGCCTTGAGATGCGTCAATAATTTCAGGGCGGGCTGACTATAGGGAACCTGCAAAACAGTTTGGAGTTCGGCTTTGAGCCGGGTGGTCAGGGCGGGGGCTTTGGGGTGTTGAGCCAGCGATCGCGCGTAAATTCCACTGGCAATCGCATAGTTCACTGATGCTTCGCTGTGGAGGTCAAGGCTAAACCCTAAGCGGGTGGCAAAGCGGACTGCCCGGAAGATCCGGGTGGGGTCTTCAATAAAGCTATTGGGATGCAGAATGCGAATGCGGCGCGATCGCAGATCTGGAACGCCCCCGAAAAAGTCCAGGACTTGCCCTTTGTGTGGTGCAGTTAACCCCAGCGCCATCGCATTAATCGTAAAGTCGCGGCGGTAGAGATCTTGCTGAATTGAGCTAGCCTCGACCGTAGGATTAGCGGCAGGGTAGGCGTAATGTTCGGTGCGAGCGGTGGCAATATCGACCCCCAAGTTGTCCCCCAAGTTGCCTAGCTCTGGGTCGTTATCCCAGGTCAGGGCAGCGGTTTGGAATGCGCCGTGAGTTGTGAGCTTGGCATCAGGATATTGTTCCTGAATGGTTTTGGCGAGTTCCACACCCGCTTGGGCTTCAGCCGCATCGGCTCCCTCAACAACCAGGTCGATATCTTTAAACTGAAATTGGCGATCGCTGTGGGCAGCCAGCCACAAATCCCGCACCACACCGCCAACCATATAGAGTTGCCAGCCTCGGGCTTCGGCGGCGGCAGCCAGTTGTTCAAGGAGCTGCCAGGTAGCGGGTTGGAGCTGGGTTTGGGGATCGGGGAAGTCGGCAGTGGTGGGTTGGAGGAGTTGGAATCGGGTCAGCACTTCTACGGGTTGCTGAGCTTCGACCACGATGAAATATTCAATATTTTCCTGGTTGAGGTGGTGGCGGAGTTCAGCGTGAGGGGTAGTGGGGGCAACGGTTGCGACGTTGCGGCGCAGGTGCTGGGCGACGGGGGCGTCACTGAAGCCGTACTGTTGGGCCAGTTTGAGGTCGCGGGAGGTGATGATACCAAGGATGGTCGATGCTTGCACTTCGGCTGTGTCTGTGACCACCAAATAGTCTTGGCCGCTTTGGGTGAGGTGTTGAGCGGCTTGGGCGATCGGGGTGTGGGCAGGAATGGTTTGCACAGGGGCGAGGAAAGAATTTGTGAGAGCGCAATACTTGTCTCCTCTTGGATTTGAGTAACAATTGTGCTGTGAGACTGAAATCTTTTCAAGGATAACGCCCTTGTGCCATCAGAACTTGTCGCTCCAAGATCCGCCGTGAGTTATTAAATTGCAGGATTTTCACAGTTGCTTTCCCAATGGGGGTTTTGCCTTTAATCTGCGCTTGCTGGAGCATGAAATGCTCTGACCAGAGATGACGGCGAGGGTTAAAGAGTGGTGTGATCACCTCGCTAATTGGATCGATTGTGGCAAAGTCAGCACCTTTGTGACGGTTACAAGACAAACAAGCTAAAGCCAAATTGGATAGAACAGTTTGACAACCATGCTTACGAGCAATCAGGTGATCAACTTCATGACTGTAGACTGAGCAATCTTGATGCAGTTGACAATACTCACATCGCCTCTGAGCACGCTGAATAACTTGCTTACGAAGAGAGTCAGTAATCTTCATCGAATTCAGCTCAATGCTTGATATGCTCTGGCTTTGAGTAAAATCATAAAATGCTCCAAATTCTGATAAGTATCCAGTTCAGCAATCTCGGCTGTGGTCAGGCGGGCTTCGGCGTTTTTATCAAGGAGAGAGCGGAGGCGCAATTGTGTGGGTTCAGATACCTTGAATTGCGTCACTGCTTCTGGAGTCGGGCGACCCAGGAAAAAGTCTAAGATTTCGGTATAAACCGCAGGCGGCGAGTCATAGGGAGATGCTAGCTCTAAGGATGATTCTAATGGGGGTTGGGTGTTTGCCCATTGGCGTAGCAGTTCAGGAAGTTGATGTTGGAGAGGCGCTAAACGTGCGGCTAGTTCATCGGGAATTTCAAGGGTTAATTGAGCCATCAATTCATCCTCATCTGTTGTAACGACAAGTTATCCCTTAATTGTAATTTCAATAGATCGAATCTATTGTCTCAACTAGCCACCCGCTAATCCACTACCCAAACCTTCTGCAACTGCTTCTAGGAGCTGACCTGCGCCCTCTAGCAAGAATTCACCGGATTTCTGTGCAAAGCTGGCGATGGTTTCCCGTTGCTGACGGGTGAGCCAATGTTCCATTTCTTGGGCTTGAAGCCATTGTTCAAAGGTTTGTTCTGTATTGCGGGTGGCGCGTACCAATTCATCCGCCAGCCACCAAATCATAATTTGCGGTTCAACACGCCAGCCACAGTCCTGACTGTCATCTTTAGCGATGAGTCCGGCTTCTTCGAGATCTTTGAGTTCTGGAGTGAGGTCTTTAAGGGATTGAATAAAGGGTTTGAGCGCAAAGGTGCGATCGTTTAAAACCTGTGCTCCGCTACACAGAGCAATGGTGGTGAAGGCTTTGCGAGTTTCGGGTGACCAAACTTTCCAGGTATCTGCAAAGTGCCAGTCTTGTTCTCGGTAAAGACGTTCAACCATATATTGCCGACGTTTGGGGGCGTCGGGGATTTCTTCTTCGTAAGCATCCCAGAGGGCAGCGGCGGCGGCTTGGAGCAGGTAGGGATGACCACCAGCCAGTTGTTTGATGACGATGCGATCTTGAGTTGAGAAACGCTCACCCGCTCGGTCAAGGAGTTTCTCAATATCTTTTTTGGGGAATGGGCCGAGGGTGACTTCGGCGAAGATGTTGAAGAAGGGGGAGCCTGTGGGGTTAAGGTATTGGGTTTGGTCGTTGAGGATATGGATGGGTTGACGGCTGGCGATTACGAGGGCGAGGGAGCCGCCGCTGCGGGAGGCGAGGGAGCGCATACCACCGAAAAATTCAACACTGTTAAGAACTTGGTGGTGAATCAGGGCATCGAATTCATCAATCAGCAGCACAAAGCGCCATTCGGCTTGTTTGAGTCGGCGGAAGAGGGTTTCGAGGGTGAAGGTGCCGAAGTGGTTGTCTTGGCAGACTTGGTATTGTTGGCTGAGGGGCGTGTCAGGGGATGGGTCAACGAGTTGGGTTTTAAGGGGGACGAGGGCTTGTTGCCAGAATTGGCTGGGGGTGAATTCTTGGCTCAGCATATGGGAGTCGATGAAAGAGAATATCATCTGTTCGCCAGCTGTGCCGTAGAGTTTTTCTCGGGTTGAGGGGTCGGAGATGTAGTTGAGAAAGGAGGTTTTGCCGATGCGAGGTTCACCAACTACGGCAGAAGATTGACCACTTGTAATGATTCTGCCGATAACTCGTCGGAGTGGTCGAGTTCGATTCAGAAAGTTCTGTATTGCTGTTGTATTGCCGTAGACAAAAGGATTGATGTTCATATAACCTCAATTCTTTATTACGATACTTAGAAAGAGTTGGCTTCTCGAAATAAAATTACTGGTTATTTATAAGGCGTCAAGAAATATTGAACAAAAGGAAGAAAATATCCCAGCAAAAAGGAAATTATACCAGGAAAAAGAAAAAATGTGAATATAAAGTCAAAGGATTTCCATCTCTTCAATTTTTTGTTAAATAAATTACGTTCAGACGCGTAAATCAGGCTTGGCATACCAAAGAAAAAAAGAAAGAGAAATATGAATGGAGAAAGAAACAAAATAAACGTGGAAATCAAAATAAATTCAATTTCTTCAGTTGGCAAAGCATCAGAATCATCTAAATTTTTCTTTACATCTGGTTTTTTCTTTACCTCTGTTTTCTTCTTTACTTCATCATTCTTAATTGTTTGCACAGTAATATAAAGCTGGTATGCAGTATCCTTGAATTCTGGGTCAATCTTGATTACTTCAATTAGATATCTTTGAGCAACATTGAAATCCTTATTTCTAAGTGCTTCCGTTGCTTTATCATACGCCAAAAAAAGTTCAAATTTACTCTTTAGAAGCTTTAGGTCTGGGAGTTCATTTTTGTGGCTCGGATAATGCTGATGCAAAGATATCCCTAGTTCCAGCGCTTCTCTATAATTCTCTTGTTTTTCTAAGCTTGATAACTCTTTTATATGCTGCTGCAATTCAATTTTCTCTATTTCTAACTTTACATATTCAGCTTTATCATTAGCTTTTGCTTGTTTAAAAGCATATAATGCTCGATCCAAAATCCCCAAGGATTGTGAATCATGATTTCTGCTTGATTCATAATGGGCGAGTTCACTATCACCACGTCGAAGCCAGATTTTCTGATATTCATACCACGCTTCAACTTGTCTAGGTTCAATCTGCAATATACGCTCATATCGAGCTAATCTTCTTTTTTCAACTTGAGTATTTGAAGCCTGATTTAAGAGCACTTGAATAAGCCGTGGTTTTGCAGCACGGGGTTGATATGCATACAAAGACTCTAATATTCTTCGTGCTTCCTCTAAGTTTTCTTGTGCCAAAAAAATTTCAGCCAGAAGCTGATTTGCCCTAATATGATTTGGATTAAAACCAATAGATTGCTCCAGCCAAACAATTGCTTGATCAAAATCACTACTATAATATGCACTATAAGCAGCTTGAAATAGGCTTTCAGCCATAGGTTGAATACGATCGATATCCTCTTGCACTCGACTCAAAGGCTTACGTTCAGCGATCCATTGACGTAACAACTCAACACAAAAGCAAAATCCATCTTCTCGGGCAGTAATCAAATCCCACTCCTCTAAAACTCTAGGAGCGTTTTGTAATTCCCCAATTAAGATTCGAATACCACTATCTTGTAAATACTGCTCCAATATTTCCTGAGAAATTGGCCTGGGTCCAGCTTCTGCAAGTGCTGCTGCGACAATCCGTTCTGCTGGTGCTAAACCTTTCCACAACCATTCCAAAGCCTGTCGTGCACCATTTAATGCGGCTGCAATCGAAATATGAACCTGTTCTGACTCTACAGTAGGTATGTCCTCTGGATCATCTTCATATTGTGCTTCCCAAACTTCCTGGCAGAGTTGTTGTGTTAAAAATGGGTGGCCGCCTGTTAGAGCATAGACTTGCTTCACCGCATCATCTGACCAAAGTAAACTCTCATTCTTTTCAGACAGACATACTAAATTACCTGTATCTTCCTCTGTCAACAATGATACTGGAAAAGAGCGAATCCCCTTAAACACAGAATTAGTGATATTTGTAAGATCCTCTGGTCGTCGCCCAATCACAAATACAAACTGTAATCGCTCCAAATGTGCCATTAACAAGTTGCGTAAATAGGGGAAAAACTGCTCACTAGATTTACCTTCTGACGGATTATCCAACACATCAAACTCATCCAACAGCAAAACAATTTGGCTCTCTTCCGGAAAATGATCTAATACCTCCGGCAAAAATGTTTCCTGAAATGCCGCCTCAGCATTTGCTTCATCCAACTCAGGTATGCTCAGCTCAAGCTCTTGACAGATGCGTTGAGCCAAACTCCGCAACAACTGACTCACCGGAACCGACGCTTGATCTTGCAAATCAAAATAGACCGGATGGTAGTTTCCTTCAGTGGGTAGACGCTCCCGTAGCTCCTGCAATACAGAAGTTTTGCCAATCCGCCGCTGCCCATAGAGCAACAACGCATTCTCGCTGGGTCTGGAGAGCATCCGCAACACCTCACGCAGCACATCCGCCCGACCAATAAACGCCTCACCCCCACCCACAGGATTACCAGCAATATAAGGGTTCAACGGGATCATCATACGGCTTGCTCCATACGAGCTTCAGATGGACAATTCAAACATAACTTGATCCAACACAATTCAATCCGCCAGGACTTTAAATTTATTTGAATTAAGGCGCGATGATCTGGTCAACTGCAACCCTCACATCTGGAAACGCCACCGGACAAACTACCCCACTGCTTAAAACCTGCTGCTCCGTATATTGCCCCGCCTGAGGTTGCCGCCACACTATTAACTGTCGCTGAGCCAGATCCACCAACCAATATTCCGGAATCCCCACCGCCGCATAGAGCTGGTGTTTGATGGTTTTGTCCTTATCCAAACTGGTTTGGGAATATTCAACCACCCAAAAAATATTCTCCGGATAGGGATGATGCTGAAGATATTCCCGCCCCAACCGCTGCACGATCGCCAAATCCGGCTCCGGCTCAGAATCATTCGGCAACGTGATCGGTTTCGCCTGACGCACCAACGCCCGATCGCCCAATCGCCGCGTGAGATAATCCCCCGCTTCTGAACTGTAATAGGCATGGGGTTCCCCTTCTGGAGCCATTTCAATAATTTCTCCGTGAATCAACTCCACATTGCGATCGTCCAAGATGCCTGTGGCAACGATGTGATGATAATCCTCAACTGTCCACTTTGCGATCGCCAGGGTCATGGTGCTTGTACTCAATCTACTTTCAAGATAGCGGCAAACTTCAGCAAGATCAGCCCTCAACCAAAGCCTCAATCTCAGCCCACTCGGCAGGAGTCAGTGGTTCAACCTGAAACACTGCCCCAAAACAATCTGTTGCCGCTGCGGTTAAGGTTGCAATGATGTCAGGGATGAGAGCGGTTAGATTTTGCCCTCTTAAGGCTATGGGGAGTTGCGGCGGCGCTTGCCTGAATGCTTGCTCAAACAACTCAGGGTCAGGATTCAGCAGCATCGCACCATGCTGGAGCACCCAATGCTGGCGACAGTAGCGGGCACTGCCAATAAACTTATGGCCGCAATCATCAATCAGATCAGCCGTTGTCGAGAGTCCAAAACAATTCTGGGACTTGATATAGGCGCGATCGGGCTGGCCAAACTGTAACTGCACCCCCAGCTTGGCCCAGCCCACAATCAAAAACTCACACAATGCCCGATACCCTGCCGCCTGATTCAGATCCGGCTGCGTCGTCACAATCGCGTAAGTTAAGTCCCCTTGATGCAACACTCCCCGCCCCCCACTCGGGCGCTGCACCAATTCAAGGGGTTGACCCTGCCAGACCAGCGATCGCCAATGCTCCGGCACACGCTGACGCTGACTCCGCCCCAACGAAATTGCCGGCGGGTTCCAGGTATAAAACCGCAGGGTGGGCGGGTGTCCCTGTTGGTGCTGCTGAAGTAACCAAGTGTCGATGGCCATTTGCACTGCACCGGGGGCATCCAGCAAGGGAATCAGTCGCCAAAGCGTCATTGTCATAGCAGGGAATCAGATTGGTTCTGAGCAAAACAGGCTCGGGACTATTCAATCACCCAGCCTTAATTATTGATGACGTTTGCTCTTGTGTTGTGGCTCTGCCATGATACGCATCTTTTGCAGCTCTGCTGCCTACAAAGCATCGCAAGTCTTGACGCATAGCCTCTCGACCCGCATGACCTGGCAGAGCCAGGTAACGAGCAAAAAATCTTCTAAACACTTGCTGTGGTTAAGAATACTGACTCCAATATTGCAGGAGTCTGAGGGGGCAATCTCCCCCTCAGCGGAAGGTGTCGGGGGGCTGGCCCCCTGACAACCGGGTTTGACATCGAGATTGCCAACTTTTGCAAGATGCTTACTTTTCTGGTTTAACCCGAACTGAGGTGCTTAGGCAGCTCCGCGATCGCGCCCCTCCCCCAACCCCCACCAGCGAGAACCGACGTTCGTTCTTATAATGGAGACAACCACTCCCTCCTCCAGAGGACAAAGAGCGTGAACTACGACCTTAATCCCGAACCCAATAGCCGAGGCGAAGCCGACGGGAGCAATCCCCTGTGGCAATATGTCCAGAACCTCAGCCCCGAGATCATCGAGCAACTCTCCAAACCTCAGTCTTCCGATGTCTTTGGCGTGATGGAACGCAACATTATTGGATTGCTCGGCACCCTACCCAATGACCATTTTGATGTCAGCATCACCACCAATCGAGAACACCTGGGTCGCTTACTCGCCTCCGCAATCATGAGTGGTTACTTCCTACGCAACGCTGAGCAGCGGATGCAATTTGAAAATTCCCTCCAAGGGGTGATTAGTGAGTCGAGCGACACCCCCGCTGAAGACTGAACTGGCCGCTTGGCAAGTTCAATGGCAACAGCTTGATTGGCCGCAATTGCGGCGATCGCTCCTTAATTGGTATCAACACCAGGGTCGCAGCCTCCCCTGGCGCGGTGAGACTGACCCTTACAAGATCTGGATTTCGGAGATCATGCTCCAGCAAACCCAGGTCAAGACCGTCATTCCCTACTACCAACGTTGGCTAGAGCAGTTTCCTACCGTGCAGAGCCTGGCGCAAGCTGATCAGCAAACCGTGCTCAAAGCTTGGGAAGGTCTCGGCTACTACGCTCGGGGGCGCAACCTCCACAAAGCCGCTCAGCAGATTTGCCAACAGCATCAGGGTGAGTTTCCCCGCCAGCTTGAGCAGGTGCTAGCCCTGCCAGGGATTGGTCGCACCACGGCTGGTGGTATTCTTAGCGCTGCCTTCAACCAACCCTTGGCGATTTTAGACGGCAATGTTAAGCGGGTTTTGGCACGGCTAACAGCCTTACCTGTGCCGCCAAAGCAAGTAATTAAGATGCTCTGGGCTGTTTCCGAGGCACTGCTTGACCCCCAGCAGCCCCACGACTTTAACCAAGCAATTATGGACTTGGGGGCAACGGTTTGTTTACCCAAGCAGCCAACTTGCTTGCTGTGCCCTTGGCAACAAGCTTGTTACGCTTATGCTGATCACCGTCAAAACCAACTGCCCATGCGTACCCCTTCTGCTCCATTGCCTGTGAAAAAAATTGGTGTTGCGGTCATTCGCAATGCTGCGGGTCAAATTTTGATCGATCGCCGCCTCGAAGAAGGACTACTTGGGGGATTGTGGGAATTTCCGGGGGGCAAAATCGAGCCGGGTGAAACCGTGGAAGCCTGCATTGAACGGGAAATCCGGGAAGAGCTGGATATTGCGATCGCCATTGATGAGCACCTGATCACGATCGACCATGCCTATACCCATTTCAAGGTCAATCTCCAGGTTTATCTCTGCACCTATGGTTCAGGTGAACCCAAGCCTCTGGAGTCTCAGGAAATTCGCTGGGTGGATTTAGACCAGATTGATGAATTTCCCTTCCCCAAAGCGAATCAACAAATTATTCAGGCTCTGCGCGATCGTGCCGCAGCAAACCGCTAGAATAAGTAAAGATATGTAAAACAAGCTTGACAGAGACCAATTTTAAATACCATGACCACGACCACTCCTCAACCTTCTGTTTCCCCCACCCTCAAAGAACCCAAGTTCGGCTTCAACGACTATGCTGAACGCCTCAACGGCCGTGCTGCCATGATTGGCTTTTTTATGGCGATCCTGGTGGAATTTCTCACTGGGCAAGGCATTTTGGCTTGGTTGGGTTTGCAGTAGATTAATCGTTTCGCATTCTAAAAAGTCTGGTGGGGTGGGCATTACCCATTCGTGCGAGCTTAACGCTGTATTCAGCTTCTGATAGAAGTTCGAGTGGGTTGACCCACCTCCCCCTCCCCAGTTGTAAAAGGTTGTTTAAGCCGACACAAAATTCGCCGGATCTTGATCGCGGCGATGACGCACTGGAATCGGTGGGCCTTGCCGATCGCTCACCAAGGCCGCCGTCGCCTCCAACGCTGTCCGTAATCGCTTGGCCGCATAAATCGACATATCCCGAGGCACATTGACGCGATCGCGCAGATACCGCAACCCCACCTCTGACCCCTCGGGCGGCACACAGGTTTGCCCCGTCATCATCTGAGTCAATGCACAGCGCAATGCCAACTCAAACACAGCATTATCCATCGGATTAACTTTGATAATATTCTCCCGGTGTTTCAGCATCCGAGCTAGCGCCTCAATCCGGGAAGTTTCCGGCTCGGGATATCCTACATCCGGCAACTCAAACCACGGGCCGTGGTCGACACGAGTTTGACATTGACGCGCCACAGGTTCGCCATTCTCATAACAGCCCCCCATCTGCGGCGGCAGGTCATGGGCATGGGTATGGAAATCGCTCTGGGTTCCCCGATAAGTCGGCCGGGTCTCCATGCCGTTAAACCAAGCCCCCCAACCCAGATTCTCTTCCCGTAACGAATAGCCCTTGTAATAGTAGAGGCTGGCATTCATTCGCTCCACATAGGGGGTAAACACCACATCAGCCGTGCTAAAGTCCGCTAAAAAATAAGGGCTAGGGGTTTGGGCTAAGGCTGCTTCTGTTTGCGCCACCACCGTTACAAACTGCTCACGGCTGCGTTGCTCCTGACTTTTGTTGCGGGCTGGATAGCACAGCCACATACACCAAGCCCGAAACAGCGATCGCTCCAAACGCCGCAGAGGGAGTACTGCTGGGTCATTCATTCCCTGATTTAAGGGGCCAAACGCTTGCTCCAGCACCTGCAAAATATCATCACTCTCGGTGATCAACTGCCCATCCAGCTCTAGCGCCGGGAGCATCCCGGAGGGGACTTTGCGCTTATACCAACGCTCTTTTTCCCCGTAGCAAAACATGGTGACTTTCTGGATACGGTAAGGGATGCGCTTTTCTTCGAGCCAGAGCCAAACCTTCTGGCAATAGGGACACCAAGCATGATTGTCGCGGTAGAGGGTGACGCGCACCTCGGCTTCGGTTTGGCCAAACAGCCGCAGGGTGGCTTGGGCATTGGTGGGGCCGTTGACGGTGTCAACAATGTAGTCCTGGGTAAAGGCTTCGAGTTCTGGCCAAGTGAGGGGGGCAGAGGTCATGGGCGAAACAGACGGAAGAAAAATCTCTGTTTACTATAGCGTCTGGGGTTCCATGGTTACGGGCGAGAAAATCTGTTCAAACTGGGAGGATGGCTTTATTACATATTATTTCGGATTATTGCTGAGTTCCTGAGAGCAAAGGCTTACTGCGTAGATTTTGGCAATCAGAGCTTTATGGGCTTTTTGTGCCCATTGCTCTAGTGTATTCACGTCTCTCAATCCAATATCTACGCTTGAGGTTTTAAGTATGCGTTTGTCTCGACTCCCTTTCTACAGTCTGTTGTTAGTGCTCTCTACTGCAACAGCGGTACAAGCTAATGATGAGATTTCTGGGGAAGCTCTTGTGGAGGCTGAAGGTTATGGATCTGAGCAGGAGAATTTCCCCCAGGCTGTTGAGATGCCAGAGGCAACAGCAACGACAATGAGTGAGATTGTTCCTCCACAGTTGCCCGAGGTTACAGCGATTAGACCGTCATCGGCAAGCGTGGAGTTTTCCAGTACCGACAATACAGCAACTAAAACGATTACAACAATTGAAGGTCATAGAGGTGAGCGGGAAGATTTGCTAGAGGCTGTTGAGGCTTTAGATACTAAGGCAGATAGTGAGATTGTCTCTCCACAGTTGCTTGTGATTCCAGAAGTTAGTCCATCATCAACAGGTGTAGAGTTCTCAACCACTGATGATGCAGCGACAGAGACAGTTACGACAGTTGAAGGTAATAGTGACTTATTAGAGCAGGAGATAGAGATTCAACATTCAGAACTTAAGGTTAGTGTTGAGTCTGAGGACTTAGATTTAGAGGAAGTAGAAAAAGTAGATGGATGGTTACTGGCGCAAGAAGTTGAGGAGGAGCCACAAGAACCAGAAGAAGAAACGGCCATTGAGACTGAAATACTTCATCTCCAAGATTCACTCAATTTATCTAGCTCTGTAGATTCTACTGCTAGCGATGAAAATCAAGTATTAGTTACTGAAGTTGCAATTGAGGGTTCAGGCTTGACACCAGAGTTAGAGGAGTTAATTTATGAAACCATCAAAACTCAGTCAGGGGACACAATAGATCAAGGTCAGATTCAAGAGGATATTAATGCGATTTATGATACGGGTTACTTTGCAGAGAATATCACAGCAGCATATGAAAATTCGGATTCAGGAGTTCGTGTTAATTTCAAGGTATTAGCTAACCCAACTCTACAACGTATTGTTATTGATAGTCTTCCTCAAGAAAATGAAAATCGTGTGTTATCTCGGCTAGTTGCTTATCAGATTTTTGCTGAAGATTTTGATAAAATCATCAATCTGAATGAGGTGCGATCCAGAATCACTGAGGTTGGCAACTGGTATCAGGAGAATGGCTATAGTCTTGCACAGGTTATAGGAGAACCAGAAATCTCTCCTGATGGTACAGTCCAGCTTAATGTTGCAGAAGGTGTGATTGAAGATATTCGAGTTCGATATATAGGACACTTAGATATAGATAATCAAGATCGCTATATAGATCCAGATGAGACTGAGAGATTTATAAAGGGACAAACTCGTTCATTTGTCATAACTCGAGAGATAGAGCTAAAACCAGGAAGTGTGTTCAATAGTAACATAGCAACAGATAATTTGATGAATTTATTAAGTCTAGGTATTTTTGAAGATGTCAGCCTAAGCATTATGAAAGGAGAATCTCCATTTCAAGTAATTTTAAATGTGGATATTCTTGAGAGAGAAAAGTATTCAATTTCTGTTGGATTTGGCTCTAGTCAAAGAGGGGTGTTTACTAATTCTTCACTTATAGATAGAAACTGGTATGGAGCTAGTCAAGAGATATCCTCTGAGTTGCAAATCGGAGAATCTCATATTTCCTTACTTACAAAGTTTTATAGCTCTGGTTCTCCTGATGGGAAATATGGATCAGAACCATTTTCTGAAGCCGGGATAGAAGCAATAGAAAAATCTTCTTTTATGAAACGAATAGAAAACTTTTCTCTTAATCTAGAATCATCTGCTCTACAAGAACTGAAGGATTCATTGCCAGATCCAGAGATGCTACTGTCTATGATAGAGCTACTCACAAACACTCCAGCTGAACAGAGAAAGGGTAATAATTTGCAATCTCTCATAAATGCACTCCTAGAGGAGGATAACACAAATAGTGTTTTCCAGTTAACTATAGTTAATGAATTCATGAGAGCTTTAAGGATAGCAGAAAACACAGGAAGTCAGGCGGAAGCTGCATTGAATCTAATTAACCTTGGCAATTATCTTCAGCAAAACAAAAAATACTTAAAGTCCATTGAAAAATATCAAGAAGTATTGGCAAGAATTGAACCTATGGATAGTCCATTCTTGGAATCAATAATATGGATTAAGTTATCAAGATCTTACCGAGGCATTAACCATCAAGAACAGTCACTTGAAAGCCAATATAATGCATTAGAAATGATTCAAGAGATGAAAAGTAAATCGACTTGGGAAAAGATTCTTGGTACACAAATCAGAGATGCTTTAGATGAAGAATGGGTTTTTGGAGATTTAAATGAAGAGAATTGGCAATTGACTCTAAACTTACTAAGAAATTTCACTCTACTAGATATTGCCTCAACCTATAGTGCACTTGGCGATTATCAACAAGCATTTTATATCATTGAGTCTTTACAAGGACAAAATAATATAGATTCTTCTATCTTGAAATTGAAGGAGCCAATTAATTCTTTTCTTGAAGTCTTAACAAGATCAGTTCTAGAGATGAGAATGAAGTCATTTACAGATGAGCAAGAAAATATTTTTTCAAGCTTGGCGCTCGAATATATAGAACGTCTGGATAATGAATTTGATTTCATATTTGAGAATTTTTCGGATTTATCTCAATCCATGTCATCAAGTTTTATCTATTTCGATATAGGAGATATTAAGCTAGCAGAAAGCGCTCACTCAGAAAGTGCTCAATATCTTTACGGTACAAAACTTTTTCTCTCAAATGCCATCGAAGATGCTTTTGATTTCATTGATCAGAACCGAGAAGTTATTGGAATTGATGACCCAGTCTTTGAGGATATATTATTCAAAACAGTTAGACCCATCATACAATTACTTATATCAGGATTTTTGGATATTGAGACTACAGAGAATGAATTCGATGTCCAAGGAATATTTGAAGCTATACATGGAAATTTATCAGAATCTATAGAGTTGAATGCAGATATAAGTAAAGCTCAAGACTGGATTTTTGTTGAAGATATTTTCAATTCACTGCCACTTTTGTTTTCAGGGAAACAAGATGACAATGATGAATTTATACAGAATGTTATAGATAATTGGCCAATTGACAATAAGTTTTTTGAAGATTTTAGCTGGGCAAAGAAAGCTTTATATATATTTCAAGCAAGCTCTCTTTATAATCGAGGAGATTACGAAGAATCAGCTGAGTTATATGAATTTGCTCTTGCAATCCCTCAGCCTAGTATAGATAAGATTTCACAATCTTTGGAAAATCTTTTAAATGCGTTTGGCATTAGTCAGAATCAAGTTGAGAAGATTAGCTCTGTATTTAAAAAATTTGGCTCTAGTAGCCTTGAAAGACTATTGTTAGACGTTATCAACTCGGGCGATATAAAAAACCACTTAACAGTTGCAGATATTTACTATGACTTGGGCAATTTTCAAAAGAGTCAGGAGCATTATAAGACATCGATATCACTTTTGAGTTTGATTGAAAATATTCACCTATACAATATAGATCTAGGTGCACTTTCAGAGTTTTATCATGGTCTTGCACGTGCGGAACTCGCATTAGGAAATTTAGAAGAAGCCGAGAAAGCAAATCGAGTCTCTCGTAGTATTATCGATCTCTTTTCTCTCGCTACTTTATCGGATAAACCGGGGCTAATTAACTTAGACTTTCAATATGGCTATGGAAAACCAAAGTATGGATATTTAAAAGTTGGCTTAGATCTTGTACCAGAAAATCCGTGGACTTCGCAAGATTTAATTGTCAATATCAAAGAACAGAATTCAATATCCGAAATATCCAGAAATTCCTCTGAGAATTTATTTTCAGGCGATAAAAAATCCCCATGTCACACACCACTAGATTACCATAGATGCAGAGAAAATTACTACAATATGCACGTAAATATACTCATGGATAAGTATATAAAAAATCCACTATTTGGATTTGATCAACTAGCATTTGAAAGTAGCGAGAAAGCAAGAGCGAGAAGTCCACAGATCTTGAGTTATTTGTTGGCAAAAAATGATAATTATACAACTCAAGAACATCTATATCAACGTCGCCAATCCTTTACTAGTAACTACAGCTTAGACGCCATTAAATCGGAGCTAAATGATGGAACTATACTTCTGGACTATTTTTTTGGTGCGGAAACAAGTTACTTATGGCTTATTACTAAAAATGAACCAATTCAAACGATTACCTTGCCAGGGCGTTTAATAATCGAAGAGAAGGCGAAAGAGTTTTATGATTTACTAACTTCTCCTAGCGGCCGTGTTCGCCCTAAAACAACGAGTAAAGTGGGCCAAGAACTTAGCAATATGTTACTTGGACAAGTTGCTGATCAGCTTACAGATAAACGATTACTTATTGTGGGGGATGGTCTTTTACAGTACTTACCTTTTGGTGTGTTGCCTCATCCTCTACTCAATCCCGTAGTTGATGCATCAACTGAAAATTCAGGAGAATTCGCTCCTCATCTCCGTCCATTGCTGCTTGATCATGAAATTGTGATGCTGCCTTCAGCGAGTGCATTAGTTGCTCTGCGTGAAAACCGTTCCAATAAGACTCAGCCCAGTCAAGAGCTTGCCATCTTTGCTGATCCGGTCTTTAGCCATAAAGACGAGCGAGTTGAGACGGTATCCATTGGCGCTGGCTTTGACAGTCTCACACAAACCGATTTGGATGAGGTTGATATCATTTATAGTTCGCTTCCATACACAGCCGAAGAACGTTCTCAAATTGAGCAGTTGGTTCCATCCGATCAACGGCAGTCCTTTTCTGGCTTCGATGCCAGCTTAGAGAATGCACTTGCACCAGAGCTAGGCGATTTTCGAGTGATCCACTTTGCATCCCACGGCATCTTCAACAGCCAATCACCTGATCGTTCAGGGGTTGTTCTTTCCAGCATTAACGAAAATGGTGAATTACAGCCAGGCCTACTCTCACCATCCGATGCTTTTGGGCAGATGAACCTATTGGGGACAGACTTAGTCGTTTTAAGTGGTTGCCGAACTGGATTTGGAGGGGGCCTCGTCAACCGGGAAGGTCTTACTGGATTCACGGGTGGCTTGTTATCAGCAGGAGCTGACCGAGTTATCACCAGCTTATGGAGTGTTCAAGATGATGCAACCCAGGAGTTGATGACTCGTTTTTATGCTCGATATCTAAATACTGAAGAACCAAGGACAGCCGCCCAAGCATTGCGGGAGGCTCAAATCTCTATGTGGAACGAGCCGCAATGGCAAACTCCATACTATTGGGCCGCATTTATCTTACAGGGAGAGTGGCAGTAAGTTTCCAAGCTACTCTGTATCAATTGCAGTAACTGACCGGGGTAAATCATCAAAATCCACAGCTTCAGCCAGTTGCTGCCATGCATTAACCAGTTGTGGATCATTTGGATACTTAACCTGTAGCTCTACCAACTCATTTAAACCGTCAAACCAAATTAAGTTTTCTAGATAGTACAGGTAAGCACTACGTTCATCCGTAGAGATTACTTCAGGATCAAAACCATCTTCTGCAACCCGTTCAATCCATCCTGTGACAGCTGGATTGCCTGATGAATCTGATTGATTTCTAGACGCACAAATTATCGAAATAACCCAGCGGTAGGACTGTCCAATAACTAAGCCTGAAACATTTTCAGGTAACTTTAGACTTACAATTCCAGGAGTACCTTTCAGCGGAAATTCTTCTATATATAGGATATTCTCATCAGAGTCAATCAACTCAAATTTGAGTTGACGACCAGGACGTGGTGAATATGGTACATAAGAGTACCATGTTGGTCGCTCATACAATGTCCGTTCCTTGTCGATAGAACCAGTTTCAGGGGAAACAGGAACTAATATAGTTAGCAGCTTCTCTGTGTAGGGACAGCTATCACGATTCCCAAGAGGAGCCTGATTTTCTTTTTTTGGTGCGCTATTATGGTCAGAATTTTTATTAGCTAAAATCTTCCAAATATCTTGATCAAAGGTTTGTGCCAACACTGATGTTTCTTGAATTACCTTGACTGAAGTAAAAAAAACAGATCCCAAAATAAAAATCCATGAAAGAGGTTGTTTTTTAAAACGCGACATCACCTCAATTGTGCTCCACCTTCAAAGATTTCATGCAATAATAAACTATATTAACAATTATTCCAGCTACAGTCCAACTCAAAGCTGGAGGAAGGATGGGAATCCAAACTGTGTAAAGTTTCATGCCTTCTGTTCCGATAAGATACACAGCCACACATCCGATAATGCACCCTAAACTCAATCCAGTCACTGACCACACAACTGACTTTCTATGTGAAATCAGCCATATTCCCCAGATACTCCCACCCAATCCCCACAGTAGAATCCAAAGAAATTCCCTTTCAAATGACCATACTTGTATCTGTGAGCGTTGATCAAGCTCTGTACTGATGATTTGACTAATCATATGGGCATGAACAACTACTCCAGCCATCTCTCCATAAGGTGTTTGAACATAATCAACCGCTTCGGTACGATCCGTAATACCGATCAAGACAATACGGTTTTTGAAATCCACAGCATCAATCGTCCCCTTTCTGACATCCTCGAACTTAAATCTGACATCTTCAAACTGAAATTGACTGATATCTATATCTCTACTTTTGTCTATATTCTCATCACGATAATTAAGCAAGAACTGAACTCCATTAGAATCCAGCTCTGCATATCCTCCAAATCGGAATGTGCTAATACGTTTTATTGAAGTATTTGGTAATTTCAAATCACCTTTCTCAGACCATAAATCATCATTTTCAATAGTCTTTCCCTTGAGCTTCTCTAGATATCTAACGGCAACAGCTACTGCAAGTGATTTATTTGACTTACATCGTGACTTCCCTGGATTACTTTTAACCAGTTGTCGTCTTAATATCCCATCTTCATCTAAGATGGCATTGCTAAAGCCTATGTGCTCTGGCATAAAACCAGAGGGAGGATCAACACCTAGCTTGTTCCTGGCATTACTCTGCTCACAAATCAAAAATAAGTCAGTCCCTCCCTCTTTGTTGAATTGATTAAACGTGTCACGCAAAGGATCTTCAGGAAAATCTCGATACAAATCGAGTGCGATTACGCTAGGGCGAAACTCTTCTTGACTGAGTTTTTCTAGCACTTCTTGTAATCCCACATCTGAAATCGCACCCTTCCCATTCTCATTACGTTCTCTTTGGTCATTCAAATCTTTTGTCGTTGCTTCAATGATGGCTAAACGCTTATCTATCGATTCTGATGGTCGCATCCGCAACGAATGATCGTAAATTGCCAACTCCCAGAGTTCTAAAAATCCCATGAGCCGGATCAATAAAATTACAAAAGAAATTACAGTCCCTGTCCCAATCGCAAAAGACCAACGGGAGCTAAGTACCTGCTTTATCTTTTCCTGAACTGTTAAAGTTGGAGCGGAACGCGCAGATGATATTGAACGCAACAATTCAGGCGGCATCTCCGGCCAAATGAGAGCCAATGCATTAATCGAAACCGCAAATGCTCCAACACCTTGTTTCTCTTCAATGGCAGCTACGGCAACCACTCTTTCACCCACAAACACTGGCCCACCACTATAACCCTTCTCTACCTTATCTTTTTCCTGAAACGATAACTGCCAGCCGCGAACAGATAACCATCCGGGAGAGGGAAATGTAACTTCTTCCTCTAATACTCCATCTAATACTTTACCAATGCGAGCAGCTCCTTTGAGCGATTGACCCGTCACCTTAACTGTTTCTCCAGCTTCACTTTTGACCTGCAATGGCAGTGCTTTTCTCTCCAAAATCAGAGGAACTGTCAACACGGCTAAATCAATCTCATCAGGTTTACCCAGAGCAATCACTTCTGCGATCATACTGCCCACTTGTAGCTGGCTCAGATCTCCAGATTTCTTGATGCTTTCAACAACGTGAGCACAAGTTACCACATAGGATCTCTCCTGATCCTGGTAGACAACAAAACCAGTTCCAAAAGTTTTTGGATCAGTGCTACTAGAAACCAAGACAGTCGTTGTAAGAAAATCCATAACACAAGAATCTTTGACAAGTTGACTTAACTATATTGTTTACTAAAGTATTATTTCTTCGGCTTGATAATCAGCTTCACCGATAAATTCGCCCCGGTCTTAGCTTTAGTGATATAAATATTCCCTTCCCCCTCAAAACTGAAATTAATCTCAACTTCTGCCGCTTCCAACTCTGCCTCTTGACTCAACTCACCCCAAACTTCCGTAATTGGACGTACCGCTTTCTTCAAAATCGGCTTAATTTTGTCAAAGGTTGTATTGACTGCATCCGCTGCACGGCTAGAGATCTGCCTGGCCTCATCATCCGGCACTTCAACTTCGACCAATGTGCCATCCTCAAGCTCAATCAACTTAGTCGCCATACACGTATCCTCCCTATTCAGCTTGCTGTACTGCCCCCAGCATAACCTCTACTCTTTTCCAGAGACATGTAAAACTTGAAGCCCGTTTACAAAAAACTTAAGTTTCAAACCTAATCAAGCTTAACCTGCCCCGCCGCAGCGCGATCGAGCAACAGCGTCGCCTGGGGATGCTGACGCAACAATGTGGCAGGACATTGGGGAGAAATTTCACCCGTAAGCAGACGCTCAACGATCGCTGCCTTATGTGCTCCTGGAACCAAACACAATAAACGACGGCAAGCCACAATCCGAGACAGCGTCAGGGTAAACGCATAGGCTGGCACATCTTCAAGACGGGGGAAATGACCCTGACTCAGTTGCTGTTGACGGTTGGTGGCTTCCAGCTTCGCCAGCTTAACGGTGTAGGGATCATCAAAGTCTGCAACGCTGGGGTCATTAAACGCTAAGTGCCCATTGTTCCCAATTCCCAAAATGCAGAGATCGATCGGCTGGGCGTTGAGAAGCTGGCTGTAGCGATCGCATTCTCGGAGCGGTTCAAGAGCATCGCCCTGGAGGGCATGAAAGGCCGCTAAAGGGAGGCGATCGCAAAGTTTTTGCTGCAAATAGCGCCGGAAACTGGCCGGATGCGCTGGGTCAATGCCCAGATATTCATCCAAATGAAACCCTGTAACCTGCGACCAAGGTACATCAGGCTTTCTAGGAAGGCGCTCAAGAAATGCGATCTGAGAATTCCCCGTTGCCCAAACCACCCGAGCCGTCCCCTGCTCTTGCACCACCTCCCGCACCGTTTGAGCCACGGTTTGGGCTGCATAATCTGCAAGCTGCTCAGCAGAATCCAGCACCGTAACGGTAAGGTTATCCAAATTGAAAGATGCAACAGTCATAATGAGAGATTTTCAATGAGCTTAAAAAGGCGAAAAACTCTCTCCCTGTGGGCTACTGCTTATACACAACCTGAAAATCCTGAGCTAGCTTGTGATTCAGCCTCCTGAATCCCCCTACATCCCCCTTGGCAAGGGGGACTTCAATGAACTTCCCCCCTTTCAAAGCTAATCCTGTAGGGGTTTCAAATCGCTCCCTTGATTTTGCTGGGGTTCGGCGGTTAAGTCCTCAAAAGTGCGTTCGCAAGATCCTTGCTGTGAGGGGGTTCTGCAAAACCCCTACAAGGTTAGCTTTCAAAGGGGGGCTAGGGGGGATAAAACGATAGTGTTAGAACTTGAGAGCAATTCATGTTATAAGCGGTAGCCCCGTGGGAAAGAGTTAGTTGAGGGCAACTCTACCCTTCCTGAAGCTGCGGCGACGATCGCAAAATCGGATTCACCGCAAACCAAGACTCATCTTCAACATGGTATTCAAACACAAACAGACTGCGCACCAACACCTGATAGGCCTCCCCACCACTGACCCGCTGGGTCGCTTCCACCTGCCGCAACAATGCCCATTCCTCATCATCGATCGCGTTCACCATTTGGTTGCAGCGTAGGCGCACCACCTTATCCAGCACCTCACGCGTCAAGGGGAACTTCCGCTGTTTCTTAATCCAGTCGTTGAGCAGACGCAATAACTCCCGCACATGACCACCGCTGATTTGACAGAGATGATCCAGGGTCTCTTGGTTCTCAAACACCTCAGTGAGCTGGGCAAGGCGCTCTTCTGGACTGAGGTTGGGAAACGCCCGCGCCAAAATCATCTGACGCAGCAGAACTAAGCCTTCCTCACAGGGGCGACCATCCCGATGTTGCACCGGAACCATTGGCAATACGGTGGGATCAGTGCCAAAGCGGCTGGTCAAACGGTTGAGGTCATTGGAGAAGAGCAGCGACAGGGGAATGGTATAGATCACATGGCAATTAAGCTGACTCAATTGCTCACCACGATCGACAAATAAATATTCCGGTTGGGGTCGTCCCCAGGGCTTGGGGATTGTCTCGACGCGATCGAGGTTATCCACAATCACGGCTAAACCCGCTTTGCCGTGGGCCTTAAGCTGCGCCTTGGCGGGTTCAAGCAATTCATTGTTAATCACGTCCAGCAGCGACGCAGTGCGGGGGCCAAGGTATTCCCGGAGTTTGCTGCGCAGTTCAGGGCTTTCCTTGACCTTGGCGGAAATTTTGCCAATCCCCAACGCCACGAAAGAGAGGCCCTCATTACTGGCGTTAACCGTGCCGAGACCCCCAACACCCACTTCTGCTGAGAAATCGCCTTCCGTGCTGCCCTTGAATGTGCCAATGCCCGGAATGCTGGCTTCACCACTTAATTCAATTTCAGTTTGCAACAGTTCCGCAGCCCCCTTGAGCAAGCTCCGAAATCCTTTGGATTCTTCGAGTTTGGGGGGCGCACCCAAGGCATCTAGGCTCTCGCTCACCCGCCGCGCGATCGCCAACAAAATATCACCAATATCCACATCGCCCATTTCCAGGTCATCGGACGATTCAAAATACACCACATGGAAACCTTCTTTTTCCAGTTCCGCCCGCATTCGGCTCAGTTCTGTGGATTTGCCACAACCGATATGGCCCGAGAAGAGTTGACAGGTGGGTTCATCGGGAGAGAAGAAGGTGATATTGCTACACATCTCCTCAATAATTTGTCCACCCCGTACGGAGGAAAAGTCGATGTAATATTTGCGGTGCTCTTCGTTATCAATTGAGAGCGTCAAGCTGGGGTTTGTCGCCTGGAAATATTGACGGACATCAAGCATAGCAATGGGGATAATTCAGTGATGGCCGTATTCACTCTAGCGTATTCACCCGCCAGGAGCAGCAAGAATTTCCACGTCTGGGGGTAAATGCAGCGTGGGGTCTTGGGCCACCCAGCCCACAGGTGCTTGTTGACGCACTTCAAAGTGTAGATGAGGTGTGGCTAAATCTGGACGACCACTGGTTCCCACCGTGCCCAAGCGTTGCCCAGCCTCAACCGAATCGCCCATATTGACCGCGATCGCGCCTAAATGGGCATAGCGGGTTTGGCGGCCAGCAGCATGGTTAATCACCACTAAATAGCCATAGTCTCCTTCTAGGCCAGTAAAGGCCACGATTCCCGGTGCAGCCGCCTGTACTGACGTGCCAACAGGTGCAAGGAGATCCAAACCATTATGAAACGTTTGGCCTTGCTCACCCCGTTGGTACCAGCCATAACCCAAGCCCTGTTGCAATGGGATGGTCAACGGGCTCCGGCTCAGACCTTCGTAGAGATCGCCTGAGTTGATAGAGCCAGGCGGACGACCCGCCTGGCTGTGGGGGATAAATGCCACTGCCCCCGGAGCTTTTTGACAACCGTTAACTTCAAAAAGTACGTCTGCTCTTACCCCATAAGAGTTAGCCAGATCTTTCCAGGTGGCACCGTTGGGGGTGGTGATTTGAATGCCGTTGTAGGGAGGAATCAATACAGTGCTGCCGACGGGCAAGGCGCTTGTTCTTGAAAAGCGGGGGTTAAAATGCGCGATCGTCTCGGGCAAGAGTTGGTATTGGGCGGCGATCGCCGCGATCGTCTGGCCTGCGGTGCTGGTGTGGGGGGTCAGGCGGGCGAGGGCTGGGGCGTTACAGGCGGGGGCAGGTAGGGTTTGAGCAAGGGCAGGAAGTGGAAGGGTGAGGAAGCTCAGGCTGATCAGTAGGGAACGGAACGGGGGCATGAGGACAGGAGGGGGATAGGAGGAAAGATTTAAGCGACTTCCCCTTTTTTAAGGTAGCAGGCAAAACTCAAGGTTGCTGGGCCTAGTGGTATACGAAGTATGTAGAGTTTTAGGCGATGTCCAATTAAAAAATCCCATGCTCAAAAGAGGTAAGGATAGCACGGGGTCTTAGCCTTCTGAGTTATAGTGTTATCTGTACCAGTATTGTGCTGTAACAGCACCTGAGCCATGCCCAATCAGCTCAAATCCCCTATACAAGTTCGGATCTTAGAAGAAGGGCAAGAAGCAATTAACGTTTGGCCCACGGATAAGGGGTATCAACTTGTGGTGAAAAATCCGAATGGGCAATTACAATTGTTCTCCATTGAATTGGATGAGTATGGGATGCCTCGGCTAAAGCAAACACCCGACTTAGTCATTGCTCATAAGCAACCTAATGGGGGAAATGAGATTGTCTCAGAAGTTGAAACCACCCAAGGTAAGGTAACAGTTTCACAGTTTTAAGTCATTAAAATATCTGATAGCCATGTCAAATGACGAGAAACGCGATCGCGTAATTAATGTCCGTGTTGATTGTTTAACCCAAGATGAGCAAATGCGTTTGTCCTCCGAAATCAAGAAAGCGAAGAATACGATCGCTCCTGATTCAAGAGGTACGATCGTTGAAGGTGATATGAAGTCACTACCGAGCCAAGTACCATTACCAATCGAAGGCGAAGAGCGTTAGAGTACGTCAAACAAATGGGTAAGAATCGTCCCTATCCTCATCGGAAGGCTCAGAAAGAAGTTAAAAACGTGGAAGCTTATCAATGTATGGTCTGTGGTGTTGTTACCCGTAAAGCACATGGTCATCATCTCATTCCTTACAGCGAGGGAGGAGCGCCCCATCTACAAAATATGATCACCTTTTGTCCAGATTGCCATAGGAAATATCATACAGCCCTTTTCAAATAGATGAGGAGCAGTAACAACAGTGAGAAAACCAGTTTTGGATATCTTCTGTAGTGACCGAACCTAAAGATTGCTCGATAGCATCTACCAAGTCAGCATATGTCCTGGGTTCAAGTTTGTTGAGCTTTGATTTCATTTGTGA
>JAAHHN010000339.1 GCA_010672165.1 Spirulina sp. SIO3F2 | reverse complement strand
CTTTTTTTAGGGTGCGTTAGCAAGGGAATAGCCTATCAAAAAAGGGACAATTTTTGCTCCTGCACAGAGCGCCAAACCCAAGAACCACCTCCCATCCAAAAACCTTACTCATCCCCACATTGTCGATGGTGCGTTACAGCGGGAATGACACATTCACTACTGATCTCCAAAAATTCTGCCCGCCTAACACACCCTACACAATCGCAATTCTACATCGATTAACATCGTGGCATTGGGTTTCCTGGCGTCAACTCAACCTACAAACTAGAAATTCAGGGATTTAAAAGCTGTTCAACAGATAAATTCCCCTGAGGAAATAACGCCGATCGCGCCAACTGCTCCCCCTTTAGTTCCACCGTGTCATAAAACCCCTCCACCAGCGTGCAGATCATCACCTGCTCCGCCAGAGCATCCACCACCCAATATTCCCCAATCCCCAACAACGCATATTCCGTTCGTTTGGCTCGGTAATCTGTGCTGCGGGTCGAAGGGCTTACCACCTCCGCCACCACGATCGGCGCAGGCTCACTGAGCAACACCACCGCCTCGCGATCGCGAATCTCCCGCCATTGGTTCTGGGGTAACACCACCACATCCGGGATACGCACCGTCTCCCACTGACCCCGCTGGGGAGACTGAACCCCAATCATGCCCTGCCGAGCGACCCAAGCCTGACCGAGCGCGACAATTTGCTGCTCAAAGTAGCGCCCTAGCTGGTGCATAATTTCACCGTGGCGGCCGCTACCCAAACTCATGGGGACAATCTCCCCTGCCACCAACTCATACTTCGTATTGTTGTCAGCGTCATAACTAAAATAGTCAGCGAGGGCGTAGCGTTGGCGGGCCAGGGTCATGGTAACAAATGGGGAGTGCTCAATGGCGCTGTCTAAAATCTTAGCCCAGACTGATAACAGAGAGCGATCGTGGCGTTGGGTTTCCTGTCGTCAACCCAACCGAACAAAACATCATTAATTAGCTTGATTAGAACGATCAACTTCCAGCTCCCGCCACAACGAACCAAAACAAGCCCGCACCGACACCTTTCCCGCCTCCGGAGTCGAAATCTAGCATCCCCTAAAACGACGACCCTGGCTGCTTGAGGAATTCAATCTCAGCGGTTGTACTGGGGCGACCCAGGATTGCATTGCGGTGGGGGAAGCGGCCAAAGCGCTTGATGATTTCGTAATGCTTATCGGCATATTCGATGGTGCTGGTAGAGGCTGGATCATGGCGTAATTGCTCATGGAGTTGTAGCGATCGCGTTTGCTGGGTCAAATCCTCACTATGCTCAAAAGGCAGATAGTAGAACCAACGCTGCACCGGGAGTAGGTCTTGGTCAAAGCCTTGGTCGATGGCTGACTGCGCGATCGCCAGAGCCTGAGCATCCGCAGCAAAGGCCTGGGGTGTCCCCCGAAATAGGTTGCGAGAAAACTGATCCAACACAATCACCAATGCCAAGCAAGAGAGGGGCTCTGTTTGCCAAGCCGTAAGCTGACCTTGCATTGCTTGCTGATAAAGCGGTAGAAAGCGATCGCGCAACCGAGCGTCAAATGCCGGATCTTTCCGAAACCACTCCGGACGTTCCTGGCCATAATTTGCATCCGTAGACGCCCCAAACCAAAACTGAAGTACATCTGTCGCAGCATCCGCCATTTGTACCATTATTATCCCCTCCTGGAAACTTCCCACTGCCCTATGGCATCACAACATTAACATCACAGCGAGAGAGCATCCCGCGATATACTCCCAACTAACCACTTTCTTACTAGTCAAAAAATAAACAAAAGGGTTAAGGCGACTATTTAAAACATCAACCACTCCTAACCAGTAAGGCTTTATGCTGCCTTCTGTCTTCCATCTTCTGCCTTTGACCTTATGACTGCTTCCCCGCCCCCCAACACTCCAGATACGCCCCAGCCACCCCGCCGCCGTCGTCGGCTGGGGTGGTTGCTGTTTGGGCTAGCCGGAGCGGGAGCAGGTTGGATTGGTTTTTGGGTGTTGTTGCAACAGGTTGCCCAACCCTTTATTGAGCGCCAGGTCAGTAATACGCTAGAGCGCCCGGTGGAAATGGGTCGTGTAACCCATGTTTCGCTCAACCGGATTCATTTCGGCCCGACAAGCCTGCCAACTCAACCGGATGATGCAGATTATGGTATTGCCCAGGCTGTTGAAGTCCGATTTACCCCCCTTAAAATCGCCCTCCAGCGTCGTTTGGAACTGGATATCACCCTCAAAGATTCCACCGCCTATGTGGAAGAAGATGAAAACGGCAACTGGCTGAAAATTCCTGAATTTGAAGAGGGTAATCTCCCCATTAAAATCCGGGTGACTGCGATCCGGATTCAGCAAGCCGATTTGGACGTTGTTAAACGAGATGCAGAGCTTCAGCCCAAGGCCCCGATTCAACTCCAGGTTGATCGGGGTGCGTTGTTGATCAACGGTGGGCCGGATGATATGGAGATTGAGCAGCTCCAGGGGGAATTCCTGGCTGGGGGCAACTTTGAAATTGACGGCGATCTTTCCATGCAAGGGGGCTTAAATAGCCTGAAAGGGAAGCTCGCCACCCAACTCCGGAATATTAACTTGGCGGAGGTCGCCCGGATTTTGCCGCCGCTCCCGGTGGAGGTGCGTCAAGGCAAGGCCAGTGCGAACACGGTTATTACACTGAATGGTAACCCCATCAAGCTCGAAACTGTGCCGGAGTTTGATGGGGTTGCACGCTTACAGTCTGTGGTCGTGGCCACACCACTGGTGGAACCTGCTGTGACGGTGGACTATGGCAATGTGCGCTTGCAGGGGAATGTGGCCCACCTGGATGGCTGGCGGACTCGGTTAGGGGAGGATATCCCGATCAATATCGGCGGTAGTCTCTCGGCGACAGATGTGCAAGCCAACCAAGTCCGAGTCAATCTCAAACCCACTGCGGTTAACGCGCTACTCAAGACGTTTGAATTTGAGAAACTGTTGCCTGTGCCGGTGGCAGGGGCGATCGCCCTCCAAGCGGCCCTCGCAGGGCCATTGGATCAGCCAGTGGTCGTAGGTCGGGTAACCAATGCTTGCCCAGAAAATTCCGAACCACCCCGTCAACGCAGCCAGCCCCAAAATCGAGTCTGCGAACTGCGGGTCGATCGCCTACCCGTGGCAGGTCTATTGGTTGACTTTAAGGCTGATGTTTTTGCACAACGCTTACAGGTGGAGCGGGTACAAATCCAGCCCCGAGCTGGCGGCACTATTGTGGCTAAAGGGATTGCGTCCCTTAAGGGTGAAAAACCTGTGGGGATTTTAAACGCGGCGTTTGCAGATTTACCGGCCAATGCCCTCTTAGCCACCTATGGTATCCTCTTGCCTCTACAAGCGGGCCAGATTGCAGGCCAAGCCCGAGCTGTTGTGCCCCTTAATGATTGGCAGAATCTTAAAGCAACGGTAAGTACCCAGGTCTTGGGGGGCACGGTGGATATCGGCAATATTGAACTCACAGATAAGCAATGGGCGGGCACTATGATCGCTCAGAATTTAAAAATACCGGCTCCCCTGCCCGCCGATCGCGCTAATGCCCGTCTCCGGATTGCAGGGCGACTCGATCGCTTTAGTCTCGATACCATCACCGTCAACGGTCAAGCCAGCGCTACTCTGGCCCAAGGTCAGGTCACTGTGCCCCGTTTAGCCCTGCGACAAAACCAATTCTCCGCTCAGGTTGAAGCCCAAAATGCCGGAGTGAAGGCGATCGCGTCCCAATTCCTTCCAGCTCAGTTTGCAGATATCCCCATTGGAACGCTTAACGGCCGTTTGGCGATCGCGGGTCAGCTACGCGGAGCACAACTGCCGGATCTGGTGGGGCAGGGGGCGATGACATTGGGTTTAGCAGGGGGGGCAGCCACTGTCCAAGGCATCCGGCTCAAAGACAATCAACTCACCGCCCAAGCGAGGGCACAGAATTTACAACTCGCACAAGCAACTCGTCTGATCCCCGCCAAACTGCCGATTAACGCCACTGAATTGGGGGTCGCCAGTGCTGCGATCGCTGTTCAAACCAACCTCGCCCCCCTGCTAAAAGGGAACATTGCCGCGCTGCTGGGCCAGACGACTTTGCAGATCAATGCCGCGATCGCTAACCTCAGCGGCGGTCAGGCCACAGCCCAAGCAACTTTGCAAGGGGGGCAATGGCGAGCGACTGCCACCGGACAAACCATTGACCCCACCCGCCTACTGCCCCAACTCCCAGATACCCTGGCCCAACCAGTTGCTGGGCAATTTGCCTTTAGCGGTGTTGTACCCAAACAGTTAACGCTCAACAGTCTAACTGCCCAAGGACGGGGAAATGTGCAACTGGCAACGGGTCGTGTAGCGTTGCCCGCGCTAGAACTTAAACAAGGTCGTCTCGTCGCCCGTGCCCAACCCCAAAATCTAGCGTTGCGTCCCTTCCATCCCTTGCTCCGGGGTCAGTTGGCTGGGGATGTGCAAGTGGCTGTGCCGTTGCAAAATGTGACGGCGCTAACGGCATCGGGTCAAGTGAGCCTTAATCAGGGCGTTTCTGTGGTCACCAATCCGCTGGCTATTGCCTTTCGCTGGGGCAATGAACGTTTGACGCTCGATCGCCTCCAAGCCCGCGATCAACTTGCGGTGCAAGGCTTTATTGATGTGCATCTGGCGCAGATTTTGCGCGGAGCGATCGGCCCGGATATGATCGCCCAAATGAATCTGGATGTGGATGCTCGGCAACTGCCCCTCCAGCAAGGAGTGCAGGAGCTGCAACAGTTTATTGCACCGCTACCCGAGGCAACAGAGCAGGTGGCGTTGGCTGGGTCTGTGGGATTTGTGGGTAATATTCAGAGCAC
>JAAHHN010000338.1 GCA_010672165.1 Spirulina sp. SIO3F2 | reverse complement strand
TGATGCTTTGCGCTGGGAAATATTACGACCAGCACCATAGAGTAGGTTTTCCTGGGGAAAGGAACCACATTCCAGGCAATCCACAAGTAAGAACCATCCTGACAACGACACCGAATTTCTAGCGTATCAATCTCTTCTCCCTGTTCGAGTTGCTGCTGAGCCTGTAAGACAAGTTCTAGATCAGCCGGATGAATCAGATGCCAGAAAGACTGGCCCAACAGCGCTTGAGGAGAATAACCCAGCAATTTGCTCCAAGCCGGATTCAGCCGCTTCAATTCTCCTCCGGAATTAGTGATGAAGAGGAGATCAAGGGAAAGATTAAAAAAGCGATCGCGTTCTCGTTCCGCCTGTCGCTGTTGGGTAATATTGTGAGCAATTTTTGAAGCCCCAATCACTTTTCCCGTCCCATCTTTCAAGGGAGAAATTGTGACCGAAACCTCAACTCGGGTTTGATTCTTGTGTAGGCGAACCGTTTCAAAGTGATCGATCTTTTCTCCGCTTTTAAGGTGTTCAATAATCCGAGGTTCCTCTGCCTGGCGCTCAGGGGGGATCAACATTGTGATCGATTGGCCAACAGCTTCGGCTTCTGTATAGCCAAATAGCTTAACGGCTGCGGCATTCCAACTGGTAATGATGCCATCCAAGGTTTTGGTGATAATGGCTTCATCAGAAGATGCCACAATCGAGGCGAGGAAACGAGCGGTTTGCTCTGCACCCTTGCGATCGGTAATATCCTCAGCAATGCCTGCCACTCGATAGACACGGTTATTTTGGTCTTGGATGGGAAAACCGCGATCATGAATCCACCGGACTGTCCCGTCCGTATGAACGATGCGATATTCTTGGTCAAAAGACCCCTGAGCCGCATCTTGGATAAACGCGTTTTCAACGCGAGGGCGATCGTCCGGATGAATACCCGCTAGCCATTCCCAGGGATTTTCGTACAACGCTTGGCAAGGGCGTCCCCAAATTGATTCAAACGCAGGGCTGACATATTCGATCTGACCAAATTTTTCTGTTTGCGCATCATACTGAATTAGCCAAAAAACTTCGTGGATGTGCTCTGAAATCTGACGAAACTTGGCTTCACTGTCTCGTAAATCAGTCTCAATCTGCTTGCGTTCTTGAATTTCCTGGCGTAATGCCCGGTTAGATGCGGTCAGTTGATCCGTCCGTTCTTGAACCCGTTGTTCCAACTGAGCATTATGTATCTGGCTTTGGTTGAGCGTAAAGCGCCAGACCAGTTGGCTTTGAATCCGCACCAAAACTTCTTCAATATGAAACGGTTTGGTGATGTAATCCACCCCCCCCACGGCAAAGGCTTCAACCTTATCAAAGGATTCATGCAATGCACTGATGAAAATGATCGGAATATCCTGAGTTTGAGGATCGTGCTGAAGCTGCCGACAAACCTCATACCCGGAGATATCTGGCATTCTGATATCCAACAGAATTAAATCAGGTTGTGCTTCCCGTGCTGAAGCCAAAGCCAAAGTTCCATTTGTGACACTACGAACCCCGTAACCATGACTGCGAAGAGACTCAGACAGTAGCTTGAGAGAATCTAGCGTGTCATCTGCAACTAAAATTTCTGGCGTTCTGCCATAGAAAAAATCAAGGTTCATCATGAATTGTCACATCAACGCAATGGATGATGTCTAAAAACTGGTAATTCTCAACCATCCGCCTCAATGGTGTTGCTAGAGCAGCATGCTCTGGGGGAAGTTGCTCAATGAGTTCTAGGATTGGAGCAGGTCTAGCAATAACAGCGGCTTTTTTGAGCTGCTGCAGCCAGTCCTGGGGTATCGGTGCTAGATCCTCAGGAGTTAGAGTGGAAGGGGCTGCAAGCGTTGGAGTAGATGTATCCTCGTATACGAAGATTATACCCAAGTGCTCAGCTAGCGTCTCAAATATTAAATTTTCCTTAACAGGCTTACGGACAAAACCATCACACCCGGCCGAAAGCACAATACTCCGCTCTCGCTCCAGCACACTGGCGGTGAGGGCAATAATTACTGTTGCCTGCCCTTTGAGGTGGGACTTAATCTGCTGCGTGGCTTGGTAGCCATCCATCACCGGCATTCGCATATCCATCCAAATCAGATGGGGCTGCCAGGTTTGCCAAATATCCACCGCTTCTTGGCCATTGGCCGCCTCACGCATTTCAAAGCCCAGAGGAGACAGTAGTTTGACTAAGAGGAGGCGGTTTGTCCAGCGATCGTCCGCCACCAAAATCCGATAGGTTGGTTGTCCTTCGGCAAGACCGATAACACGACGACTGGGAGTGGATGCTTGCATCTGGGCAGAATCGGCAATCTGAATGGGAATTTCTAAAGCAAAAGTGGTGCCCTGGTTCAACTCACTCTGTACAGTCAAATTGCCCCCCATCAACCGGGCAAACTGGCGACTAATGGTTAGTCCCAAACCCGTGCCCCCTTGCCCGCTTTGAACCTGAGTAAAGGATTCAAAAATTGTTTCTAAATCGTCTGGGGCAATCCCTTTACCGGTATCAATGACCTCAATACGTAATCTGAGAGGATGGGTTTCAGATGTGGTTGAAGCGGTAAGGGGAGAGATCGTCTCAGCCCGAACCGTAACACTACCCCGTTCAGTGAATTTCACTGCATTGCCAAGCAAATTAATTAAAATCTGACGTAATTTCTTTTGATCACCTTGAATATATTGAGGAAGAGCATTTTGTTGGTTTACGTGCAACAATAAACCTTGATGGTTGCACTGGGACTCAAATAGGGCATAGATCTGACGTAAGAGTGCATGTAAATCAAAGCCATTGGATTGTAAGGTTGTTTTACCGGCTTCTACTTTTGATAAATCTAAAACCTCATTAATCAGTTCGAGAAGATGCTCGGAACTATTTTGAACAATGTCTAGATGGTCTTGTCGGTCTTGCTCAGAATCTAAGGGGCGGCGCATAAGCTGAGTAAAACCAAGAATCGCGTTAAGTGGCGTTCGTAACTCATGACTCATATTGGCTAAAAACTCGCTCTTAGCTTGATTAGCAACCTCTGCACTCTCCTTAGCCTGCTGAATTTCTTGGAATTTCTGAGTTAAGGTCTGAGCCATTTGTTTGAAGTTGCGTGTGAGCGATGCCAACTCTAAAACAGCACTCTGTGGCCAAGCAACACCTTGATTTCTGAGTACATCTTGATCAAGACGCTCAGATCTTGAAGCAGCCAAAGTTTCTTGTTGAGACAATGAGAGGAGTTGAGCGGGCAAATTAGTGGTCACTTGGGCCAGTTGCGTGAGAGGTCTAACGAGCTGACGACTGATTAAACTGGCCAATGTTAGCGCCAGCCCCGAGATAATGAGGAGGATCAAAAGGTTTTGAATATGAACCCGTTCAACGGCTTGAACATGGGTTTGGGCGGGAGATTCGACGACCAGTGACCAATTGCCCAAATCCGCTAGGGCAGTTTCTCGAATGAAAAATGAGTGAGTCCAGCGCACCATAAATAATGGACTGCCACTGGTGGGTAACCACTGATAGGTTTCTCCCTTAATGGGGATAATTTCCCCTGTCTGTTTTCTGTCGAATAGGTCACCTTGATATCGGTCTGGATCAGTGCTGCTGATAACGGTATTCTGGGCATCGACTAACGTGGCTGTAATTTGTGACTGACTTAAGGTTTGGTTGAGCAGAGATGTCAGACGCTCAAGATCAATTTCTGCAACAACTGCACCTAAGATACTCTTGCTCTGAACAAAAGGTTGGGTTATTAATAGAGTTTGACTATCGGTTGTTTGGAATACTAATTCGGACGGAGCTTTGTTAGTAGAAGCAGATAAATGATAGCTTGATTTTTCTTGAGATTCTCTATCTTTATTGCCGAATCTTGATTCAGCTAAGATGTCATTATTTTTGTTAATAACAGCTAAATATTTGAAATCCAAGAGCAGCTCTTGAATATCATGTATTTTTTGCAAAAGCAATTCCTGGTCATTGGGGAAAGATGATGCTGAGCTCGTTAATAACTTTGTAGCCTGAGCATGCTGCTCATACCAGTTTTGAACGATAGAGCTGAGGTGAGACGACGTGGTTTGGAGTTGTAGATCTTGTTCAGCTTTGATGTTATCAACAACTTGGTGGCTATCGATCGCCATAAAGACCAGCGTCGGAAAAAAGACAAATGCAACCAGAATGTTGAATAAGGTTTGCTGTAGGGACAGAGTACTGAGACTGGGAGGACGCCTCAATAGGCGATGAATGGGAGTATAGGTCAAAATCAAACTAGCAGTTAAGGCATTAAAAATACCATTCACTGCTTGCTTGAGCATAATGATTTGGACTTGGGTTGGGTCAACATTTAAAACCTGACCGTAAAATAAAATGACCAGTGGAATACCAAGAAATACCCAATACAGACCATTGAGCAGGGCTAGATTCTGCTTGTAGCGCTGATAAAGAAGCCCAACGAAGAAAAACTCACCTGTAAAAATAACGATCGCATAAGGGTGCTTCCAAAAAACATAAGTTAAGCTTGCCGCTAAGATTGCCGCGATCGCTCCCCAACGCAAGCCATATAAACAAAGCACCAGCCAAACCGCGATCGTGCCAAACAAAAAATCAATATGGAAGAAGAACGACCAGCGAAAGTAATTCCCCAATAGGCTTAAAAAAATCAGGCAGCATAGCCCAAGGAGACTTGTTCGCGTTGTGACTTTTTTTTGCTCGTGTGATGGTTCCATAAGACCCCAAATAGATGGGTTGATTTAATGTTGCGTACTCTCGCTTGACGTTCAAAGCATTGAAATCATTCTTGATCCATACAGCCCTTTTCAAATAGATGAGGAGCAGTAACAACAGTGAGAAAACCAGTTTTGGATATCTTCTGTAGTGACCGAACCTAAAGATTGCTCGATAGCATCTACCAAGTCAGCATATGTCCTGGGTTCAAGTTTGTTGAGCTTTGATTTCATTTGTGA
>JAAHHN010000337.1 GCA_010672165.1 Spirulina sp. SIO3F2 | reverse complement strand
TGATGTCGTATTTCTGACCCCCTTGCAGGGTGTAGTTCAGCGTGCCTTGGCGTTCGGTGGTGTCATGAATGTTCCAATCATCAATGAGGAGCTGGCCATCCACCCAGACCCGCACCCCATCATCACTTTCGGTGATGAAGGTGTAGATGTCGTCGTACTGGGGTTCAATGTAGCCTTCCCAGCGGACGCTGAATTGATCCGCGTTGACCACAGTATTCTCTGGTGAGCCCAATCCCCAATCAAAATTGACCTGAGCATCGGTACGGGTAAGAACGGCATTACTCAGATCTGTGTTGTTAAAGTAGGTGGCTTTAAGACCTGTACCATTGCCCTCCTGGTGAAAAGGGGCAATGGGTTCGTCGTAGAGATAACCCGTGGGGATAATTTCTTTGCTGCCGCTGGGAGTGTCCCACAGGAGATCCACATCGGCATCCACACCCGCTTCAAAGTAGTCGAGGCGAATATCATATTTCTGCCCTGCCACCAATTCAATTGTGGTGCTGACTCGTTCCTCGGTTCCGTGGATATTCCAGTCGTCGATAATCAGTTGACCATTGACAAAGAGGCGGACGCCGTCATCGCTCTGGGTGTAGAAGGTGTAGCTCCCGGTTTCGGGGGCTTCGATTTTGCCTTGCCAGCGGACACTGAAATCGTCGATACCAATGGCAGCGTCCGGTGAGCCGAGATGCCAGTCAAAGTTGATTTGACTATCGAGACGGTCAAAGATGAGGTTGGTGAAGTCTCTGTTATCGTAGTAGTACCCTCGTAGTCCGGTACCGTTTTGGTGTTCAACCGCTAGAGTTTCACCGCCGATGGTTTGAATACTTCCATCCACTTCACCCTGAAGCTGAGCTAATCGTGCAGCACTCAACTCCTGGCCCTGCACCAAAGCAGCAAACACTGCCCCTTCATCGCCAGGGCTATCAGCAGGGTTGAGCTGGGCGTCAAAGGCGTGACCGAGTTCTTCGAGATACAGGGTGGCGAGGTCTTCGGCGGGGGCGTTGAGGAGAACCTCCCGAGCCAGGTAGATCATGTTGGTTTGCTCGGCATAGGCACCCCGTCCACCGATTTCATCGCGGTTAAGGATTTCTACACGGGGACGCTCACTGCCATCGAGCCATTGGTCAAACAGATGGGTGGCTGCGGCATCGGAAATATCTGAGCCAAAGGCGGTTTTGAGTTGGGTGGTGAATTGGGGCTGGCTTTGGAATTGCGCGAGCTGATGAGCTGCAATATCAATTGCTTCGTTGAGGAAGACGGATTCAATCTGTTCAGGACTGGGAGTGGTGATACTAAGGGGCGTATCAGGATAATGGGGCGGAACGATAGCATCTTGGTCGAGGAGGTTTTCTAACCAAGCCCGAGCCTCTTGGCTTTTGGCAGTGAGGGGAGTGTCTGGGTCTGGCTCAACTGTGATGGCTTGGCTAAGGGCAGTAGTGAGTTCTTCGGGACTCAGAACGGCATCCACACTGCTGCTGCCTTGGAATATGGGGTCATGACTGTTGCTCAGCCCTGTGGGCAATGGCTCTGATGCGTTCAGCCATGGTTCAATGCTGCTGGCTGCCAGCAAGGGGTCACGGTAAGTTCCGATCGCACCGCTATCTTGTTCCGGCAACAGTGACGCCGACTGTTCATCGGGAAGCAGGAGGGACTGGGGGTCGAGCAGATGAGTCTCAAGATGATCCATGATCCAAGGGTGTTAGAAGATAACAACCGCGATACGGTATGCCAACAGAGCTGCTTCATAAGCAACTCAAAATGGCTTGGCATAATTGCCAAGCAATCAAACTAGAATTATTGGCTAGGGTCACTAACTCAGCGCTACTTGTTATGTGCGCTAAATGACGGATGACTAATGCAACAATTCACGGATAAACTCTAGCACAAACTTTTCAAAAGAACCGCAAAGGTTTCCAAAATGGTAACGGGCTTTTTGATTGCCGATATGTTCCGTATACTGAATCGTTTTTGCCCCAGATTATGCTCAAAATCAGGCTCGAACCTTAATATTGTCTTAGCAGAAACAGGGTCTAGACAAGGCGCTGTCTGGCTAATCGCTCAATCTGTTTCCGTGTTTTCACGTATAAATTATTGTTTTTGATTGAAATTAAGCATCTCAACTAAATCTTGAGCTTAACCAGAGCATCAATTTCCTTTCTGTGAATGGCTTTCAAGTAATCTCCGTATTTTCACGGAGAGATTTTTTGTAAATTTTTCAGTATCCTAATCTGCCAGAGGTAATGAAGGTTCTTCCGAGTTTGGATGACATGAGTCAGGTATTACAAATTGGCGACTATCAGCTTGCGCCCGAAGAGTTGGTTGCACGTTTAAAGCAATATCAATTGCTGCCCCAACTTGAACGGGAACTGCGAATTGACCAAGCGATTGGGTCAATTGCTTGCAGTGAGAAAGAATCACAGTTTGCCTGTGAGCAGTTTTACCAACAGCGTCACCTTAACAGTCCTGAACAACGTCAACAATGGCATCAACAGCAAGGACTTTCAGCGGTTGAGTTAATCGCATTCGCCACCCGCCAACTCCGTATCAACAAATTTAAAACCCAAACCTGGGGGTCACAGCTAGAGTCCTATTTCCTCAAACGCAAACCCGATTTAGATCTCTACAGCTTCTCCATCTTGAGCTTGCCCGAGCCTGGTATTGCTCAAGAACTCTATTATCGTCTGGAGTTGGGCGAACAAACCTTTGCCGAGATCGCCCGTGAGCACGCGACCGATGCCGAACGCCAAACCGGCGGACGTATCGGCCCCGTTCCCCTAGGTCAGCTTACTCCAGCTCTGGCTCGCTGTCTCAAATCCAACCCACCGGGAACCCTCGTACCGCCCTTTGCTTTGGGAGAGGGCGTCGTGATTGTGCAGGTGGGGGAAGTGAAAGCGGCACGGCTCGATGAACCCATGCGACGGCAATTACTCGATGAGCTATTTGAGCAATGGCTGACGGGACAATGATGCGTCTAGAATCGCTTCCTGTCTCCGTGCGGGAAGAATTTCAGCCTATCCAGTTCCCAATGGGGGCAACACTGCTGGTGCATGACCATTTGCCCCAGCAGGTGCTGCTGCTCAAGTCAGGGCAAGCACGACTGTTAGTACACGATCCGCGCACCGACCGTCTCGTTCCTCTCGCTCGCCTGGAAGCGGGAGCAATACTGGGAGCGAATAGTTTGATTCGCACTGTGCCCGGTGAGGCGGCCATTGCCTCCACAGAAATTCTCGCTTTAGCGCTGCCTGCGGCTCGGTTTCTCGAACTCATCGAACAATATCCTGAGTTTGCACACGTTTGTCGTCAACCCACCCTAAGCGAGGTCGCCCAAGTGCTGTTAAGGGAGTTAAATCGTCTGGCAGATGGCGTCACACCTGTGCGAGACCTTGCGTTAGCTGCTGTTGAGCAGGTGCAACTCGGGTCGTCAACGCAACCCTCCCACGCTGCCAATTCAGAACGCAGAGATACGACCCCAAATCTCACCCCTGACTTCTGGTCAGACACTGCCACATCTGAGGTTGAGCCAACTTTATCTGTTCTGAGTAGTCCCCCAATTTCCCCCACAGGTATCTCCTGGTTTATCTCGGGCGGCAAGGTCTTCCCTGACCAGCTTTATACACCAGTTGACCCCCAAACCCTAGACTCAACACAGCAACAAGATTGGCGTCTCCTCGGCATTCCCCTCGAATTTCTCCCCTCCCGTCCCCAAGCATCAGAGACGGCTGCTGCTAACTTGCCAACTCATTCTCCCTTACCTTTCACTCCTCAGCCTGCTCCTCAACCCAACGCCCAACATCCAAAACCCCCATCTTCAACATCCCCACCAATTCCGACACCCTATACCCCAACACCCGAACCCCCACCCCCTAACCTCAAAAAATACCCCTACACTCACGGCACTGGCCCTCTCCAGGGCACCTTAGCTTGCTTCAAAATGTTGGCGAAGTTTCTGGATCTGCCCTATCGCCCCGATGTGATGCGGCGTGTGCTGCAAGATCGCCTCCGCAAAGATGGAGCTTTGTCCTTGGAGTTTTGTGCAGCGATTGGTGATCTTTTGGGCTTACAGGTGCAACTAACTAATTGCCCTGCTGAGGTGTTGCCACGGGTTCCCACCCCGGCATTGCTCACCTGGGAGGATTCCTTTGCAGTGCTCTACGAAACCCGCCCCAATCTATTGATAGTAGGAATTCCTGCGGCTGGGGTGCAACGCTATACACCCACCGAAGTCCAATCCCTATGGGGCCATGAGGGGCCAGTCCTACTATTACAGCGTACCCTGACCACACCGAAGCAACGGTTTGGCTTGTCTTGGTTTATGCCTGCGGTCTCGCAATATCGGACGGTGCTGTTAGAAGTCTTTTTAGCGTCATTTTTTGTCCAGCTTTTTGCCCTGGTTAATCCGTTAATGACGCAGCAGATTATTGACAAGGTGATTGTCCAAGAGGCTCCAGATTCCTTGCCCACATTTGGTTTGATTTTGTTGGTGGTGGGCGTGTTTGAATCATTGCTGACCGTCTTACGCACCTATCTGTTTGTAGATACGACCAACCGGATTGACTATGGCTTAGGGTCGCAGATTATTGATCACCTACTCCGTTTACCCTTGGGCTTTTTTGGACGTCGCCCGGTGGGAGAGCTGACCAGTCGGGTGAATGAGTTAGAGAATATTCGTCAGTTTTTAACCGGAACAGCCTTAACAGTGGTTCTGGATGCTTTGTTCTCAGTGGTCTATGTAGCGATTCTCTTTTTCTACAGTGTCAAATTGGCGTTAGTTGCCCTAGCCGTTGTGCCCTTCTTTATTTTGCTCACGATTCTGCTCTCCCCCGAGATTCGCCGACGGTTGCGAGCAAAGGCAGAGCGGAATGCAGCAACCCAGTCTCATTTAGTGGAGGTACTCTCGGGCATGGAGACGGTTAAGGCACAGAATATTGAACTCAAGTCGCGGATGTCTTGGCAGCAGCGTTATGGACGCTATGTGATTGCGGGTTTTCGAGCGATTCAGCTCTGCCTA
>JAAHHN010000336.1 GCA_010672165.1 Spirulina sp. SIO3F2 | reverse complement strand
CCATCTTCACTCGGGCTTCCGCCCGACGCTCTTCCGATCTCGCAAGTTCTTGGCAATAGAGCCGTTCACTGGTCGAAGACATCGGGGGCATGCTCTGGCAAGAGGGCTCAGGACGCCGCTGCACCAGCCACATGCCCCCAATCGCAAAGCTACCCAACACACAGATAGTGGTAATGATCCAAAACAAAACAAGACGCCAGCCGCGATCGCGCCGTTGCAGTTGTGTACGAATCGACCAATGGGCAGGTGGTGTAGCCGGTGTTGTGGTTAAGCGAATAATTTGGGCATCCCCCCGCCACTTCTGAGAAATTACGGTTTGTTGCAAGGGGGTTAGCTTATTTAAGCGCAATGGTGATTCAGGAGTAATGCGGGAAGGCGGCTTGGTGGTCATAGATGTTAGCCCTGAATCGACTCCTTAACCCTATTCCAAAAACGTTGATTTATCTCCCTTCGGATCACGAATGGTTGGACTCTTGCGTGTCTTTTGACTCTCGCTAGAGGGAGAGGAGATTGTGCGGCGCTTGACAACTTTGCCCAGAGCCTTGGGGTCAATCGCCCCCAAATGAACTCGAATCTTGGGGCCCGATTCGCCCAAGCGAATAATCATGCCATTCTGGAGCGACATGGTTTTCTCAATTAACTCACCATCAAGGTAAGTCCCATTGGCTCCCAGGCTAATCAGATGCCAGTCTTTGCCATCCTGACGGAGTTCAGCGTGACGACGAGAGACAACAGCACTATAGAGAACCACATCATTGTGATTACCTCGCCCCAAACGTACAACTGGGTCTGTATCAAAGACCCAGCTTTGTACAGGAGTAGATTGGCTGGGATGCAAAAGCGTGAGAACAATCACAGTAAGCGAATGTGACCTTTCAAGGTTAACAGCAGAACTTATGAGTCTACTGTTTTTTAGACTAGCATTGAAGCCTTAGATCAGGAGAATAACTCCCTTAGAAACCAGATTATTTTCTGAGAAGAACCACGGATGAGCCAATCACACGTTGCTTCTCTCCCAAGCAGGGGTTTGGGGGTTGGGGTGAGAGTGTAGGGAAAATCCGACTAACACCCGACACCCGTCACTCCATCAGGCTTTCAGATTCTTCATTCCCCCTTAAGGTGAATTTACTGAAGGAACGGCTGCCATCGATCGCCCCAATCGTCGGAGGCTCTCACGGGCACTGGATTGACTCATTGGTAAGCAAAAGCGAAAAGTGCTGCCTTGGTTGAACACACTTTCTACTTCAATTTGACCATTTTGCAACTCGACGAGATGACGGCTAATGGCCAAACCAATGCCAGAGCCACCAGAATGGCGAGAGCGGGAGCGATCGGCTCGCCAGAACCGTTCAAACACATAAGGCAAGTCATCCGGGGCAATGCCAACGCCAGTATCGCTGACCGCCAGCCAGATTTCTTGTTGGCCGCGCCAGGCTTTGAGGGTAATATTGCCCTTTTCGGTGTAGTGCAAGGCATTACCCAACAGATTTACCAAAATTTGCTCCGTGCGATCGCGATCGCACCAGGCTAACGGCAAATCGGCAGGGCAAAGCAGCTCTAGGGTTGGCTCTTGCTCCACAATCTGATCCCGAAAGCGCTCCACTAAAGAGGTGAGCAACGGCCGCAGATCTACCGTTTGTATATTGAGCGGCACATGACCCGCTTCGGCCTTTGAGAGTTCTTGCAAGTCTGAGGTCAAACGTTCTAGACGTTTGGACTCTCGGATCAAGCGACTGTAGAGTTCCGGCGAGGGGTCTAAGCGGCCATCAGCCAGTTCTTCTAAATAGCCTCGCATTACCGTCAAGGGTGTTCGTAACTCATGGGTTAAATCACTAATTAGCTCACGACGGCGCTGTTCAACCCCCTCCAGGCTCTGCGCCATGCGGTTGAAGCTGTTGCCCAAATCGTTCAGCTCCGGGATATTGCTCTGGGGCATGCGGGCTTCAAGTTGGCCGCCCGCCAGCTTTTGGGTAATCCCGGCCATATGATGCAGTGGCTGGGTAATATGTCGCGCGACCCAATAGCTCAAACAGCCTGCTGTACTGGCACCAATCACAATTGACCAGAAACTGCTGGTATTCCAGGCACTCTCAAACCCATCAATCAGGTAAGTCCGAGCCGATCGCACTGTCACCAAACCCCGGTTCTCTAGTTGCTCTAAGCGCAAGACAAAAAAGCGGGGTGAAGAAAATTTGGCAATTACGGTAAAGGTGCTCAGGCCCACAATCATGACCAACAGATGGGAGAGCAACAAACGCGTATTGAGTTTAAGGTTTGCCATTACAGATTTGCCATTATGAGTTTGGCCGTTGATGGAACTGTCCTACGGTTAGGGGCGTCAAGCAACTTGGTTCTCTACAATTGCATTGTAGTGGGGCTGACCGGGATTTGCGTCGATTTTAACGGGCAACGCTGCCAGACGCCCCTCACTCACTCTTTCTTGATCTTTAGAAGAATTTCCTTGCGCCGCCATGTTTAACTTCAAGCAGTCTGCAACCGCCGCCCTTTTATCCGTAACCTTCGGTTTTACCGGGGTTGCCCCGCTGTTGTTTACCGCCCCCAGTGCAGCCCAGCGTTTGCCTCGCATCTCGCGTGGCAGCATCCCCGCTGGCACAACATTACCGACTGATGCGGCGGATGAAGAAACGGAAAAGATTTTGCTGGCGCCCAAGGAAGAGGAACCCATGCCCCTGACTTTGGTCTTGGCGGCGAATATCCGGGATAATGATGGCCGCATTCTGCTGGCCAAAGGCACAGAAATTGTGGGCTATCTACAAGTGATTGAAGATGAGGGAGCGCAGTTTGTCGCAGAAGAAATTTTGGTAGCGGAGGATCGCCTCTTGCTCGAAGGCACATCAGAGGTCGTGACCACCACAGAGGAGGTCAAGAAAGGCGCAGATGGGGGCGATATTTTAGAAGGGGCCGCGATCGGTGCAGGCGCAGCCACGGTAATTTCCATTCTGACGGGAGATAATAACGTGTCGCTGGGAGAGATTTTGGCTGGGGGCGCGATCGGTGCATTGGGCGGTTTAATCTTGGGAGGCAAGAAGGTTGATCTCTACTCCGTTGATCCGAATGAGGATTTGGATGTAACTCTGAGTGAAACGTTGGATCTCTAGCCTAAAATTACCCTGCTCGTTACCTGGCTCTGCCAGGTAATGCAGCCTAGAGGCAGAGCCTCTAATCGTTTCAAGGTTTGCTGTGATGTAGGCAGCAGAGCCACAAATGATGTATGTCATGGCAGAGCCATGATACGAGGGCAAGAAAACTCAGAGAATGAAGTTGAACAGGTGGATCTCACTCAGTATTCGCTACAGCGTCAACCTCGCGTGGTATTGGTTCAACACAACGCCATACGATGCGCTTGAGAATGCGATCGAGCAAGACAAGATGATCTGTGTTGGGTTTGGGCCTGATGGCGAAAAAGTGGTGGGGCGGGGTGAGGAGTGCCAAACACCGTGAATCCTTGGCCTGTGTGATTCAAGGGGCAAGCTCAGTTTAGGCTTATGGTGCTGGATTTGACAGGTTTGCACAGCACAGCATTGATGAGATTAAATTGTGGGCATTGATGTTGGTTCTGGTCAATGGCAAAGCCGAAGTCGATTCCCAAGTTTCAGCAAGTTTTGGTGCAGTGGACGCCGTTTGGTGTAACTGCGGGTTTAACGATTCATTTGTTTGTGAATTCGGAAATGACCCAAGCCGTGATCACCGCGTTTTTGACAGGCTTATCGTCGTTATGGGCTGCCTACAGCACAGGCTTTATGGCAGAGGCAGAGCAAGAAGCAGAAAAGCTGGGTGGTCAGTCTGCTCAGTGGATGATCCAGTTAATCTATCGCCTTGCAGGCATTGGACAAGAATGGCTAATTCAGCTTTGGTGGGCGGTGACGTTCAACTTTAAGGGCAAATATTACAAACGGCTGGACATTCTCTGCCGTGACTTTGAAACCAAGGGCATTACCCTGGATAAGGTGCTCTCACTGGAAAACATCTTTGTATCAGTGCATCTCTCCCCCAAGAGTTTGGTGAACGTATCGCCGAACTTGCTCAAGCGAGGTTCAGCGGACAACCTAGAGCGAGGCTCAGAAGATGAGGTAGGGCATTACCTGTCACTAATGCGTAAATATCCAGAATTTCGACGTTTAGCAATCTTGGGTGCACCAGGGTCAGGTAAGACCACATTAATGCGCCATCTAGCCTTGATGTATGCAGCCCGAAAAGCTCATCGTTTGCATCCTCAAGCGCCACAGTTTTTGCCAGTGTTGCTCTATCTGCGGGATATCTATGAAGAGATTTTGACTAAGCCAGAAATTACTCTGGCGGAATTGTTGACGGAGTGGGTACAAAGTTTGCAACGAGTTGATCCGTTAAAGCTGCCCAAAGGTTGGTTTGCACAACAGTTGCGTCATGGAAAGTGCTTAGTGTTGTTAGATGGATTGGATGAGGTTGCTAACACGGCTCATCGCCAAGCAATAAGCCAATGGGTAGACCAGCAAATCTATAACTACCCTGATTCACCGTTTATTTTAACCTCACGACGGTTGGGCTATGAGGAGGCACAACTCAAGCAAGCAGTACAGGTGTTGGAAGTGCAACCCCTGAATTCTAAGCAAATTCAGCAGTTTGTGAGCAATTGGTACATGGAGGTTGAGCGCTCCCGACGTGGTGGGCAAGATGATCTCGCAACAAAAGATGCTGCCCATCGACAAGTAGAAGATTTACTCCGACAGGTGAATCAACAAGAAGTGCTGAAAGATTTAGCCTCAAATCCGCTGCTACTAACCCTGATTGCCACAACTCATCAACAGAATCAGAGCATTCCGCTCAGACGGGTAGAGCTATACCAAGCCATCTGTGAGGTGATGCTCGGTAAACGGCAGGAAGCGAAGGGAATACACCTGATTGACTGACAAAACTTGTTTGAGAAGAAATTGAAAGGCAGATGCAGAAAGGGATACAGAGAATTCAGAAGAGGGAGCCAGTCCTCTAGAATTGAGTTACCACAACAAAACCCTGGAGAAC
>JAAHHN010000335.1 GCA_010672165.1 Spirulina sp. SIO3F2 | reverse complement strand
TTTTCGACGGGAAGCTAACAATAAAAATTACTCTACTCTATTCTACAACCTGCGTTTTGCATAGGTTGCCTGTCCCCACGCCGCCTACTTTGCCACCAAAGAGAAATACAAGCGCCAAGTGCCGGGTCGGATCGTGGGCGTCTCAAAGGATGCCCAAGGCAACCCGGCTCTGCGCCTCGCACTCCAAACCCGTGAGCAACATATTCGCCGGGATAAGGCCACCAGTAATATCTGCACGGCTCAGGTGCTCTTGGCTGTAATCGCGTCCATGTATGCGGTTTACCACGGCCCTGAAGGATTAAAAGCGATCGCGTCCCAAATCCACAGCCGCACTGCGATTCTTGCCGCTGGCCTCAAGCGCCTCAACTATTCCCGCCAAGATATGCCCTTCTTCGACACGATTTGCATGGGTGTGGGTGAGAGCAGTGCGCCAGTTCTGGTACAAGCGGCCGAGCAGCAGGGTATGAACTTGCGTTTAGTCGAACCCGGCTATATCTGCATTGCGTTGGATGAGACCACGACGCTGGCAGATGTGGAGAAATTACTGAAGCTCTTTGCAGGCAAGGACACCTTATCCTTCACCTTGACCGAGTTAGCCGACGAAGTCAACACTGACTATCCCGAGATCGTCCGTCGGGAGAGCAACTATCTTACTGACCCGGTGTTCAATGCCCACCATTCGGAAACGGAGTTATTACGCTATCTCCATCATTTGGAGAGCAAAGATCTCTCCCTGACCAGCTCGATGATTCCCCTTGGCTCTTGCACGATGAAGCTCAACGCTTCAGCGGAGATGTTCCCCGTCACCTGGCCCGAGTTTGGTCAAATTCACCCTTTTGCACCTGCATCTCAGACCCAAGGCTACCGGGAACTCTTCAATCAGCTCGAAACTTGGCTCGGCGAGATTACGGGTTTTGCAGGGATTTCCCTCCAGCCCAACGCGGGGTCTCAAGGGGAATATGCCGGACTTCAGGTGATTCGGGCCTATCATCAACATCGGGGCGAGAGCGATCGCACCATTTGCCTAATTCCCGAGTCTGCCCACGGCACGAACCCCGCCAGTGCGGTGATGTGCGGTATGAAGGTGGTAGCGGTGAAATGCGATCGCCAGGGGGATATCGATATTGCTGACCTCAAAGCTAAAGCCGAGAAGCACAGCGAGAAATTGTCCGCCCTGATGATCACCTACCCCTCCACCCACGGTGTCTTTGAGACCGGGATTCGGGAGATTTGTGATGTCATCCATGAACATGGTGGTCAGGTTTATATGGATGGTGCCAACATGAATGCTCAGGTGGGGCTTTGCCGTCCCGGTGACTTTGGTGCAGATGTCTGCCACCTCAATTTGCACAAAACCTTCTGCATCCCTCACGGCGGTGGCGGTCCCGGCATGGGGCCGATTGGTGTGATGCCCCATCTCGTGCCCTTCTTGCCCGGTCATGGTGTGGTGGGTCTTGGTGAAGCAACCAATATTGGCCCCATCTCGGCCGCCCCTTGGGGCAGCGCCAGCATCCTGGTGATTTCCTGGATGTATATCGCCATGATGGGGGCAGAAGGTCTGACGGAAGCAACCAAGATCGCGATCCTCAGTGCGAACTACATGGCTCAGCGCCTGGATGCGGCTTATCCAGTGCTATTCAAGGGCAAGTCCGGTTTGGTCGCCCATGAATGCATTATTGACCTACGGCCCTTGAAAAAGGCGGCAGGTATTGAGGTGGATGATGTGGCCAAGCGTCTAATGGATTATGGCTTCCATGCGCCGACGATGTCTTGGCCGGTGATTGGCACAATGATGATCGAACCGACTGAGAGTGAATCTTTGGCAGAGATTGAGCGCTTCTGTGAGGCGATGTTGGCGATCCGCGAGGAAGCGGCGGCGGTTGAGTCGGGGGCAGCGGATGCCCAAGACAATGTGCTCAAGAATGCACCCCACACAGCGAAGTCTTTGCTTTGTGGCGATTGGACGCATCCTTACAGTCGAGAGCAGGCGGCTTATCCGGCAGCGTGGCTGAAGGACAATAAGTTCTGGGTGTCGGTGAGTCGGGTGGATAATGCCTATGGCGATCGCAATCTGGTTTGTTCTTGTGTGGGGATGGAGGCTTATCAGGAGGCGTAGTAAATCCGGAATCCTCCTAAATCCTCCTTCGGAAGGAGGACTTTTCTTGTCCCCTCCTTTCAAAGGAGGGCTAGGGAGGATAAAACCCAGTCTGCCACGAGCAGCGAACCCAGAATTCTCCTAAATCCTCCTTCGGAAGGAGGACTTTTCTTGTCCCCTCCTTTCAAAGGAGGGCTAGGGAGGATAAAACCCAGTCTGCCACGAGCAGCGAACCCGGAATCCTCCTAAATCCTCCTTCGGAAGGAGGACTTTTCTTGTCCCCTCCTTCCAAAGGAGGGCTAGGGAGGATAAATCCACGCCATCGCAGATCGCTAACCCATGTCAAACCTCACCGAAGGGCGATACTTTCTACCGTATGACAAAGCCCTTGTTCCCCGAGCCAAGGAAATGCGGAAAAATCCTACTCCCACAGAGAAAAAGCTCTGGGAGTTTTTGCGGACGTTTCCGGTGAAGGTATGGCGACAAAAACCGATTGAATATTTCATCGTTGATTTTTATTGCCCAAAGTTGAAGTTGGTCATTGAGGTGGATGGGGCAGGGCATTTTACCGAGGAAGCGGAAGCGTATGATGAGAAACGAACGGAGATCCTAGAAGGATATGGGTTACGCGTGTTGCGGTTTACGAATGATGAGGTTTTGAATTCGTTTGAGGGAGTTTGTGAGATGGTGTGGGGGTTGTGGGAAGAATTTGAGCGATCGGAATCCTCCTAAATCCTCCTTGGAAAGGAGGGCTAGGAGAGGATAACACCTGCCATGCTAAATTGCGATCGCATCACCACTTAATCCACAGATCATTTGCTCATGGCCGATCGCCTAATACATCTGCCGCAGGAATTTACTTAACTCTGCCGGACTCAAATGCAGACAGCCGACGTTCGGCCTCGTCATACCAGATGTTATCGATCGCTTCATTGGGTTTTTCGAGGCTGAAGTAGATGACGTCTAGGAGCTTGAGACGATCGGGCAGGCTAAGTTGTAAAACATCATCGATCAAGGATTGGTTCATTGCAGGAGTCGGAGGTGAGTGTAATACTCTATGAATTATAGTTCTTGTGTAACGTTCACTCTTTACTGCTCGTCCGATGAATCCACGAGAAAAGCGCCGATATCAACAGTGGAGAAGATAATGAAGAAAACCCAGATCCCTCAAACTGACTCAAGTTAGGAGTTAGCTGAATTTTGACAGGCTCATGATGACCTCACTGAGTTTAAAGACCATCTTGAGAAAGTTCATGAGCCTATATTCAGTCAAGGCACCGTTCCTTATGACACTTTACAATCGGTAGAACTTGAAGTGATTCAACCAATTTTCTAATTAAGAGGAATGAGTATGAATGCTCTTGTCTAGAATGGGTGTTAGAAAAGATTCAAGAAATTCGAAGCAGCCTGACTAGTTTCACTAGGCATCAGCAGAGTGGAAAAATACCAAAAATATGTCCTTTAACGTTCAATATTGCCATTTACTTCTACCTTGAGCTTCTTATGTAAGAGCATTCAAAATGCTTGCAGAATTTCATCTATTTTAAGGTTTATTTTCACTAGTGACTCTCTGTATGAATCCTCTTTATTTAAAGAGGATTTAAGCTCGCTGACCTTCATTTCTACTTGATTCCGATGATGTTCTATTTTTCCAAGGAGTGAATTGGCTTCAGTGAATACATTCTCGATGATTTCCGAAAAGTATTTGTCAAGCTCTTTCAATATCACCTTCATTACCTCTTTTTCGATTTTTTGTCCACTGCCTAGAATATAATGCTCAAAGGCTTCTTTTATCTGCTTCTTTATCGTGGAGTCGGTTCCAGAAAACTTCTTAGTAAATAGAATTTCAATATCGTCTATTATGTCAGCAGACAATCGAGAAAGAATTTTCAGCAATACGATCTCAACACTTAAGTTAATGTAAATCTCTGCGAATTCAACCGTTTTTAGTAATTGATTTATGTTTTTAATGACATGCTGAAGGCTTATCTTTACTTCAGGCATAAGTGTGTTTGGAAAAAAACGATCTAATTCATGCTTGAAGTAGTGAATGGCATCAGGGATTAGTTCCTCATCAATGACCTTTCGGGGTACCCCTAAGAAGAACCACGGATATCTAAACTTATAATTATCGATAAAGTTATTCTCACGCTTAACTTGTTTTTCTAGAAATCTATAAACTGATGCTTGTACTATATTGATTATTTCTTCTCTCTCTGCCTTCAGGAATGCATCAACTTTACGTTGGAGTCCGATGAGTTCATGTATCTGTCGTTTACTTTCCTCATATTGCAGAGATAGTTCATCAGAATATGAATACATCTGATTGACTCTGAACCTAGACCTGTCCTTCTCATCCTCAAAGATCATCTTGATAGCTTGAGCTTGTTTTAATATGGCTAATCCGGCTCGCTCTTGGAATAAATGATCCCAAAAAGATTGTTTGAATTTAACAAAATCAGCCTCATCTTCAAATTTATGAATTTGCTTGTTTTTTTTGAATAAGCTCTTTAGAGTAGTAAATAAGAATAAACGATTTTCAAAAGCCTTACTATCTAAATGTCTACCAACATAATCTCTAAAAGATAACTTCTCCCTTTCATTCAAAAAATCTGAACTACTGAGGATAAAAAATATATTTTTGTTGTAACCAATGATGGTTTGTATCTCTTTTAGTAGGGTGCCTGTACTCACAGAGGGTTTGTCCAGATCTAGAGGGTTTGTCCAGATCTAGAATAAGAACAATGGCATCAGCGGCGGCAATATGATTGGTTAAAATGTCGCTGCTTGTATGTATAGCCTTTTCCACAAATATGAGGTACAGCTATATTGGTAGAAAGTGAATAGAGGTAAGCGATGAAGGCATATTCGCTAGATTTCCGTAAAAAGATAATAGATACGTGGCAAAGTACAGGCATGTCCCAAAGAAACATAGCCAAGCGTTTTGACGTTACGCTGAGTTTTGTG
>JAAHHN010000334.1 GCA_010672165.1 Spirulina sp. SIO3F2 | reverse complement strand
GCTTGCCGCAATGCCTCCGCTTTGATCGTCACGGCTGGATCGCCCAACTGCCCATAGAACTGATTCATCAGCGCCAACGTGCCCAGGTCTGAGACTTGCCATAAACTTGCCAGCGCTGACTTCACCCCCGCTTGCACCGCCAAGCCCGCAAAGCCTAGTTCTGCATCCACATCACCCAACGCCGTTTCACAGGCACTAAGCACCAGCAGTTCCACCTCCGGTTCTTCAAACCACCGCAACTGCCGCAGACTCTCAACATCAATTGTTTCTTCGCCCCAGAGTTGAATATAAGAGTTGGAGGTATCCCCTGCCCGGAAGGCAGCATGGGTGGCTAGATGCACCACATCAAAGCTACGCTCCCGACTGTGGCGCTCTAGATTATCCCAGGTGAACTGTTCATTCAGATAATGCTCACCGGATTGTACTGAGGTGACAAGGGCGAGTTCACTGGGCACCGCAGGTAGGGGCTGAAGGGTCTCAAATTGCGAAGCGCCCATGGCAACAACTTCCGCTTGGTTGAGGGATTCATAGCGGCTATTAATTAGGCTTAAGCTGGGAATTTGACCGAGGCTGTAGTTTTCAACCAGAAATTGCTCACCATCATGGAGAGCGGCGAGGGGTAAACCCCGTAAACCTTCACCCATCGCAAAAATTAGGGTATCAACGTTGAGGTCTTTGATAATGCCTTCAATGGGTTGGATAAACCAATTGTGGAGCTGTTGAGCGGAGTCTAAATAGTCACTCCGAATGCTACTGATGCGGCGGCGGAAGGTGCGGATGGTACGACGCAGGCTCTGGCGATCGGCTTCGGGGATGACTTTACGACGCAAATGTTCATCAGGAGTAATCACGATCAGCTCTAGCCCATCAGGTTGGCTAAAGGCATAGATGATTGCGGGAACCGTTCCGGTTTGTTCGGTGATTTTCTTAAAGACTTCCCGGATGTTGGCGATGCTACCTTCCTCGTCATCTTGTTCGGTTGACTGGCTTGGTTCGACAATGCCATCGCTTGGGGTTTCAAACTGATTGGTAAAAAAGTTATCCAAGGTGATCATGTATTCCATAACCAAACTGTTGTCAAAAGATCCACCCCAGATTGGCCAATCTTCTCCCGGAACGTCAAAACCAGCCGTTGACCCCCCATTCACCACAACATCACCCCCCGCTTGTTCCGTCATCATTTGCAACAAGTTGGTTGTGGTCAGGGTTTGATTAATCGGTTCCACCCCCGCGATCACGCTGGGCAAGCTTGTCGCTGCTGGGGCGCCGTTGGTAAGAATTTGAATCCCCGGTTGGATATGTTTGTAGAGATAGGAGTTGCCCACCCCGATGGTGTAGCTCCCTCCCGCTGTAATCGCGGCAGAGGTGCCATTGATGCTGGCATCACCAACTTGGAAGGGCACTAAACCATTGCCCCCATGACGAATCAGGATTGAGCCCCCACCACTCGTCCCAGCGGTAGAAATACTAGCAGGGAAGCTCACAAAATTGCTGCTAACCGTACCGTCAATCGTGACAAAAGAATCGGGACTTTCGACAGTTACGGCTCCGCCAATACCGTTAAAGGCTTCGGTATTAATGGCTCCGGTGTTGATGTTCTTGGCCGCATTGATCGTGACTCGTCCTCCATTGCCATTGGTTCCACGGGCATCCAGAGAGCCAGCCGAGCCGTTCCCTTGGGTATTGATTGCTCCGGCAGTGCTGGTCAGGGTAATGTTGCCACCATTGCCGGAGCCAAGGACTGAGGTGAAGATGTTTTTGGTAGTAATGTCGCCCCCAGCAGTGAGGGTGACATCACCCCCTTGAGTTGGGCTGAGTTGCACGCCAGTCAGGTTAATGCTAGAGGCGGCTTGAACATCCACATCCTTGCTGTCGGGAACGATCCGCCCCGTTACGGTGACAGAGCCGGATGCGCTCAGAAATAGCTCCCCGCCAGCATCAACATCCACATTGAGGTCGCCAGGATGGTCGGTAATCGTGATGTCGGTATTGAATGCCTGGATCGTTTGATACACTAGACCCGTATTGTCTGAAATACGGGTGCGAGTCGCGGTAATCTCACCAGCATAGCCAACAATTCCTCCACCCTCATAAACAGAAGAATTACCAGAAAGGCTAGAATCTGCCAGGTTAATTGTTCCACCTGCTGAGAAATACAGTCCACCTCCACGACCGCCTGCTGTATTTCCTGAAATCGCTGAGTTGGTGACCGCGATGGTTCCTGATTCTGTACGAACACCACCTCCGTTATTTCCTGAAACGTTTCTTTGAATTGTTGAATTGGCGATGGTGATATTTCCTGTACTAGTCCTAGCACCACCTCCATTACCTGCAAAATTATCTGAAACGGTTGAGTTTGTGACTGAAATTGACCCCGAATTTGTCGCAACCCCTCCACCATAACTAAAACTAGAATTCCCTGAAACTGTGGCGTTGCTCAGCGTGATATTGCCACCGTTAGTATTGATTCCACCACCATTTTGAACGGCGGTATTGTTGTAGACCTGGGAGTCAGTAACGATAACATTGCCTCCTCCAGTGCGAATGCCACCACCATTTTGACTGGTGGAATTGCCAAAGACTTTCGAGTTAGAGAGGAGCCGAACAGTGCCATTGCCCGTCCGAATCCCTGCACCATCTCGGGCTGCTAAATTACCAGAGACGGTGGAACGGTTAAGCGTAATCCAGCCTGAATCGGATCGAATTCCCCCACCACTAAAACCTGAAGAGTTACCAGAAACCCGAGAATCTGTGAGTGTAATCCGTCCTGAACCCGTTCGAATTCCCCCACCGTTAACAACCGACGAATTATTTTCCACAACTGAATTGTTGAGAGTGAAGAAACCCGCAAAATTACTCCGCACACCACCGCCCCCTCCGGTTACAGAATTACCAGAAACATTTGTATTGGTTAGAATGGCATGACTATTGATAATCTCAATCCCCCCACCTTGGTCGGCTGTGTTGCTTGACAGAGTTGCATTGCTGATGGTTAAGGTTCCAGTTCCAGTATGGTAAATAGCACCACCAACAGCGGTTGTGCTCCCATTCGTTAGCGTCACATTCTGGATCGTGGCATTCTCTGCCGAAATATTAAAAATCCGACTGGCATTATTACCATTTACTGTCCCCCCATTGCCATCAATGCTGAGGTTATTCGTGCCCCAGGCAATCTCTGTGCCTCCCAAAGTCACTGTCTGACCTGGCGAATCAAACAAAATCGTATCGCCGTCTAAGGCAATCCCAATTAAACTTCGCAGCGTATTCGCTCCCCCACTATCCGTGAAGTCTGTCACGCGCCGAATCAATAATTTGCCATCCCAATCAGTCAAGATTCCAAAACTAAAGGGATTGGTGCTTTCAATGCTGCCAGTACTCGCCTCCAAAAGCCAATCGCCGCCATAATTCGCGCTCCCCGTCGCATTGGTTGAAGCCGCCACATCCGCCCCAGTCAAACTTGCGAGGCTATCAATCAAGGCTTGTCCTGTTTCACCCAATGCTGTGAAACAACTGTATAGCAAGAGATCCGCACTCTCCGTCAGTGCATCCCCCCAAGCCTGCAACTGTGCTGCATGATCACTAAGCGTGTCACTCTCAATCCATTGATTGCCTAGCTTAAAATAGCCCGCATTTCCCTCCGCAACGATCGCCACCGATTCGAGATTATCAACAGATTCACTAATAACTGATAACTGCTTACTGATAACTGAAATCCCGTTTTCATCCTTCTCGATGATCTGGGCAACCGTTCCAGCCGCTGCACCATAAAGTAGCTGCTCCGGACTATCCGCCCGACGATCGATAAACACCGCTTGGTCAGGGTTTTCGCCCATTTCACTGAAGCGAATCACACGGGTATCGCCTTCGATTAACTCTGCATCCGTGGATGTAACTTGTCCGGCGGCGTAGAGATCAACTTGTTGACCAGAAACTTCGCCAGCGATCACCACATCGCCATTCTGTAGGGGGAACGCCCCCGTGGTTAACCCCGACCCCGTTAACAACGTCGGCAAATCAACAGACGTAATTCCCGCAGCCATCTGCTCCGTCGGAATGTCTAAACTCAGCAACATCCCCGGCTGAGAAACCCTGACCAAACGTTCTCCGGGTACGGCTGCCACTGTGACAGTTGCAGCATTGATCTGTCCTTGATTTAGAACCGTCCCACCGATCAGGCTCACATTCTGCTCAGACTGCAACTGACCAAAATTGAGAATCGCCCCTGGTTCTTCACTCAAAAACGCAAACTGATTCGGTGTCCCCACCAGCGCCGCGTAGTCATTCACGCCACTCGAAACAAACCAATCATCCCCAATCGCAATCCGGTCAGCCGTCGTCGCAAAGAAGTCTCCACCCACATTCAGGCTGGCCCCTTGCCCCAAGACAAACCCCGCCGGATTCATCAGGTACAGGTTGGAATTGGCCCCCGTAACCTGCATCAGCCCATCAATAATCGACGGATCGCCCCCTGTGACCCGACCGAGGATATTCGTTACAGAAGGATTACTTAGAAAGTTTGCAATTTCCCCACTACTCAACCCCAGAGCGTGGAAGGAATGGAACAGATTCGCGCCTGCTTGGGTTCCCCCTTGGATATGGTAGGTGTCACCATTGTGGTGAATGATGGTACCTGTGCCATCCGGGGCAGCAGTCATCGATTGGGCAACAGTCGGAGCAGTCAGCGAGGCAGTCAGCGGAACAGTCAGCACACAAGGCAGGATGAGTGAGCCACCCATCCCAAGCAATGTTTTGAACATTGCAGTCTCCCCTATTTAAATGAATCTCCCCGCCGCAAGCGGACGGGGTATCAATGTTCAAAACAGAGATAACTGCTCGTCATCTATGCAGCTTCAGATATTCTTTTCCTTGAGCCTTGACATATTTCGATATCATCTTTTCATCCCCATGCTTGCCTACCGTACTTGCAAAATATCCATCACTCCAGAATTCTCCTCCCCACAGTTGCTTTTTGACTTGTGGACACCTTTTGAATACCTCTTTGGCTGTCAAGCTCTTTATCATCGTTACAATCTTAGTCACACTGTATGTAGGCACTGATTGCACTAAGAAATGTACGTGGTCTTTATCCACTC
>JAAHHN010000333.1 GCA_010672165.1 Spirulina sp. SIO3F2 | reverse complement strand
CAGATCACAGCAATATTTTGAGCATTGATGTCGATCGTTTGCACTTACAGTACAATTATATTAAGGTAGTGAGCGACAGCGCTTCAGGAGGTGGACGACGATGGACGATCTACTTAAAGGAACAATTGGGATTTCAGTGTTAGTGGTTTTAGCCGGGATTGTCGGAGCGGCAATTAGTGGCTCCGATCGCGCCTTTGATCTCCGACCGTTCTTGAGGCCCTGGCGAACCCAAACCCCAGCGATCGCACCCACGGCTCAGGGCGGCCCCCAAAACCCAAATGTTCCCGCTGGCAGCCCAACTCCTCAGAATCTTACCCCACAAGCGCTCCTCGCGGCCTGCCCGCCCCATTCTGTTGATCCCCAAATTGGTCAAGTGCCCCTGGCTCGTGCTGAACAGGTGCGCCAACGGCTGGCGGCGAACCAACCCTTTCAAGATCTAATTGAGATTCAAACGCTCCTCGGCAACCCCAACTGCAATTACCTCAGCGATCGCACCCGCCATTATCGCTATGTGGTGGAAACGGGCAAAGCCATTGATGCCCAGCAAGTGGGCGATCAGCCGGGGGTGACGGTGACATTGGTGCATTTTTAATCGCCACTCCGGACTGATAACTGATAATTGCGAACTGATAACTGACCCATGCCAAGCTCAAAACCAACCAACGGGCACCGCCCTAGTCCCAGCCCCCAAGACATTGTAGATGCTGAATTTCTGGAAAACGGTTCGATTCCTCCCCCGCCCCCGCCGATGGGGCGCTCGGCGTCGTTGGGAGTCGCCGATTCTGATTCTGTTGCCCAGCAGCTCAACCAATTTGAGCAGCACCTAAGCCACCAATTCCAGATGTGGCAATATCAGCAAACCCAAGCCCAACAGCAGGAACGCCGTCAACTGCTCGAACAGTTCTGGGCAACCCAAGAGCATCATCAACAGCATTATCGTCGGTTGCATGAGCATATCAAACGGCTGGAGCATAAACTGCACTATGGCTTGCAGGAGCGCCAAACCGAGTCTTCACGGCGATCGATTTTTGTGATGTTGGGGGTGTTTGTGTTGGCGATCGCCTATATCACTGTGCTTTATCCAGTGTTACACCGCCCTGCTGTGCAGCAGCCGATGGTGCCCCAACAAACGCCCATTGTGCCGCCAGTGCAACCCCAAACGCTGAAGTCCTAGGAATTGCTTCAAAACCATGCCGCTACCGCCCCGTTCTCGACGACGAGCCAAACGCCGCGATCGCCGTTCTTTGGGTTTCTGGCGATGGCCTTGGGCATTGCGCCAAGCCCAATCGCTCCAGCCCAACCGCCTTAGAAGATTAACCCCCTCTCCACCCCAAGCCTCCGGTTTGGAATGGTCAGTGGGCTATGGGCTGTTGCTGATTGCTATGTTCCTCTGTGTGGTGTTATCACCCCAAGGGCGATCGCTGGTGCAGCTTGCCACAGCCCCCTTGCGCCAATGGACGAATTTACTCCCGGAACCCTCTCGCCCTGTCCGGGATTTATTCACCTCGGTTGAAGCGCTGGGGGTAGTGGCGATTGGTCATGCGGAGGGCAATCTAACGGTTGAGGGTGAGCAAACTTCTCTCTATTGGGGTCATACCGATCCAGGTAACTTTCGCCGCAATCAAGGGTGGTGCTCGGATCAAGGCCGGGGTGGGGGCAATGTGGAGCTAGCCGATCACAAATGCCTTGAACGGGTGCAACAGCGCTTAGATCTGATTCTTGAAGATCTTAAGGCGGCGGGCTTGGAACCGGATAATGAGCCGTTGGCTTTTGTCAATATGGTGGATCTGTATAATCAGGCTTCACCGTGGGTGAGTCGCCAGTTCCCCGCTAAATATGCCCAAGCCCAGCAAACAGGCAAAACGGGTGAAACAGCGATCGTTTGGGCACGGGTGGAAGCCTTTCGGCGCAAGGGCAAAATCGATGCCAGCGGTTTGATTGGCATCTGTCGCCGAGAACGCCGTCCCGTTAGTGATTGGGACTGTGTGGCGCAGGATCAACGGCGTCGGGCGCGGGCGATCGCGCGGGTTTTGGCAACCGCAGATACCAAGCCAGTCACCTCAACCCAACCCACCTATATCCTGCCGACTCAAGGCACTTTATCCCAAGGCTTTAACCGTTATCACACGGGCCTTGATATTGCTAACGCTGAGGGCACAATTGTGGTGGCTGCGGCAAACGGTGTTGTGGAATTTGCGGCGTGGGATCAAAACGGGTTGGGCTATGCGGTGATGGTTCGGCATCCTGATGGGAGTCAGACGGTGTATGGGCATCATCGCAAGCTCTGGGTGAGTGCGGGTGAGCAGGTGGAGCAGGGCCAGGCGATCGCAGAGATGGGCAGCACGGGCAATTCTACCGGGCCGCATCTGCATTTTGAGATTCATCGTCAGGGTCAAGCGGTTGATCCGAGCCAATGGCTGGGAGAAATGGTGGCGGGGAGTTGGTGAGGAGAAGTTACATCAATTCTCCGCAGAACCTTGACAAGACTCTGAACGTTTCAAGATAATGGGGGTTCTTGGGCAATTAACTCAGAGGTAGAGTGCTTCCTTCACACGGAAGAAGCCACTGGTTCAATTCCAGTATTGCCCATTTTGCTGGAAGCCTGATTATATATGCGTTGAGCAAGAGTTGGTCGGACTGCTCACGGCTTCTTTGCTACCAAAATGCTACCAAACGCAACAGGTAGAACTGGTGAATTAGATTCATGCGAACTTTCTATTTGTTGCAAATCAATGCATCTTGCACCATCTTTTGGTGAGGGTGAGGAATGCGAGAATTTTCAGCGCCACGCATGGTAGAGTAGAACAATGCAAATGAACTATTTGTGTTTAACCCTTTAAACCATGTATGACAATCTCTGCAAATATCTCATCGAACAGTTCCCAGAAGATTTTGCAACATGGCTTTTAGGTGAAACCATCGCGCTGGTGGAGTTAAGCCCGAAAGAACTCTCAAACGAACCAATTCGAGCTGATTCGTTGATCCTGCTGCAAGGTCAAGACATCATCCTCCATGTGGAGTTTCAAACCCGCCCTGACCCGAAAATGGGTCAGCGAATGGCAGATTACTTTTTACGAGTACATCGCAAGTTTCCCCATAAGCGAATGCATCAAGTGGTGGTTTATTTACAGAAGACTAGCTCTCCCTTGGTCAAACAAGACCAATTCAAAGCTGGAAATATGCAGCATGGATTTAATGTGGTGCGTCTCTGGGAAAAACCTATTGAGGAGTTTCTGGACTCTCCGGGTTTATTGCCGCTGGCATTGTTAAGCCAAGCCTCTGAGCCAGTCGAGCAGGCAGAAGAGGCACAGCAACTGGCGGTTCTGCGGCGAGTTGCTCAACGCATTGAGCTAATTCCAGACCAAGAAACCCGAGCCAATCTCAATGCAGCAGCAGCTATATTTGCCGGGTTAAAATTAAAGCCAGAACTGGTTTTTCAAATTTTGAGGAGTAAGGCCATGGAAGAATCAGCAGTCTATCAAGAAATTCTGCGCCAGGGTGAACAGCGTGGGATTGAAAAGGGGCGTAGAGAGGGTCGCCAGGAAGAGCGTTACGCCTTATTACGGAAAATTATCCCGATCTTGCAGCGGTTGGGTGTGCCAGTGGAACCAGTGCTGAGTGTAGTGGGTTTGACGCTGGCTGATTTGGCTTTAGAGGATACTGAGAATCAGTAGTGAAAAGGAGTAGGGCGGCGGGATAATGCTGTTGTTGGCGGGAGGTGATGAACCCAGAGGTTGCAGCGACAGCAGAGAAGTTTATCCTGGCAAATTGCTACAACCCTAAAACTGCGGGGGCGAGGTTGCGGCGAAATTGTAGTACGGAGTTTATTGAAGCGGTGGTCAATGAGCCGAGAATTCCAGTGCCAGGTAACGAAAGGCTAGACCCCGCAAGGGTTTGTGGAAATCAACGCATTAATAATTCTTAAAAATCTGCTGTAACCCTTACTGATTACAATCTACAAGCCTGGATGCGAGAGAAGAGAATACTGACCCAATAAATATAATCAAACGCACCCTCCCCTCCCCACATCAACCAAATCTCGCCCCCCCGCCCCCCGCCGTAGCCGTAGAACCCCGGCTCGGCTACACAAGGAAGGTGTCCCCGTGGGGATGTCAACTCATAACGAATAGTACTCCAGTTCACTTCCAAGTATAAGGCTTCAAACGTGTCCTTGGCTGCTTGTCTGTCTTTTCCATAGTCCAGTTTACCGCCAACCTCCACCCAAATTTGCTTTTGTACTGAGAAGCCAAATTTTCCTTGGCTGTGTTTAAGCCAAAGTTGGTCAATCACACTTAGATCGGGGCAAGGAAAATCTTTAATTTCTTGCAATAACCAACCACCCATGATGCGCTTCATCACTTCATAAGTTTCTCGATCCGCTGCTTGCCACTGCTCGGTTTGCAGATAATGCGCCAGCTTAAAATATCGGGGCTGCGAATCCTGAGCGTATTGAAAATCTGCTGGCTCTAGAATCTTTAGCGGTTCATCAATTAAATCCAACAACGACTGCTTCTGAAGCACTCCTACTCGCCCTTCTCGACAAAAGTTCCACGCCAGTAAAATTTTTTCTAAGGCTGGCTCTTGTACCACCGCATCCACCAACCGACTTGCATCTGTTTGAGCGGCATACAGTCGCATCGTCTCCGCCCACCAAGATAAATTCTCGGAGTCGTTTAATGCCTGTAAAAACACTGCATCATCCTTTGTTTCTTTCACCCGTGCTGCCGCCAAATACTCCTGAAAACTCAGGTGAGCAAACTCATAATCTCCTTCCCGTTCCTTGGCGATCAAGGCATCCACGGCTTGTAAATCTTTCAGGAATTGGACAGGTTTAGGAGGATTCGGCAATTTGCTTAAATGTTCCGTGAATAATTGCTCCACTACCGCCTGCTTAAATGTTCGTGTTTCCTGTTGCATCATTGCTAAAGCCAGAGGCTGTAACACTGAGAATTTGTCTTGGATTAAAAGTTCAGAGTGTATTCCCCTGATTGACTGACAAAAGATTCAGTCAGGGGAGTAGGCAGAAGAGTAGACCTGAAATTCAAGACGTTCAGAGCGAAGCTGATGCCCAGAGCGAGAAGCCATAGCGGGTACAGGCTCAGAATTAGA
>JAAHHN010000332.1 GCA_010672165.1 Spirulina sp. SIO3F2 | reverse complement strand
CCGGCGGTGTCTTCCTCGTAGCCGAGCAGAGAGGCGGTCATCTGACGCTCATGGGGACTCAATTGTGCCAGCAACTGCCGTACAACCTTAGCGGGCAATTCATCGAAAAGACGGGCGCGATCGTCAGGCGACATGTTATCCACAATGTCAATCACCTCCTGGCGCTTAAATTCTTCGAGCAGAGCGTGTTGCACTGATGAGTCGAGATATTCATAGACTTCGATCGCTTCGTCCTTGGAGAGCAAACGAAACGCGATCGCCTGCATGGATTCAGGCAGGCCTTCAATAGCTTCGGCAATATCCACGGGCTGCACGGGAACTAACAGAATTTTGGCCCCTTCAAGATTGTTTTGATCCAGCAACATCTGCAACTGCACCTGAACCAGTTGGCGCAGTTCGTAGCGAGGGTTCATTTGCAGTGTGCTGTTTGTGCTCAAGGTTCACATTTATTTGCAAGTTGTCATCTATATTAATCTGAATCCTGATTTTAAGCGTCTGTCGCTGGGTCGAGACTGAGGATTTCATGACCTGCGATCGCCCTCCGTTTAGGGTTGGGGCGATTTATTGAGAGGAGCCCAAACAATGGTTCACAATAAAGTGAGGAACGTTCCCCACTCTGAATTCATGTGAGCTGAACCCCTATGACGCCTCGGATTTCCCTCGCCCCGCCAACAACGACACTCCCTCTCCCACCGCTCGAAAGTGGCGATCGTCTCAGTCGCCCTGAGTTTGAGCGCCGCTATGCGGCTGACCCCCAGGTTAAAAAAGCTGAACTGATTGAAGGAATTGTTTACGTGGCTTCTCCCCTCCGTTTTCAACACCATGCCCGACCTCACAGCCGTCTACATGGCTGGTTATGGACTTACCAAATTGCAACCCCAAAATTGCAATTAGGGATTGAACCAACAGTACGGCTGGATCTCGATAATGAAGTTCAGCCTGATATTGTTTTGCTAATTGAGCCTGACGCTGGAGGACAGACTCAGCTCTCTGCTGAAGACTATATTGAAGGCGCACCAGAACTGGTGGTGGAGATTGCTGCCAGTAGCGCCGCGATCGATCTGGGCCGGAAGCAGCAGGTGTATCGGCGTAGTGGTGTAAAAGAATATCTGGTCTGGCAGTCCTTTGAGCAGCGATTGGATTGGTTTACGCTGGTTGATGGGAACTATGAACGGTTACAACCCGATTCGGAAGGGATGCTCAAGAGTCAAGCATTTCCGGGTCTATGGCTGAATCTTAATGCTTTGGCACAAGGTTTGATGCCTCAAGTGTTGCAGGGGTTACAGCAGGGGATGGCAACACCAGAATAGACCTCTTGCAAAAGAGAAAATATGTTAGAGTGGCTGGCTATCCAAAAACAGACTCTAACCAATGACCCCAGAAAGAGCCCAAGCTCTGAGCGCCGCTCAATTCAAGCGGCGCTTTGGAGTAAACGCCAGACGTTCAACCGTATGGTTGATGCCGTAAAACAGCAGACCCCTAAATCACCCAACGGCGGTCGTCCCTGTGCTTTATCCATTTTGGCTCAAGTGCATGTAACCTTGGAATACTGGCGAGAGTATCGCACCTATTTCCATATCTCCACAGACTGGGGCGTCTCAGAGTCAACCATCTGTCGCACCGTTCATCGGATAGAGAATGCGCTCATCAAGTCGGCTCAATTTCGTCTACCGGGCAAGAAAAGACTCTTCAAAGGCTTTGGGGTTAGACCCCCAGTGGTCGTAATGGATGTGACCGAGACCCCCATTGAACGACCCAAACACAAACAGAAATGGTACTACTCTGGCAAGAAAAAATACCATACGCTCAAGTGCCAGGTCATCATGAACCCCTATACGAAGGAAATCATCTGTCTCTTTTTTGGTAAGGGGCGTCGCCATGATTTTGCCCTGTTCAAAGCCTCCGGCATTCATTTCCATGCTGAGACGGCCAGTCTTCAGGACAGTGGCTATCAAGGCATGGCTGCCTATCATGCCAACTGCTTCCTTCCCCAAAAGAAACCCAAGAATGGAGAATTCTCAGAGTTCCAAAAGGACTACAATCGGGAGTTGAGCCGCCAGCGCATCTGTGTTGAACATGTCAATCGTCGCCTCAAAATTTTCAGGATTTTACAGCAGCGCTATCGCAATCGTCGCCGTCGCTTTGGCTTGCGCTGCAACTTGATTGCTGCACTTTACAACTATGAGCTGACGACTGCTTGATTCTCCTTCCACAGCTAGTTTTGCAAGAGGTCTATTATGCAGAATTTGTCTCGCAGCTATCAACTGCATCGTAAAAGTTATGGGGGTTGGGCATAGATTACTGATGACTTTGTGTTCTGGTTTTGAGACGATTGATTTTGCTCACCGTATGACCTAAAACCTTTGATGGTGGCTAGAGCAGAAATTCTAATGACACGATGGCAGTCTGGACTGAGGTTTGTTGTATCGCTTTTACTGCTCACAGTTTGTCTTCTGCTGAGTTTGGTTTTAACCACCCACGCACTCGATCAGCCCCTTGCGCCCCCCGATCGCTCTAGTCCCCAAGCCACATTGCATAGTTTTATCGATAACGTGAATGAAGGGTTTGCGATCGTCGATGGGGCGTATCAGGACTATCTGGCGGAACCGGGGCTGTTACCCTCCGCTACGGTCAGAGCACAAGCTGAACCGGGCTTGATTATTTTCGATCGCGCCACCGCCTGTCTGGATACCAGTGAAGTCCCATCTCGGCTCGAACGGGATGTGGCAATTTCAGGCACGATCTTGCTCAAGGAAATTCTCGATCGCATTCCCCTACCGCCCGACAGCCAGATTCCGGATGTCGAAGCAGTGGAACATGAGCCAGACTTGGTGCGTTGGACAATTCCGAATACTGAAATTCATCTGGTTAAAATTACTGATGGCCCCCTAGCGGGCGAATTTCTCTTCTCAGCAGCGACCGTTGCGCGGCTCAAAGAATTTTACGAAAAAGTAAAAACACTCCCTTACCGGGCCAGCGAGACAGAAGGGTTTTACGACTTGTATATCGCCAATCCGGGGCAGATTCTTTCTTCTAAATGGATTCAGCGTTTACCGCCGCTGCTCAAACGGCTCTATGGCGGTCAGGCGCTGTGGCAATGGCTCAGTATGGTGATGGTGCTGCTGCTTGCGGTATGGCTGCCCTACCAGGTGTTGCAATGGAGTTGGCGGCGGATGGCGACCGTTGAACCGCCCCAGCGCACCTGGGAAACACTGATACCGGCTGGTGTGGCGATCGTGAACTTGATTGTGGTGAACTACATCATCGACGCCTGGATTAACATCACAGGCAACATGTTGTTTCTGAGTTTGATTGTCTTGGAAACAACACTCTGGACAGTGGTGGCAATTACCCTATTTCTGCTTGGTAATGCGGTAGCAGAAACCCTCATCTCCTCACCCAATATCAACCCCCAAGGCTTGGATGCCAGTATGATCCGCACCGTTGCCCGGTTGCTCAGTTCTGGTGTGGGGACAGTAATTCTAGTGTTGGGCATTGAGCGAGTGGGAATATCGCTAGTTCCGGTGTTGGCGGGTTTGGGGATTGGCGGTTTAGCGTTGGCGCTGGCGGCTCGGCCGACGCTGGAAAATGTGATTGCAGGTTTGATTCTGCTGGTCGATCGCCCGGTTTCGGTGGGGGAGCGCTGCTATTTTGGGGGGCAGGAGGGCACGATCGAAGAAATTGGTTTACGCTCCACACGTATCCGGGCCTTGGATGGGGATTTGATTTCGCTGCCGAATTCTAAGTTTTCGGAGTTGCAGCTTACCAATCGCACTCGGCGCGATCGCATCCTCTTACACCAAGCCCTTGGACTCCGGTATGAGACCACATCTGAGCAGTTACATCAGGTGTTGACCCAGCTTCGTGAACTGATTGTCACCCATCCACGTTTATTGGAGCTAAAAGGCAGCGATCGAGAAGCTCGCGTCCGATTCGTGAAATATGGAGATTATTCGTTGGATATTGAGATCTTTGTCTATGTGGATACGGGGTTGCTCTCTGAGTTTTTGCGCATTCAAGAGGAGATTTTGTTGATAATCAAGGAGATTGTGGCTGCTGCTGGGACGGATTTTGCCTTTCCATCGCAAACAATGTATTTGGCGCAGGATAGTGGGGTGGGTCAGATGTTTGAAGGGGAAAGTTGAAGTTTGGGGACGGATATTATTTGCTGATGAATGTGGGTTAGCAGGGTTATTAGCTATATCTAGGCTATGACGAAAGGTGTGGTAAATCCTTCAATAAGGATTCAGTCTGTTCTTCGTAGTCGCAAATGGTAAGGCTAAGAATTTTGAGATAGGCGCGATCGTCAACGGTGATGTGGGGCTGATCGAGAATTTTGTTGATCTGGGCTTGGGTAGCTTGATATTCCTGTTCGTTGGTGATGGGGCGAGGAGGAAACAGGGTAATCAGCTCCAGATAGTGAAGGCTAGGAGTTTTTAAACCAGTCATCATTTTTCCATTTCTCCTTGTCGTAGTCTGCGTGGGTGAGCACCGACCGGATGAAGACCATTTTATAGTCGTATGATGGGGTATAGGTGTAGTTGCACTACAATCTCAAAAGAGCCAGATTGATACGAGTCTTATGAATACGATTACCGACAAGGTGCTCACGGGGCAGTTAACCGAAACCCTAAATCATGTCTGTGATGCCCATGCACCTGTAACCATTACCCGTGAAGATGGTCGAGCAGTTGTTATGCTCTCTTTGGAAGAATATGAAGCATTGGCAGAGACAGCGTATCTGTTGCAAAGTCCGAAAAACGCCCAGCGACTGATGGAATCAATTGCGGAGTTGGAGGCTGGTGGTGGGCAAGAACGGGAGTTGATTGAGTGAGGATTATTTTCTCCGAGAATGCCTGGTTTAACGTTGTTTGGCTTGACGGCGGGCCAGGAGGTGATCTCGCAGGCCCGTCAAGTCATGGTTCTTAGCGAGTTGCTGGCGGTGGTCTTGGGCTTGGTGTTGACGAGTTTCGAGATAGTGATTGATCTCTGGGCGATTTGCAAGATAGTAAGCAATAGCGCTATAAATTTTAGCTGAGCAGTTTCAGGCGGCGTTAGATTATCTCCAAACCCATTCAGTGGAAGCAGAATATCAAGCCGTAGTTGAAAATTGTGAGCGCATGGCAAGCTCAGAATCAGGAACGGTTGGCACAGATTGCCGCGAAGCAACGCACCCCGGAGCAGGTAAAA
>JAAHHN010000331.1 GCA_010672165.1 Spirulina sp. SIO3F2 | reverse complement strand
CCTCCTCCAACAAATCCGTGATAATGAAATATAAGCCAACCCAACACACACCATGACCCCCACCCTCCTCAAACCCTCAACCCTCCTCCCCGACGGACTCCAAACCCAACAACTCAATAACCTCACCCTCTTCAAATTCACCCCCCAACTCGGCGATCGACTCCAAACCCTCCTCGACAAACAAAAAGACGACACCCTCACCACCGAAGAAACCCTCGAACTTGCCGCCATTGGAGAACTAGACGACATCTTTAACTACATTAATGCTGTCATGTTTGCCCACTCTTGACCCAAAGCTGCGAATGCCCCCAAACCTAACCCTTCACCATGCACCTCTCCCCCATCGCCCGCGAAATCCAAGCCAAACTTCCCCAACTCACCCTCAGTGAACAAACCTGGCTGATGGAACGTCTCGCCCAACAGATTCGCCAAACCCTCACCCCCCAGTCCGACTGGACAGATGACCTCGCTGCGATGGCCGCCGACCCCCAAATCCAAGCTGAACTCACCGCCATCGATGCCGAATTTGCCCCCACTGAAATGGATGGACTGGCCTAAAAATGAGCATCAAACGTGGTGAAATCTACTTTGTTAACTTGAATCCCACTAAAGGGCGTGAACAAGCAGGTAAACACCCCGTTCTTGTTCTGTCAATCAACAAAATCAATAACCTTCCACTGGTGATTACCGTCATTGTGGGAACCAATGGCAAGAACATTAAGCAGGACTTTTCGACCAATGTGCGAGTCACAGCGGAAGAGAGTGGTTTACCTGTAGAAACCGTTTTTCTAGGTTTCCAAGTCCGTTCCCTCGATCGCAAACGATTTCCGACCCAAGCCGCAGGGCGATTATCAGCCGCAAAAATGCAGGAAGTTGAAACGGCTGTACGATATTGCCTTGGACTGTAACAGTCCCACACCCTCAGCGACCATCCCCTCACCCAAAGCCTCCTCCAACAAATCCGCGATAATGAAATGTAGGTTATCAACTCCTCAATCCCTATGAGTCTCTCCCTCACCCCAGAAACCGAACAACGCATCGCCACCGAACTCGCCGCCAGCCCTTACCAATCCGCCGACGAACTCATCCTCGCTGGCCTGCAACTCCTTGCCCAGCGTGGACAACGCCTCAACGAACTTCGTGAACAAATCAACATTGGTGCAGAACAAATTGTTCAAGGCAAACTCACCGATGATGAAGTCGTCTTCTGAACGGTATCAATGTCACGTGTGTCATTAATGGCTACCGAGATCTAGCGGCCCTGTCCATAGACAGCACAGCCACCCATAAGATTTTTCAAATTACCTGACCTAGAGGTGACTTTTTGGGGTGAAAGAGGTGACTTTGATGACTACCTATTGCCGAATTTTGCAGCGATCATAGAAGCAACTTTCCAAACTGTATGTCTATACTTTGAGAAATCGACCATTGCCTATGTGTATCTGCCATTCCATTGAGTGAAATGAATATCATTAAGTCTGAAATTTTGCTGCCGCTACTTACTGGATTGTTGGGGTCTTCGTTGGGTTTGAATGCTCAAGCACAATTGATGCCAGATAATACCTTGGGCGGCGAAAACTCAGTGGTCACACCAGTGGATGCTCTCAACGATCGCATTGATGGCGGCGCAACCCGAGGCGCGAACCTCTTTCATTCGTTTCAAGAGTTCAACGTCGGCAATGGTCGCGGGGTCTATTTTGCAAATCCAGGCAGCATCAACAATATCCTGACACGGGTAACGGGGAACAATATCTCAGAGATTTTTGGCACATTGGGGGTGTTGGGCGATGCGAATCTGTGGCTGATTAACCCCAACGGCATTCACTTTGGCCCCAATGCCAGCTTGGATATTCGGGGCTCGTTTACAGCGACGACAGCGGATGGGGTTTGGTTGGGCACTGAGCAGTTTTCTGCGACAAATCCCCAAGCTCCCCCGTTGCTCGCTATTGAGCCGGGGGCTTTGTTTGTTAATCAGTTGGCAGATTACCAGACGCAGATTCGTAGTGAAGCGGAGTTGGTAACGGGGGCCAATTTAACCCTTGATGCAGCCCATCTCGACCTCGAAGGACAGTTGCGCTCAGGTGGAGACTTGAATTTGTTAGCCACAGATACAGTGAAGATCCGAGATTCTGCACCAGCCCCGTTTATTGCTTTAGCGGGCAATGCGTTGTTGGTACAGGGAAATGATGCGATCGATATCTTTGCATTGAATCATCTTAATAGTGGCTTCTTTGCCGGACATGACCTCGTTGTACGCAGTGATAACGCTGTTATCGGTGATGCCTATTACTATGCTGGAGGTGACTTTCGAGTAGAAAGACTCAACCAGAGTTTAGGCGCACTAATAAGTCCAAATGATCCCGTTATTCGCACTGCTGGAGATGTATTTCTGAATACATATTTAGGTGCATCCTTGCATATCATTGCAGGTGGACACGTTAAAATTCCTGGTTTTATCCGTATTGAGAGTAGTGATCCTGTCAATGGTTTGACGGAGACCATCACACTCTCGAATGGTCAGAGCATAACCATTAATGGCAAAACTGAACCCACTCTCGATATTCGGGCTGGAGTGCATCCCGACGCGATCGGTCTCCCTGCCTATCTGCTGAGTGGTGGTACATTCTCACCGGTTGTGACTCCTCCCCTTGCTCAAACTCCCACCAGTGCTGATATTGTCGTGGGTAGAATTCAATTTGGTTTTGGATTTGCGCCCCTCGCGGGGACAGTTTTAATTACGAATCAGTATCAACCCAATCCGGCCCTAGTGGGCGATATTGTTTTGGCGGGTAATGGGGGCGCGATTTTAAATGGCAATCTCAACAGTGGGGGGGATATTTATGTGGATTCGCGCGGTCAGCTCAATGTTGAGGACTTTATCTTTGCTGCTTTTATTAACAGTCCAATTCCTACTTATTTGGGTTCCGGTGGCGATATCACCCTCTTGGCTGCGCAAGATCTGAATCTCAATGCCGATTTAGTAACCCAAGGTGTTGCAGGTGGAACCATTGAGTTAACCAGCGGCGGCATCGTGCGTGCAGATGATGTGTTGGTGTTGAGCCGTAACGTCAATCCTTGGGGAGGGCAACCCACTGGGGGAGGGATTACTGTTCAAGCCCAGTCTCTCGTTGCCCAACAATCATCATGGCTGTCGGACACGTTCATCGGTTCGGGTCATGCTGGGCCCATCACGATCGACACAACGGATCAGGTGCGATTTCAAGGGGAAAAGACCTTTCCACTGGGGGTGATTGGTGCAACAACGCTGGGGGGTGGTGTGATGAGTGGTGTGAGTGAGTTGGGAATTGGTGATACAGGTCGTGTCCGTATTACCGCTGGAACCCTAGAGGTGCTGGATGGCGCGGTTGTTTCTACGGCAATGTTAGGGCAAGGGACAGGAGGGCACATTGATATTGATGTACAACAAACCGTACGTATTCAGGGGGAAAATCCAGCAACGGGCCTAGCGAGTACGGTTGGGAGTGTTTTGGGAGGGGGAGCAATAGGCCAAGCCAGTGATATTGATCTCAATGTTCCTGTTTTAGAGGTGCTGGATGGCGGGGCGATCGCCTCGACCACGGGTGGCTTAGGGAATTCCGGCCAAATCACCCTCCGGGCCTCGGAGTCTGTGCGTCTTCAAGGGGAAGGCAGTTTAAGCGTCAGTGGCATCTTTAGTAGCATTGCCGCATCTGCCACAGGGAATGCTGCACCGATCGCCATTGAAACGCGTCGTTTGCAGATATCGGATGGCGCAGTGGTTGATGCGAGTACCTTTGGCCAGGGAAATGCCGCCGCGATCGCCATCACGGCTCCAGCGGAGATCGGAATGCAGGGGAGCAGTCGTCAAAATACACCCAGTGGTATTTTCAGTGCCGTCGCGCCTACGGCATCCGGCAACACGGGGAATATAAGTCTCAATACCGATCGTTTGATGATTATGGATCGGGCCGAACTTAGTGTTTCCTCATTCAATGGCAATGCTGGGGTTATAGCGATCGCCGCTCGAACGACAGCGATAAACAACGGCCGAGTTGTGAGTCAAAGCTTGAGTGGTCAGCGGGGTGGCGACATTCGCTTTACGGGTCAAACCCTGACCTTACGGAATCATTCGCGTATTTCGGCAATCACCGCCGGGGTCGCTGGGGGAAACCTCCAGTTTGAGATCAGTGACTATACCCTGCTGCGTAACGGCAGCTTTATTAGTACCCAAGCGGGTAGTCGCAACCAACCTGGTAATGGTGGCAATATCACGTTTAACGGAGGTGGCTTTCTTGTCTCCAACTTCCGCGAAAACAACGATATCGTTGCCAACGCTTTTGGGGGACGCGGCGGCAACATCACGATTAATTCCAGCGGCATCTATGGTCTCGCCTTCCGCGACTTACAATTCCCCCGCAACATTATCAGCAACGATATCACTGCCTCTTCAGATATTGGCCTAAACGGGGTGCAAACCTTCAATCGCCTTAGCTTCCCTGCGGAACAGGGCTTAAACGAACTCCCCGATAGCCTGGTTGATGCCGAAGACATTCTTCGTCGAGACTTCTGTGCTGTCCAAGACAGTCGCATCGCAGGCGGCACATCCTTCACCGTCACCGGCCGCGGCGGCATTCCCCTGAGCCCTGACGATCCCAGTGATGCCGACGCCGACCTTACTCCTTGGGCAACGCGTCCCGATCGCGTCCACACCGCCCCTGTTGTCATCCAAGAGCGTGAACCCAACCAACCCCTCGACTACCGCCAAGCCCAAGGCTGGCAGGTTGATGAAAATGGTCAAGTCTGGCTCACCGCCGATCGCCCCGACGCCACAACCCCCGTGCCCACCGCCGCACATCCCGACTGCCATGACTTTAATATGCCATTATCCACCAACAGTCCGCCCACTGAGCCCACTGACAATCTTTGAAACCCTGATCGGGTGAGCTTGCCCACCCTCAAACTCTGAACCCTGAACTTTGAACTTTGAACCCTTAAACCCATCGTGAAACTGTTCCCCGCGATCGCCCTCACCAGTGTTATCAGTCTGACCCCAACCCTCACCGCTTGGGGGCAAACCTCCCCTATTCCCGAAACCATTCCCCCCACCAACCAACCCCAACCCGAAGCTGAACCCCTCCCCCCCCTCGAAGACCTCTTGCCTGGACTCCGCCCCACCCGGCACCGCAGACCTCCCAACTCCAGGCGCGCGCAGCGCCGCCCGTGGTGTGCCGTCTGCTGCTCGACACGTCAAA
>JAAHHN010000330.1 GCA_010672165.1 Spirulina sp. SIO3F2 | reverse complement strand
TAGAGCAATGGGTGGTAATCGTAGGTAATCCGTAGGTGTGGTGATAGGCGCGAACCAGGTGATCGCTCCCAGCTTTAGATGCAGCATAGGGACTGTTGGGGACGTAGGGACTGGCTTCTTTAAAAGCAGGTTCCTGGGGCTCTAGGCTACCGAAGACTTCATCGGTGGAAATATTGAGGAACAGCTTGGGCGCTTGACCCGGTTCAACTGCGGTCGGATTGTTACAATGCTGTCGAAAGGCTTCAAGGAGGGTAAGGGTTCCCACTACATTGGTTTGAATAAAGTCATCGGGGGTCTGGATCGAGCGATCCACATGGGACTCAGCCGCAAAATGCACCACTATATCAATGTGTTCGGTGGTGAGGAGATCGGTAACAAGGGCGCGATCGCAAATATTGCCTTGCACAAACCGAAAGGAATCATGGTCTTCCCAAGGGGCTAAATTCTCTCGCTTGCCCGCGTAAGTCAGCGCATCTAGCACCACCACACGATCGTTGGGGTAAGCCTGGCACCAATGGTGTACAAAGTTACAGCCAATAAAACCAGCCCCGCCTGTCACCAAGAGACGACGCAATGGACGGGTTTTCTGGACTGGGGGACTTGCACTCATGGACAGCAGACCGAATACTTAAAACTGGACGCATTATGCCATTTTTTGCCCGTATTCATTGAGAAAATCATAATCATGCCAGAAATTCACGGCACAACGCAGCTTTTGGGGATTATTGGTCATCCTGTTGAGCATTCTCTCTCACCAGTGATGCAGAATGCGGCGCTGATGCACTTAGGGATTGATGCTATTTTTTTGCCCTTTCCGGTTGAACCTGAGCACCTGCCAACCGCTTTGGCGGGGATGGCCGCGATCGGCGTCAGAGGCTTTAATGCGACCATCCCCCATAAACAAGCGGTAATGCCCCTCCTCAAGACCATCACTCCAGTGGCACAACAGATTGGTGCCGTGAATACGGTGTGGTGGGACGATGGCGGTTGGTACGGCACCAACACTGATGCGGCTGGGTTTATTGCCCCGTTGCAGGAGTTGGCGCGGGATTGGTCGGATGTGATACCTGTGGTATTGGGGAATGGTGGTGCAGCGCGGGCAGTGGTGGCAGGTTGTGTGGAGTTGGGCTGTCCAAAGGTGGTAGTGGTGGGTCGCAATGAAGAGAAACTAGCGGCCTTTGAGCAGAGCTGGACAGCTCCAGCGATTCAGCAGCGGTTGAAGGTGCAAACCTGGGATCAACTCGATAATTGGCTATCTCGAACTCAACTTCTGATCAACACAACTCCTGTGGGCATGGCTCCGAATAGCGATCGCTCCCCTATCGATGCAGTTCAGTTGGCCCAGTTGCCCGGCGGTGCGATCGCCTATGACCTGATCTACACCCCCCGTCCCACCCAGTTCCTCATTCAAGCCCAGGCGACCGGAGCAACAATTATTGATGGCACGGAAATGTTGGTGCAACAAGGGGCAGCGGCGTTGGAGCGGTGGGTTGGCCAACCTGCACCTGTAGCGGTGATGCGATCAGCGTTGTTGAAAGCGCTGGAGTGATATTGGAGTATTTTAGGGAATAATTGCTAAATGGTTTAACCGCTCAGGATCAACAACTGTCTTAAAATCCACATCTTGATTTTCGATGGGATTAATCAGTTTTGAGTCTTTAAGATCAAGCACAAGATAATCATTGTGCTCTAGATAGTCCATTAACTTGGGATGGGAATTGCGTAGAGCATAAAGAACGACGATCGCCTGCCGTAAAAACGATTCATCCTTAAAGACAACGACAAATTCTAGCCCACCATTCAATAGCAAAAACAAGCCATACTTCCCCCGTTTGGCGTTCTTGGCCTCGATTCCCCCCAAGATCGAAAAGAGCATTAGAAAGCCCAAAATGCCCATTAGTTTAATATAGCCAGGGAAGAACAGAAGCAAAAGACTAACGATAATTAACTTTGTGCAATAGTCTGGGGGATCTGTTTTCGGAATTTTATAATCATAGAAGGCAACATGGGCAATGTCATTAACTCTGAACATGCCAGCGCCCTTCCCTTTTTTGAATTTTTTGACTTCGTTAAAAATAATCGTCGATCGGGAAATTAGAATACTCTCTGGTGCGATCGCCTGAGCCTCTTCTAGCTTTTTGCGAGAAATAGCATACTCACTCATAAGCTTTGCTTTAATTTAAACTGAATGAATCTAACAGGAGAGTGGGAATTCAATTAAACACTTGGAACTATCAATTCCCAGCGTGAATTCCACTAGATGATTTTCAGCAAGACAGTAGATACAACAGCAAAGTCGAAGATCTAATTCCGCGACCGTATATAGGAGCGATCGGTGGACTAAATCTGTCCTTTACCTCTAACTTTCACTACGCTAATTGCTCTTTCTGGAAAATAATCAAGATTTTGATGATTTCTTAATTCTTTGTATTAAAAGAACCGTGATAGTAAAATTGGGGAGGTGATCGCCCTCTAGAATTTTGGTGGGAGATCGCCGCCTTGAAACATAATACTACAAAGAAATACAAAAGGGATATCCAACCAAAATCTCTATCCTCAAGACCTTTGCTGCCGAGACGACTGCACTATGGTTCTGGACTATTTCCTTGTGTCATGGCTTTGCCGTGACCTGCATCGTTTGCGGCTCTGCTGGCTACAGAGCAAGGCGTTTCCTCGGAACGATGAGAGGCAGAGCCTCTCGATTCGCATGATCTGGCGGAGCCAAGTAACGAGAAATGATGGACAATAGGTTGAAAATTCTATCAAGCTGGCGTGGGGCAGAAAACCCTTCACTTCAATTTGAGCCGTTAATTGTGTATTAGACATCTCAGAAACGCCCAATAGCTTGCTTGCCATATCCGATCCCTGCAACCCCAATGCAAATCCCCATTAAAACCAGTAGCTTCATGCCAATGCCCGCTTCAGCCGAAAGGGGGAAGAGAATAATCAGACTATTAGCCAGAATAAATGTCAGTAGACTCTCAATTCCCAGCGCTAAAAAAGGTGGCCAGGTGAGAGCGGTTTTGAGCAGTGGAATACGGAGGGGAGGGGTGAGTGCCGCGATCGCTAAATAAGGTGTCAGGGATTCAAAAAAGGTGTAGAAGGGTTTTTGAATGATAAAAGCGAGATACGTTTTGCTACTACCTAAAATCAGCAGATGAATCAGCAATACACCCAGAGCAAAATATTGGAATCTAGGTCTCTGAGCGAGTTGGTATTTCGCATCGCCTTCGGCACACAGAAAACCAACACAAAAGGTGATTAAGGCGGTGAGCAAGGGATAGACCGTCACCGTACGATCGCAGAGATAATCGAGCCATAGACTGGGGGAATCCCAAGTAGGATAGAGCAAAAAGAGGGCGCTACAGATTGCCAAGAGTAGCCAAATTGCCCAACGGAGGCGCGATCGCAGCCACAGAATACCAGGGATAAGGGCAAACAGCAGTCCGAAGGTAATCAGCACTTCGGTGTAGAATCGCGCTTGAAAAAGTACTTGGGGCCAGACTGAGGGCAGCGTTAAACCAGTGATGCCATACATCACCACCAAAAAAATCAGGTAAATCCCCAGAATAGAACCACCTTTCTGCACCAGACGACGGCTGAGGCGGCGTGGCTGGCTGCTAAATCGGGGTAAATAAATCCGCTGGGTCATATAGCCCCCAGTGAAGAAGAAGAAACCCCCCACCGAAAACAGCCCTCCCTGGAGCATCTCAAAGGGGAGGGCTATTTTGCCAAGGATGAACTCAATATGGCAGTGAATGGTGATCGCATTAAGGATCACCAAAGCACGAATAATATCAAAGCGGGAATCGCGGGCATTAGCCATAATTCAAGCTCGTAACCAGTTATCGAGTTGATTACAAAACAGTCAAGCTCGGCTGAACCGACGCAAACTTGAGAAAGTGCTCAAAGCCTCCATTGAGATTATGGCATTCTGTCTGCAACACTTTGCCTTTAGCTCTATGTAACCAACCTTTAACGTCAGGTCGCTCTCATCGCTCATCCCTGCTAGGGTAAAGAGCGACCTGACGCCAAACGCCATTTTTTTCATGTCTAACGAGACCTCCTGGCCCAGCCTCTTGCAACAACTTCTAGATGGCCAATCCCTCTCTCAAGCCCAAGCCGCTGAATTGATGCAGGGCTGGCTGAGTGAAGAGATTCCGGTTGTCCTTTCTGGGGCCATCTTGGCCGCAATTCAGGCTAAAGGGGTTTCCGCCGCAGAGTTAGCAGGCATGGCCCAGGTGCTGCAATCCCAATCTCGCCAGCAAGCTGCGCTGAGCCACGATCGCCCAGTGATTGATACCTGCGGCACGGGGGGGGATGGAGCGAATACCTTCAATATTTCTACTTGTGTGGCGTTTGTCTGTGCTGCTGCGGGTATTGCCGTGGCCAAGCACGGTAATCGTTCAGCTTCTAGCAAAGTGGGTTCGGCTGATGTGCTCGAAGCCTTGGGCATTAACCTTCAAGCCCCTCCGGAGAAAGTACAAGCGGCGCTAGATGCGGTGGGGATTACGTTTCTCTTTGCGCCGGGTTGGCATCCGGCCATGAAGGCGGTGGTACCGCTGCGGAAGACCCTCAAGGTGCGCACCGTGTTCAATCTTCTAGGGCCATTGGTCAACCCGTTGCGCCCCACCGGGCAGGTGATTGGGGTGTATGATCCCCAGTTTGTGCCTCGAATGGCGGAGGCTTTGAGTATGCTGGGCATTCCCAAAGCCTTTGTGATTCATAGCCGTGAGACAGTGGATGAGGCCAGTTTGGGGGCAATCACGGATGTAGCAGTGGTGGATGGCACTCAAGTGACCACGGCTGAACTTGACCCTGTAGCTTTGGGTTTGGCTGCTGCACCTATCGCTGAGTTACGTGGGGGTGAGCTAGAGGAAAACACCACGATTCTGCGGAATGTCCTCCAAGGCAAAGGTACAACAGCCCAAACGGATGCGGTGGCATTGAATGCAGCGTTAGCGTTGCAGGTGGGTGAAACTGTGCCCTTCCTCGATCACAATGCGGGGATTGCCAAGGCGAAGGAGATTTTAGCCAGCGGGGCAGCCTGGGCCAAGGTGGAGGAGCTGGTGGCATTTTTACGCGATTGATTGCGAATGCTTGCTGAGTTAATAATACTGGCCCCTATTGCGGGAGTCTGAGGCGGCAATCTCCGCCTCAGATACTGTGTTAGAGCTTAGGAAGCAAGAGAGACAGGTGTATTATTTGAAGATAACAGAGACGGGTCAAACGGCTTGCCCGATTTAAGAACACCAAAAACAATCCGTATCAGCTTATGCATG
>JAAHHN010000033.1 GCA_010672165.1 Spirulina sp. SIO3F2 | reverse complement strand
TGTCTTGAGTGCCTCAATTAACTCCATATTCCGCTCATTGAGTATCAACCGATTGTGGTTAAAGATATTCCACGCCTAAGCCAAATAAGCAATGGCTAAAGCTGAATTAGCTAGTCAAGCTAAGAGCCGATTTTTATCAAATATGAGTCATGAGTTGAGAACATTCCTACATAAGATTTTAGGATATACGCAGCTTTTGCAAAATACAAATGGTTTGGATGAATTCCAGCGGAGTAAATAAGGTTTTCTGGGCAGGGTTTTAACGCTAAAACGATGGATAGATAGGGGAAATCAGGAATGGCGATCGCCCACCAGCCCATTCCTAAAAAACACGGTGGGACAATTACTGACACCTCAGAACTTAAACACGGCACTACATTTATGATCACAGTTCTTATGTGATTATGATCACCTTCTACAAAAATTTCATGATTGTGGAGTAGAGTCGTAGTATAGAGCGTTGTTAAGTGATTTCAAAACGATAATAGTATAGTCAGCTCAATACCATGAGTTGGCAAGGCTCTATAGTAACTCTCTACTCTGGGAAGGCGTTTGTTTTGACTTGCCTGATCTCTTGTTTAGATGCTTGTGCAACGATGACTCAACACAATCTTAAACGCTAAGAATAGATACTGCTATCTAAAACAATATGACTTCCGTATACAAAGGGAACAACAAAATACCACTCAACTTAGCTGTCATTTTGCCTTTTGTCTTGCAGATTACCGCTGCCGTCGGTCTTGTTGGCTATTTATCCTTTAGAAATGGTCAGCGTGCTGTTGAAGATTTAGCCTCCCAGCTTCAAGCAGAAACAAATGCCCGGATTGATCAACATTTAAGCCAATACTTTGAATCTTCACGCCAGGTTGCCCAGGTGAGTGCTGACGCTTTTGCACAGGGTATTTTAAACCCTGATGACCTTGGACAAGTTGGACGTTTTTTCTGGAAGCAGCGACAAGTTCAAAATAGAGAGTTTGGCTTTATCCTGTTTGGCAATATCAATAGAGATCATGTCTCTGCTGGAGAACATTTTGATGATGGACGAATAACTGTAAATCATATCGATGCGAGTAGCAGTGATACAAGCTTTAAAGTCTATGAAACGGATGAGCAAGGAAATCCCACTACTCTTCTGATGTCCGATGAAGCATATATTGATCAATTCCAAACCGAACCTTGGTATTCAGAAGCGATAGAACAGCAAGAACCACTCTGGACAGCAGTCTATCAATGGCAAACCGAACCCTATCCACTCAGTATTTCATTTAGTTTGCCGGTTTATACTTCTGATCGAGCATTAATTGGTGTGTTAGCAGTTGAAAAACAAATCTCGAATGTCAGTGACTTTCTAGGGCAGCTTGAAATCGGCAAGTCGGGTCAGACTTTTATTGTTGATGAAACAGGATATCTGCTCGCTAGCTCTAGTGCTCAGCCTGTTTTTGATGTCGTTGAGGAGCAACCCCGGCGACTCATTGCTAGCGAAAGCCAAGACCCAGTGGTTCAAGAGACAGCCTTATACTTAAATCAACAGTTGGGTGATCTGAGTGATATTGATCGTGAGTATAATCTTGAGTTTAAATTGAAGAATGAAAAGTATTTCTTATATGTGAAGCCGTGGCAAGATAATTGGGGCTTGAATTGGACGGTTGTTACCGTTGTGCCCAAAGCCGACTTTATGCAGCAAATCAATGAAAACACCCGAGTTACATTCATGCTCTGCATTCTGACATTGGGATTTTCTTCAGCTTTTGGAATTATTGGCTCTCGTTGGTTTGTACAACCCATTGAACGATTAAATAAGGCGGCTGCATCCATTAAAAATGGTTTATTTGAGACAATTGATAATTCATCTAAAATCAAAGAAATTGATGCGCTATCTCAGTCGTTTGATTCAATGAGCAAACAGCTCAAAACCTCTTTTGAAGCATTAGAACGAACTAATCAAGATTTGGAATTACGTGTTGAGGAGCGCACAGCAGCGTTAAAGGAGGCGATGAATACTGCTGATGCTGCCAACCAAGCGAAAAGTGAATTTCTTGCCAATATGAGCCACGAGCTCCGTACGCCCCTTAACGGTGTTCTTGGCTATGCTCAAATTCTTGCCTCTGCGCCCGAACTCTCAGAGAAATCCCGTAACGGAGTTAATACCATTCATCAATGTGGCTCCCATTTGCTAACCCTTATCAATGATGTTTTAGATCTTGCCAAAATTGAAGCCCGAAAGCTAGAACTCAACCCTAGTGGTATGCATTTACCTTCTCTGTTGCAAAGTGTAGTCGAGATGTGTGAAATTCGGGCTGACCAACGAGGTATTGCGTTTATTTACCAACCCAGCGATCGCCTCCCAGACGGTGTTCAAGTTGATGATAAACGTCTGCGCCAAGTCCTAATTAACCTCCTAGGCAACGCCATCAAATTTACAGATCAGGGTAATGTCACCCTGACCGTTGAGGTGTTAGCTTCAACCGCTGAAACGGTACAGCTCAAGTTTCAGATCTCTGACACTGGAGTCGGTATTGCCCCCGATGACCTCACGCAACTCTTTGAAGCGTTTGAGCAAGTAGGCGATCGCACGAAGCAGGCGGAAGGAACGGGCTTGGGGCTTGCCATTAGTCAGCAAATTGTCAACCTGATGGGGAGCCACATTGAAGTCACCAGCCAATTGGGTCAAGGCAGCCAGTTTAGCTTTACCATCGAGCTCCCCTGCATTCAAGACTGGAGTCAACCGCAAGGAGTGATGAGCACAACGCACGTTGTGGGCTATGAGGGCGATCGCCGTCATATTTTAGTCGTGGACGATCGCCCAGAAAATCGAGATGTTTTGGTAGGGCTGTTAGAGCCCTTGGGATTTGAGGTCAGCACAGCCGAAAATGGTTTAGTCGGGTTAGAAAAAATTCGCCAAGATCCTCCCGATCTGGCAATTCTTGATATTGCTATGCCGGTCATGGATGGATTTGAATTGCTCGATCGCCTACGCTCTGATCCCCAACTGCGGCAGATCAAAGCGATCGTTTCTTCTGCATCCGTTGCCCAAGCGGATCGTCAAATGGCCTTGGAAGCAGGCGGCGATGATTTTCTGCCCAAACCAGTCGATCGGGACGCCTTATTGAGCTGTTTAGCAATTTATTTGCAATTAGATTGGCTGCAATCATCGTCTCCTCCATCCCAAACAGACTCTACAGACCCGGTTATTCCCCCCCAAGAACAGCTCCAGGCACTTCTTGCGATTACTCAATCCGGGAGTATGCGCAAAACCCGTCAGGCCATCGAAGGTCTACTGCGCTTAGACAATCGCTATCGTCCATTTGCTGATTCGCTGCTGCAACTGGCCCGACAATTCAAAATTGAAGAAATTGAAGACCTGTTAAAACAACATCTCGCCAAGGAGAATCATGGCGTTGGCTAAAGGAAAAATTCTTGCAGTTGATGATACCCCAGCGAATCTGGAGGTAATTGAGGAAACCCTCAGTGACGCCGGTTATGATGTTGCTACCGCAATTGATGGCGAGCGTGCAATCAAACGCCTCACAACTTACCAACCGGACTTGATCCTGCTTGATATTCAAATGCCTGGTATTGACGGCTTTGAAACCTGTAGCCGTATTAAATCTAATCCAAAAACAGCAAAGATTCCCATAATTTTTATTACAGCTTTTACAGATCTAGATAATAAAGTTAAAGGGTTTTCTTTGGGAGGCGTTGACTACATCACTAAACCTTTTCAAGCGCTAGAAATGTTAGCCCGAGTTGAGACCCATGTGCAGTTAACCCAGCTCAATCAAAACCTAGAACAAGCAGTCGCTAGTCGAACCTATGAGTTGGATTTAGCATTAAAGAAATTACGAAACTCTCAACTGCAACTCGTACAGAGTGAGAAGATGTCCACCTTGGGGAATTTGGTTTCTGGTGTTGCCCATGAGATTAATAATCCTGTTGGATTCTTGAAAGGGAATCTTAAACCGGCCCAACGCTATATTCAGGACTTGCTGAGTTTGATTGATGTCTATCAGGCTCAATATCCCCAAGCTAATGAGCAAGTGGATGGTGAAATTGAAGCAATTGATTTGGATTTTGTTCGAGAAGATTTACCGAATTTGATCGACTCAATGAGCTTGGGCATTAAGCGCATTCAAGATATCAGTAATAGTTTACGGATTTTCTCTCGGGGGGATCAAGACCATAAAACTGAATTTAATATCCATGATGGTCTCGATAGCACTCTCTTGATCTTAAAGCATCGCACAAAAGCCAATGAAAATCGACCAGCGATCGCTATCATCAAAAACTATAGTGGTCTGGCAGCCATTCACTGTTTTCCGGGGCAGCTCAATCAAGTCTTTATGAATGTATTGGCGAATGCCATCGATGCTTGTGATGAAATCAATCAAGGTAAAAGCTTTGCAGAGATTGAGTCTAATCCCAATTGCATTACAATTGAAACCCAAAATCTGCATAATCAACAGTTACAAATCCATATTCAAGATAATGGCTGTGGCATGGGTTCAGAAACGGTTGAACGGCTTTTCGAGCAGGGGTTTACAACGAAAGGGGTGGGTCAGGGGACAGGGCTGGGGATGGCGATCGCTCACCAGATCATTACCGAAAAGCATGGCGGCACAATCATCTGCACCTCAGAACTGGGTCAAGGTACAACTTTCACCATCACTTTACCGTTAGCAGGTCTGTGAAGTTTCAGTAAGTCTGTCAACAACAAGTGGAAAATCGGTGTCAATCTTGGTGTTATGGCAACAATAGCTAGACCCAGAGAAGAGTACCAAAGAGAATTATTATGTCAAATAGCAATCCCCATGCTGCTCAATCTACTGGACTCAATCAATTGAGTCATCGCGTCCCGCTACGATGGGTTCTGATCGTTCCCTTTGTGCTGCAAATTTTTGCCGCCGTGGGCTTAACTGGGTATTTCTCTCTTCGGAATGGTCAAAGGGCGGTCAATGACCTAGCGAAACGTTTGCAGCAAGAAGCGGTAGCCCATGTTGATGACCACCTCGATAAATACTTGGCACTCCCTCATCAAATTCTGCAACTGAATTTGGATGCGATCGAACAACAATGGCTTGATTTGAGGAATATTGAAAGTACCGGACGTTATTTGTGGAAACAATCGCAAGTATTTCCGCAGTTTGGCTATATTGGCTATTATTTGCAAGATAACACCGGAGCGGGAGCGGGGCGATGGTTAGAAGGTCATGATGTGGTTATCACCCACAATCCGACAGCCGGAATTCAAGACTATACCTATGCGACCGATCGCCAAGGAAATATTACCGAACTGGTCTATGAAGCGCCCTATGAAGCAACAACTGATGATTGGTATATCGATGCACTGAAAGCCGAGAAAATCACTTGGAGTGATGTTTATGCGGTGGATGGGTTTGGTGATTTTGTGGCGGTCTCGGCCACATCCCCCCTAGAAGATGAAGATGGCAAGGTTCTTGGGGCGATGAGTATTGATCTGTTACTGGCAGATATCGGTGAGTTTTTGCGAGGAATAGAGGTCAGCCCTTCAGCCCAAGTCTTTATCATTGAACGAGACGGTAATTTAGTGGCCAGTTCCGCTGCTCACCCCATTGTTTTTACCCAAGACGAAGAACTTAAACGCCACACTGTTTTCGACTATCCTGAGTTGATCGTGAAAAAAATCACAGAGGGTATTCAGCAACAGTTGGGAGATCTCCCATCGCTCAAATCACCCCAAACTCTTGAGTTAAGTGTTGACAGACAGCGTCATTATGTGGAGGTGACACCGTGGCAGGACAAATACGGACTCGATTGGTTAGTGGTTGTCACGATTCCAGAATCAGACTTTACGGCCCAAATCAACGCCAATACCCGCACCACAATTTTGTTGTGCTTGGCCGCCCTGGGCATTGCCACCCTCTTAGGGATTTATACCTCGCGTTGGATTACCCAACCGATTCTGGAATTGCAACGGGCTAGTGAAGCGATCGCCCAAGGAAAACTAGATCGCAAGGTTGGAGTACAAGGCATTGACGAACTCGAAAAATTAGCGCGATCGTTCAACCAAATGGCGGCGCAGCTACAGTCCTCCTTCACTGAACTCGAACAGCGAGTTGCTGAACGCACCGTAGAATTACAACAGGCCAAAGAAGTGGCAGAAGCCGCCGATCGCGCCAAGAGTGACTTTCTCGCCAGCATGAGCCACGAATTGCGAACCCCTCTCAATGGCATTTTGGGCTATGCGCAAATTTTGGCTCGAACCCCACTCCCCAACCCCAAACAACGGGATGGAGTCAATATTATTCACCAATGCGGGACTCACTTACTCGGTCTGATTAATGACATTTTAGACCTCTCTAAAATCGAAGCGCGAAAACTGGAGTTACTGCCCAAACCTTTATATCTTCCCTCTCTGTTGCAAAGCGTTGTAGAAATGTGCAAAGTCCGCACCGAAGCAAAAGGACTGGACTTTATCTATCAAGTCAGTTCTAGTCTCCCAGGCGGGGTATCCACGGATGATAAGCGGCTACGACAGGTTTTACTGAATCTACTGGGCAATGCCATCAAATTTACCGATCGCGGTTCGGTGACCCTCTCAGTCGATGTGGTTGATTTGTCCGCAACCCAAGCAACATTGTGCTTTCAAGTGCAAGATACAGGGGTAGGGATTACTCCAGCAGATCGAACCAAACTGTTTGAATCGTTTGAGCAGGTGGGAGAGGCTCGGAAACGGGAAGAAGGCACTGGCCTGGGGCTGGCTATCTCCCAACGTATTGTTAATCTGATGGGGGGAGAAATTGCAGTTCAAAGTGAATTGGGGCAAGGGAGTGTCTTCTCCTTTACGATTGAACTGCCTCTAGCAGAAGACTGGGGGCAACAGCAGCGGGGGATTGAAGGGCGCGATGGGGAGGTGCGGGAGCGCATCATTGGCTATACCGGAAAACGCCAGCTCATTTTGATCATTGATGACCGTTGGGAAAATCGAGCTGTCCTCGCCAATCTCCTTGAACCCCTTGGATTCAGCACCATTGAGGCAGACAATGGCGCAGACGGGTTAACTGTTCTGCGGGAGCAACAACCGGATTTGGTGATTACGGATCTGGTGATGCCGGTGATGGATGGGTTTGAATTCATTCAACACATTCGTGCGGATAAGGACTTGCAGCATCATCAGATTGTGGTTTCTTCCGCATCGGTCACCCAAGCTGATCAACAGCAAGCCCTTGAGGGTGGTGGCGATCGCTTCTTAGCCAAACCTGTTGATGCCCAAGCGCTATTCACTGTACTCTCAGACTGTTTGGCTTTGGAATGGCTTTACGAGACCGCCGGAGAATCCAACAAAGACAGTCCAGTTGCAGACAGGGAGGCGTTATTGATTCCTGCGGCCGAAGAACTCAAACTATTGCTTGAGATTGCCAACCAAGCTGATCCCGCCCAAATCTGCGATCGCCTTGCCACGTGGGATAGTTGTTATCAAAAGTTTGCTGACTTAATTCTCGGACTTGCCCGGGCCTTTAAAATTGAAGAGATTGAGGCTTTGCTGCAACAATATTTAGATCGAACGTAACTTTCCCCAAGGAATTATGGTGTTAAGTAAGGGACATATTTTAGCTGTTGATGATAACCCCGACAATTTGTTGGTTATCAGTGAGACCTTACGCAATGTAGGATACACTGTCGCTACCGCGATTGATGGCGAACGGGCGATCAATCGTTTACAAAGCCATCAGCCTGATTTGATTCTTCTGGATATCCAAATGCCAGGTATTGACGGTTTTGAGACCTGTCGTCGTCTTAAAGCTGAGCCCCAGACGCAATCGATTCCGGTTATTTTTCTCACCGCCATCTCAGATACTGTCAACAAGGTCAAGGGGCTACAAATTGGGGGGGTTGACTATATTACGAAGCCCTTCGATATTGATGAGCTTTTGGCCCGTGTTAAAATCCATATCGATCTAAAGAAGGCCCAACTCCAATTAATTCAAGATTCAAAACTCTCGACCTTGGGAGAGTTGGTTGCAGGTATTGCCCATGAAGTCAATAATCCCATTGGTTTTATTCATGGCAACCTCAAACATGCAACACAATATCACCAAGATATTCTGCATCTTTTAGCGCTCTATGAAAAACATTATGCACATCCCCCTGCGGAAATTATAGACTGGCAAAAACAAATTGATTTGTCCTTTCTCAAAACAGATTATGCAGATTTGCTGGAATCCATGAAAGTGGGAACGGAACGAATCATTGGGATTGTTGCATCCTTACGTTCTTTTGCGAAGCTCGATGAAGCTGAATGGAAAACGGCAGATATTAATGAAGGTCTGAATAATACCTTGACATTATTATCCCATCGCTTACAAGCTAACTCCTATCAAGACGGAATTCAACTCACCAAAAGCTATGGGGATTTACCATTGATCTATTGTAATCCTGCTCAACTGAATCAGGTATTTATGAATATCCTGATGAATGCGCTGGATGCGATCGATTTCAAATATAGGTCTGAGCTAGAAAATGTAGAGCTAACACAATTAGATCCGCCACAATTAAAAATCTCTACGGCTATAGAAGCGAGCGATACGGGAAAGGTTGTCTGCATTCAAATCGAAGATAATGGTATCGGTATAGCGGAGGATATTCAATCCCGCATATTCGAGCAATTCTTCACCACAAAATCGGTGGGTAAAGGGGCGGGTTTGGGAATGGCGATCGCCCACCAGATCATTACAGAAAAACATGGTGGTGCAATTAACTGCACCTCAGAACGTGGTCAGGGGACAACCTTCACCATTACTCTTCCGCTTTGATCATGAGGCCGCACAATAAATTATTGATAGAAATCACAAAAAAGAGAACCTTTTAATTGGAAGATTCTCTACATAATAATCAGAAAATAGTTTGAGGATTAATATCCTTGAAATTAGCTCGTTAGCTTCGCTTCTAGACGTTCAGCAACAGGCATTAATTCACGGACTAGATCCCAGTTACCTGCATTTTGCTTCATCCAGTCGAGAAGGGACTGTTCTCCTTCATCAAGCTTGCCATCGTCCTTAACAAAAACTAATGTTTCACACCAATCGATGAATCCGGGGTTAGTCATCTCATAAAGTACGCACACTGGCGGAAAGCGTCGCACTCCCAGACTTTCGATAACTTCCATGCAGACCAATTTAAATATTTGCTCGTTTGTTAGTGTAGTTGGCATTCAAATTTTCCTAATGAAACGATATTACGGCCAATGGTAATCTCCAAGAAACTTAGATAGCACCTTATTTTAGAAAAAATTCAAATTCATTGGCTATTAACGCTGGCAAAAAAGGATTAGAGGCACAGGATTGGTGATGGCGATCTCCCACTAAATTATCACTGAAAAACACAGTGGTACAATCGCCTGCACCTCAAAACTAGGGCAAGGTACAACCTTCACCATCACCCTACCATTGGCTAATATGGAAGAAGCTCCGTAAATACACGTAGAAATCTTTACAGAGACGCCATAGGCATTTCACCAATCTCTTGCCATAATTTAAAGAGGAATTTAAGTGCTGTCTCAGCTTGAGCTAATGATTGAGTGATGGCCAATGCTGAACTTAACAAACTATCAAGAAACTGAGCTGCTCTACAGTGGAACACGAACCCTGGTCTACCGTGCCATACGCCTCAGCGATGACCAGCCTGTCATCATCAAAGTTCTGCGTAACCCTCATCCTACCTTCAATGAGTTGGTTCAGTTCCGTAACCAATATGTCATCACCCAAAACCTCGACTCCCCATACATCGTCAAGCCCCTAGCCCTGGAACGCTACAACAACGGCTATGCGCTGGTGATGCCCGATGAGGGGGCAGTTTCTCTTGCTCACTATTGGCAAGCTGCTCAACCAGATTTACATGCATTGCTCACCATTGCGATTCAATTCGCCGAATCACTTCACATCCTCGCCAGGCAGCAAGTCATCCATAAAGATATTAAACCTGCCAATATCCTCATCCATCTTCAATCTCAGCAGGTTCAACTCATTGACTTCAGCATCTCATCGCTATTGCCAAAAGAGCAGTGGCAACTGGTGAACCCCCAAGGTTTAGAGGGAACCCTGACCTACATCTCCCCAGAGCAAACGGGACGGATGAATCGGGGCATTGACTATCGCACAGATTTTTATTCTCTCGGAGTCACATTGTATGAATTGCTGGTGGGTACTGTTCCTTTCACGACGAATGAGCCTTTAGAGCTAATTCATGCCCATATCGCCCAAACTCCTATGCCACCAAGCGATATATTGAATGCTCTGGGCCAACCCCATCCCCTTGCACTCTCTAGCATCATTCTGAAGCTAATGGCGAAGAATGCGGAAGATCGCTATCAGAGCGCGTTGGGTTTGAAGCATGATTTAGAGCGATGTCTGCAATCACTAGAGCGCACAGGTGAAATTGCCGATTTTGAACTAGGTGAGCGGGATGTGTGCGATCGCTTCCTCATCCCAGAAAAGCTCTACGGCCGTGAAGCTGAAGTTCAAACCCTCTTAGATGCCTTTGACCGTGTTGCCAACGGCAATAGTGAAATGCTGCTTGTAGCAGGTTTTTCCGGGATTGGTAAAACGGCTGTGGTCAACGAAGTTCATAAACCTATCGTGCGTCAGAAGGGCAACTTCATTAAAGGCAAATTTGACCAGTTCAACCGCAATATTCCCTTTTCTGCGTTTGTGCAAGCTTTCCGAGAGTTCATGAACCAACTGCTTAGCGAATCAGATGCTGAATTAGAGAAATGGAAAGCAAAGATCCTCGCAGCAGTGGGAAAAAATGGTCAAGTTTTGATTGATGTTATTCCTGAACTTGAGCAGGTGATTGGTGCGCAGCCTCCCACACCAGAATTATCTGGTACAGCGGCTCAAAACCGATTCAACCTTATTTTTGAGCAGTTCTTTGCTGTATTCACCACTCCAGAACATCCTTTAACCCTTTTTATGGATGATTTGCAATGGGCAGATTCAGCTTCACTGGCTTTAATGAAAGTCTTGATGGGAGAAAGTAAGTCAGGATATTTATTGCTCTTGGGAGCCTATCGGGATAATGAAGTGTTTCCTGCCCATCCGCTGATGTTGACCCTTGCAGACTTAGAAAAGCAGAATGCAGAGATTTCGACCATTACCCTTGAACCTTTAGCTGAGAGTCATATCAACCAATTGATTGCCGAGACCTTGAGTTGCCCAGTTACGACTGCTCAACCTCTGACAGAGTTGGTCTATCGCAAGACTCAGGGAAATCCCTTTTTTACGACACAGTTCTTGAAAGGCCTCTATGAAGATGCACTGATTACGTTTGAGCGAGATTTGGGCTATTGGCAATGTGATTTAGTCCAGGTACGAGATGCAGCCCTCACAGATGATGTGGTGGCATTTATGGCGAGGCGGTTGCAAAAGTTGCCGCAGGCAACACAGGATGTGTTGAAGTTAGCGTCTTGTATTGGTAATCAGTTTAATTTGGAGACCTTGGCAATTGTTTGCGAAAAGTCGGTGGAGACAGTTGCAGCGGAGCTATGGAGTGCGTTGCGAGAGGGATTGATTTTACCGATTACAGAGGCTTATAAGTTTTTCCAAGAATGGGAAAAAAATGAAGAGAAAATAGATAGTATTTTTATCAATTATCGCTTTCTGCATGATCGTGTTCAACAAGCCGCTTATTCTTTGATTGCTGAAGACAAAAAACAGAAGCAACATTTGAAAATCGGACAGCTCCTTCTAGGAAATAGGAACTCAATCATGGTTGGAGATGAAGTTTTTGATATTGTTAATCATTTGAATATTGGAAGAGCCCTCATTACTGATACGAACAAAAGGAGTGAGTTGCTTCAGTTGAACCTCAAAGCTGGTGAGAAAGCCAAAAAATCAACCGCTTATGAGTCAGCTCAAGAGTATTTGGAAATGACAGTTTTCTATCTAAACAAAGATTGCTGGAAAAGTCAATACAACTTGTCCTTTAAAATATACTATCTTTTGGCAGAATTATTATTTCTGAATGGTGATCTTGAACAATCAGAAATACTTATAAAAACTCTGCTTAAAAAAGTAAGCTCTGCAATCGATAAAGCTAAAACCTTAGGATTGCTAGTAATTCAAGCAACCATGAAAACTCAGTATGATAAAGCCATCAATGCTGGAATGCAGGCTTTGGAATTGCTTAATGTCAAACCTGAGAAATTAGATCTAGAAGATGAGTTTGAAACAGAGTTGTCTAAAATAGCTCAAACAGCATCTAATCTAGACATCTCAAATATTGATCCTGAAGATTTTTCAGAAATGCGCATACCAATTGGATTGGCTGCGATGCAAATTTTAGTTAAAATGTATCCTTTGGCATATATGGTTAATCGAGCATTGTTCAATGTTCTTGTTCTCAAAGGAATAAATCTATCTCTTGAGCTGGGATATACACCAGAATCAGCACCGACATTTTCATGGTACTCTTTGTTGCTCGGTGCACAGCTTAATAATTATGATGCAAGTCGTAATATAGGTGAATTAGCTCTCAAGTTGGCTGAGAACTGGGAACGCCCAGATCAAAAGTGTCAGGCACTTGATGTATTTAGCAATTTTTGTAATGCCTGGGTTGCTCCTCTCAGCAACACAGTTCAGCTTAATCAAGTCGCTTTTCAAGCAGCTCTTGATTCTGGTGAATTCCCATTTGCGGGCTATATCGCTGTACATCAGGCTTTTAATTCTATTTATTTGGGAGATGATTTATCCAATGTTTTACAAGACATAGAACGTTATTTGTGCTTTGCTAATTCAATTGATCACAGTTATGCAATTGATGCGATTCTTGGATGTAAACTTGTTGCATCTCAAATATGCAGAGATGTTGAGCAGCTACTTTCTTTCGATATTGAAGGATTGACAGAAAACACTTATCTTGAGCGCTTTGAGAACAAGAATTTTTATGCTCTGTGTAGATATCTTATCTTTAAAGCGCAAGCACTATATCTCCAAGAAGAATATGATTGGGCATGGAGAGTGATTTTGGAGGCAGAAGAGAAACTGGATTTTGTTACTAACACAATTTCAGTTGCAGCTTATTATTTTTTCCGGGCTTTGACTTTGGTTGCAAAGCTTCGAGAAGAGAATAATTTAAATACTTCTAAAGCTGGCTATAAAACAAATCTTGACCTTGAACTCAAGAAACTATCAAATTGGTCAAAGCACTCGCCTAAAAACTTTGAGCACAAACTACATTTAATTGAAGCAGAATGCTATTCCCTAGATGGAGATATTCTACAAGCAATTAATCTATATGACCGTTCCATTTCTGAAGCTAAAGCTAACGAGTATATCCAAGAAGAAGCCTTGGCTAATGAACTCGCTGCCAAATTCTACTTGAGCTGGGGTAAAGAGAAAATTGCTGCCACCTACATGCAAGAAGCCTATTACTGCTACGCCCGTTGGGGAGCTAAAGCCAAAACCGACCACCTTGAAAATAACTACCCCGAATTGCTCATCCCCATTCTCCAAAAACAGAGAGTTGAATTTAACCCCATTGATAGCCTTGACACCTTAACCAAGACATTAACTGCCACCCTCCAAAGCCAAACTCAAAGCAGCACAAGTATTTCAGAAGCCCTCGACTTTGCCGCTATCCTGCAAGCCGCCCAGAAACTCTCTAGCACGATCGAGTTAGATGAACTCTTGAGAGACATTACCCATATCATCCTGACCAACGCAGGCGCACAGAAAATGACCTTGCTCATGCCTGATGGGCAACAATGGCAGCTCCAAGCCACTACTGAACAGCTCGAAAACGGCAAAATTGTCACTCAAACTACAGCTCAACTTCTAACGACTGAAAGCCCCATTCCGATTCGCCTGATTCAATACGTCAAAAATACCCAAGAGCCTGTTCTGATTAGCGAAGCTAAAACCGAGATTTCCGGGATTCTCGAAGGCTATCTCCTTAAACATCAACCCCAAAGTGTGCTTTGTATACCGTTGCTTAACCAAGGCAATCTTGTCGCCATTGCCTACCTCGAACATTCCACAACGAAAGGCGTCTTTACCCCCAACCGTCAAAAAATTATTGAATTCCTCTGTGCTCAAGCTGCTATTGCCCTGCAAAATGCTCAGCTCTACAGCCAAGCTCAACAATCCCAGGCTAAAGCAGAACAAGCTTTAGTAGATCTTCAACAGGCTCAAATTCAACTGGTACAAAGTGAGAAGATGTCTGCATTGGGTAATCTCGTTGCAGGCGTTGCTCATGAGATTAACAACCCTGTGGGCTTCTTGCAGGGAAATATTCGACCTGCCCAAGACTATGTGCAAGATTTGCTGAGCTTGATTGATGTTTACCAAACTGAATATCCACAAGCGAATGAAGCGGTAGAGGATGAAATTGAAGCCATTGATTTAGAGTTTGTGCGAGAAGACTTGCCCAAGCTGATTGGCTCGATGAATGCCGGAGTCGATCGCATTCGCAATATCAGTGATAGTCTACGAACTTTCTCTCGTAAGGATCAAGACCATAAAACTGCCTTTAAGATTCATGATGGTATTGACAGTACCTTACTGATCCTCAAACATCGCACTAAAGCCAATGAACAACGTCCGAAAGTCGAAGTGAGCAAAAACTATGGTGAACTGCCGGAAGTGCAATGTTTCCCTGGACAGCTTAATCAGGTGTTTATGAATATCTTGGCGAATGCGATTGATGCATTTGATGAGGCGAATCAGGGTAAAACCTATCAGGAGATTGAAGCGAGTCCGAATACCATTACGATTACGACTTCAGTGATTGATGAACATGTTGAGATTCGACTTCAAGATAATGGTTGTGGCATGAAGCCGGAAACGGTGGAGCGAATTTTTGAGCAAGGATTTACGACCAAGGAAGTGGGAAAAGGGACGGGGCTGGGAATGGCGATCGCCCACCAAATTATCACTGAAAAGCATAACGGAACCCTGACTTGCACTTCAGAACTGGGTCAAGGCACCACCTTCAGCATTGCTTTACCCATTTCCTGAGCAGCATCCAGATTGGGCAACCGTTAAGGAAAATTTATAATTTCTATCCAGATTTCTCACCATAATCAAGGAAGACCATCGCTGCTCTCCAGCTTGATAACGGATACATTCTGGTGATGATACTAAATCTGACGGGCTACCAAGAAACTGAACTTTTATACACCGGAACACGCACTCTTGTTTATCGGGCCACTCGCCTTAACGATAATCAGCCCGTCATCATTAAAATCTTACGAAACCCCTATCCCAACTTTAATGAGCTGGTGCAGTTTCGCAATCAATATGTCATCACCCATAATCTAGACTCACCCTATATTGTCCATCCTCTTAGCCTAGAGTGGAATGGACATCGCTATGCCTTGGTAATGCCAGATCAAGGTGCTGTCGCATTAACTCACTATTGGCGCAATGCAGCACACAGTCTGAATCAATATCTAGATATTGCAATTCAACTGGCTCAGGCGCTTCATGAACTTGGCAAAAACCGGATTATTCACAAAGATATCAAACCCACAAATATTCTTATTCACCCTGAAACCAGCCAGGTTCAACTGATTGACTTTAGCATTGCCTCTCTACTGCCGAAAGAAGAACAACAACCCATCCATTCCAATCACTTGGCCGGCACCTTGGCCTACATCTCTCCAGAACAAACGGGACGGATGAACCGCGGCATTGACTATCGCACTGATTTCTACTCCCTAGGGATAACGCTCTATGAGCTACTAACGGGACTGTTACCGTTTCGTGTTCATGATTCCATGGAACTGGTGCATTGCCATATTGCCCAGTCCCCCCCAACTCCGGCTGAGTTATGCGATGTTCAGGGGCAGTTCTATCCATTCACCCTGTCAGCCATCATTATGAAGCTAATGGCTAAAAATGCTGAAGACCGCTATCAGAGTGCCTTGGGTTTGAAATATGACTTGGAGCGATGTTTGCAATCATGGGAGCGTACAGGGGAAATTGCTAACTTTGAGCTGGGTGAACGGGATATCTGCGATCGCTTTATTATTCCTGAAAAACTCTATGGGCGAGAACCGGAAGTTCAAGAACTTTTGACCGCATTTGACCGAGTTGCCAATGGCAGTAGTGAAATCATGCTCGTTGCTGGATTTTCGGGTATTGGGAAAACGGCTGTGGTCAACGAAGTTCATAAACCCATCGTTCGCCAGAAAGGCTACTTCATCAAAGGGAAGTTTGACCAATTCAACCACAATATTCCCTTCTCTGCTTTTGTCCAAGCCTTTCGGGGCTTGATGGGTCAGTTGTTGAGTGAATCCGATGAAGAGCTAAGCAATTGGAAAGCGAAAATCTTAGAGGCGGTAGGTGAAAGTGGGCAAGTCCTTATTGATGTCATTCCAGAGCTAGAAAGGGTTATCGGTAAGCAACCACCTGCACCTGAGCTTTCGGGCACAGCGGCACAGAATCGATTTAATTTACTGTTTCAGAAGTTTATTGCTGTTTTCACCACACCTGAACATCCCTTAATAATCTTTGTAGATGACTTGCAATGGGCAGATTCGGCTTCATTGAATTTGATGAAGGTGTTGATCGGCAATAGTGACACGGGTTATTTATTGCTACTCGGAGCCTATCGAGACAATGAAGTCTTTCCAGCTCATCCCTTAATATTGAGCTTGGCAGAACTAGAGAAGACAACGGCTGCAATTGTAACCATCACCTTAGCACCATTAGAACAGGAGCAAATCAATCAACTGGTTGCTGAGACCTTGAGTTGTGGACTTGAGCTAGCAGCACCGCTGACTGAGCTGATTTATCAGAAGACGCAGGGCAACCCATTCTTTACCACGCAGTTTTTGAAAGGTCTACATGAAGATGGACTCATTGTATTTAATGGAGCTTTGGGATATTGGGAATGTGATCTCATTCAGGTACAAGATGCGGCATTAACAGACGATGTGGTTGAGTTTATGGCGTCACGTCTTCGGAAGTTACCCCAAGCCACTCAGGATGTTTTGAAGTTAGCTGCTTGTATTGGTAATCAGTTTGAGCTAGAGACCTTCGTAATTGTCTGTGAGAAGGCGGTTGAAGTCGTAACAGCCAATCTCTGGACTGCCTTACAAGAAGGATTGATTTTACCGCTCACTGAGGCTTATAAGTTTTTTCAAGGTGACTCTGCTGGGGATACCGCCCAAACTGAAGTTGTGAGCTATCGCTTCTTGCACGATCGCGTTCAACAAGCTGCCTATTCTTTGATTCCCGACGGTCAAAAAGAAATCGTGCACTATCGCATCGGCACATTATTACTATCTAAAATTCCTTCCGAAATGCGAGAAGAGCGAATTTTTGAGGTGGTCAATCAGTTGAACTACGGGACGAACTTAATTACCGAACCAAGCGAGCGGGTACGCTTGGCAGAATTGAATCTGATTGCGGCTCGCAAAGCAAGAGCAACGATTGCCTATCAAGTCGGTCGCGACTATACGAATCTCGGCCTATCGTTAATTGGAGAAAATGCCTGGCAACAACAGTATCAACTCTGCGTGGCTTTCCACGAACTGGCGGCCGAACTTTCTCTTCTTTGTAGCGACTTTGAAGCCTTAGAACGATTTGCCAATATTGCGATTGCACATATTCCTTCATTGGTCGAACAAAGCAATATTTATCGAATTAAAATTCAATCCTATGTCACCCAAAACCAGCCTTCTGATGCCATTGCAACCGGGAGAGAATTCTTAGCTCGACTCAATTTTGTTTTTCCCGAAACGCCGACTCAAGAAGACATCGGATTAGCACTGCAAGAAGTCAGTCAACTCATCTCTCGCCAAAACCTCGATGAATTGAGCGATCTACCGCTAATGACCGATCGAGAAAAAGTCGCTATCGTTCAAACCATTACTAGTATTCAAGCACCAAGCTTCATCTGCAATCCGCCCTTATTTCCCTTCTTGGTTTTAGCTGCGGTTCGGCTTTCCATTCAGTTTGGCAACACGGCAAATTCAGCTAACGCTTATATCTGCTATGCAATGATTTGCTTGAATATTTTGCACGATATTGAAACTGGAGTCAAATTCGGAGAAATATCGCTAAATGTCGTCTCTAAACTTAATGCAGTCATACAAAAAGCTGAAATATCATGCGGAATTGGAGGATTTGTTCATCATCGACAATCACACATTCGAGAAACCCTATCAGTACTGCAAGAAGGCTATACTAGTGCTTTAGAAGTTGGCAATTTAGAGTATGCCGGACATAACCTTCATTTGTTTTGTCTGAATTTAACAACTTGCGCTCGATCGCTTGAAGATTTAGAGCAAAAAGCACGAACTTATAGCCAGCAGCTCACGCAACAAAAGCACGTAGCCTCTGCACATTATTGTCGTATATTTTGGCAATTTTCTCTCAATTTGCTTGACGAATCCGAACGATCGATAGTTTTAACCGGAACGAACTTAGAGGAAACGAAAATCATCGCTTATTTTGAGAAGAATTCGGATTTTGTTGGTCTGAACTTTCTATACTATTGTAAGCTTATACTTTGCTACTGGTTTGGAGAGCTTGAAATCGCTCAACATTGTACGACTAAAATTCGATATCACTTCGCTTCAGGAGCGGGCATGATTATCGAACCTATATTTTATTTTTATGATTCACTTCTTGTCCTTTCTGATGAATACAATATTCAGGAAGAGACATCAAAAAAAAGATCAGAAAGAATCGAAGAAAACCAAAGCAAACTTCAGCAGCTATGGGCAAACTATGCACCGATGAATTATCAACATAAAGTTGATTTAGTTGAAGCTGAAAAATGTCGAGTTTCAGGACAAAGGCTAGAAGCAATAGAGATGTACGATCGCGCCATCGCTGGAGCTAAAGTAAATAAATACATTCAAGAAGAAGCTCTCGCTAATGAATTGGCGGCTAAATTCTATCTCGACTGGGGCAAAACCAAAATTGCGGCGACCTATATGCAAGATGCCTATTATGGCTATACTCATTGGGGCGCCAAAGCTAAAGTTGATGACTTAGAAAAACGTTATCCTGATCTGCTTCAGCCCATTCTTCAACGAGAATCGTCGTCTCTCAATATGTTTGATAGCCTCAACCTGGCTACACCCAAGGTTGCTATTCGTTCTTCTACAGGAAATGAAAAATCAAATAGCAACAGAAGTCAGCCCATCTTAGATCTTGCTGCTATTCTCAAAGCGTCTCAAGCCCTTTCGAGTATTATTGAACTGGACGATCTCCTCCAGGAGCTAACAAAATTAATCCTCCAACAGTCCGGAGGCGATCGCTTAGCATTTCTACTTCCAGATGAAAATCAGGTTTGGCAAGTCAGAGTTATCAGAACTGTGGATGAAGTCTGTCTGCATACCGAAAATCTGATTGACAGTCTCGAATTGCCAATTCACCTTATTCAATATGTCAAAAATACTCAAGAAGGAGTACTGATTGATGACTTAGAGCGTGATCTGCCGATTGTTGATCCTTATTTTGAGGAACATCATCCTTGCAGTGTTTTATGTTTGCCCATCATTCACAAAGAAAAGTTAGCAAGTATTCTGTATTTACAGAATAAATTGACAACTGGTGTCTTTACGGGCGATCGCATTGCCATTCTCAAATTCCTCTGTTCTCAAGCAATTATCTCAATTGAGAATACTAAACTCTATGAATCGGTAGCCATCAAATCTTCTGTCATTGAATCATCTGTAAATGGGATCGCAGTATTAGAAAACAATAAATACGTTTATCTCAATGAAGCTCATCTTGCTCTATTTGGCTATAGGCGAGATGAATTAATTGGAAAGAGTTGGCAACAGCTCTATTCTAAGACAGAAGTTCAGCGCTTTAGTGACATCATATTCCCGACATTGGCAAATATAGGTAAATGGTCAGGAGAAGCGATTGCTTTACGCAAAGATGGCACATCCTTTAATGAGGAAGTTAATTTATTTCTTTTGGATGATTGCAAGCTTATTTGCATCTGCCAGGATATTAGCGATCGCAAAACAGCCGAAAAAAAACTTCAGATCAGTGAGCAACGTTATGCGACCCTCGCTGCAACTGTTCCTGTAGGTATTTTTCGCACAGATATGCTTGGACGTTGCACTTATGTGAATGAATATTGGTGTCAGATCACCGGTCTGACCGCCGAAGCTGCGATGGGCAATGGTTGGCAGCAATCGCTACACCCAGATGATCAAAATCTTGCTGCTGATAAGTGGTTTCAACATGTTCAACACCAATCCTCCGGTCAACTCGAATGGCGGATTCAGCGACCTGATGGCACCGTCATTTGGGCGTATGGAGAATCTGTTGTTGAACGGGATATCGAGGGGCAAGCGATTGGTTTTGTGGGAACCGTTTTAGATATTAGTGATCGTAAACAAGCGGAAATCGCTCTACAGTGGAGCGAAACTCGGGCAAAAGCAATCTTCAGCCAAGCTGCTGTTGGAATTGCAGAATGTGATTTGCCAACAGGTTATTTCATCCAAGTGAACGACTATTTATGTCACTTATTAGGATATGAGCGGAGCGAACTGCTCACCATGAGAGTGGAAGATATCACTCATCCTGAAGACTTGTCAGAGTCAAATCGCTTGATACAAGCACTTTATCACGGAGAGATTCAAAATTTTGTAATTGAGAAGCGATATATCTGTAAAAACGGTTCATACATATGGTCACTGACATCTGTAGCAATGTTTCAGTTACCACATAGGGAATCTAAAAGTTGTGTCGTAATGCTGCAAGATATTAGCGATCGCAAAAGGACAGAAACAGCCCTTGCCCTGAGTGAAGCTCGTGCGAGAGCCATATTCCAGCAAGCTTCAGTTGGTTTTGTTGAGTTTAATCTAGTTGCTGGGATATATGTCCAGTGCAATCCCTGCTTTTGCCAAATGCTAGGCTACAATCCGACAGAATTAGCCGCGATGGCTGATCAGGCAATTGCCACCTTTACCCACCCCGACGATCTCCCAGTTTGTCTTCAGGCATTGGAAACCTTACGTCAAGGTGAGGCGAACAGCATCACCTTAGAAAAACGCTTCCTTCGCAAAGATGGCACAAGCTTTTGGGCAGAAACCACGCTTTACACCATCACCCAACCCCATAGCAAAACTATTCATAGCATCGGGCTGATTAAAGATATTTCTGAACGCAAACAACTAGAGGCTGAACGTCAACAAGCGTTATCTAAACTACGTGCGAGTGAACATCGCTTTCGCCGGGCCATTGAGAATGCCCCGATCCCCATTATGATCCACGCAGAAGATGGTGAAGTGCTCCAAATTAATACAACCTGGACAGCCTTAACCGGCTACACCCAGGCGGATATTCCCACGACCCAAGCTTGGATTGAAAAAGCGTATGGCGATCGGGCTCAGGAGATGCTGGACAGTATTGTCACGCTTCAATGTGGCATTGAATCTTTATATGAAGATGGCTGTTTCGCAATTACCACCCAGAATGGCAAGCAACGGTACTGGCAGTTTAGCTCAGCCCGTTTAGGATATTTACCCGATAAGCGCCGATTTGTGAGTTCCATGGCCATCGACATCACCGAAAGACGCATTGTTGAAGAAGAACGAAACTATTTACTTTTAGAGTTAACCAAACTGAATTGGAATTTAGAACAAGCGAATGAACAACTGACTGCCCATTCCCAGACGTTGGAGCAGAAGGTTGCTGAACGCACCCGTGAATTAGAACTGAGTCAAAAACGTTTGGAGTTAGCACTTGAAGGTTCGGGAGATGGTTTATGGGATTGGAATATGAAAACTGGCGAATCCTATTTCAACCCACGTTGGTTCACTATGCTGGGCTATAAACCGAATGAACTGCCGATGGGTTTTGAAACCTGGCGCAATTTAATTCATCCTCAAGATCAGGATGCTATCATGACTTGTTTGCACAATCATCTTGAATATAACACCCCCTATACAATGGATTGTCGCTTACGAATGAAATCGGGAGAGTGGAAGTGGATTGCTGTTTATGGCAAAGTTGTTGAACGGGACGAAGATGGACAGCCCCTTCGGATGAGTGGAACCCATAAAGATATCAGCGATCGCAAACAAGCTGAAGCACACTTACAACAAGCAATGGCCAAAGCTGAATTGGCGAATCAAGCAAAGAGTCAATTTCTCTCAAATATGAGCCATGAACTCCGTACACCTCTAAATGGTATTTTAGGCTATACCCAAATTTTGCAACGGCGACAAGGTCTGCATGAACAGGAATATCAGGGACTCAAGACTATTCATCAATGTGCAACACATTTACTCTCACTGATTAATGATATTTTAGATATTAGTAAAATTGAAGCTCAAAAGTTTGAACTCTATCCGATTGAAGTCGATTTTTCGGATTTTATTCAGGGAATTGTTGAGCTATTCCAGCTAAAAGCAGAATCTAAGGCAATTCGCTTTACTTACCAAAGTAATACACAACTTCCTAAATTGATCTACGCTGATCAAAAACGTCTCTATCAAGTGCTCGCTAATCTTCTGGATAACGCAATTAAGTTTACAGAAGTAGGTGAAGTTGTCTTTCGGGTGAGCATTGGTCAAACTCCAAGTAATGTATCAGCAGACTTAGTGACAACGGCTATTCGTTTTGAGGTGCAAGACATGGGCTTAGGAATTACGCCCGAAAAACTTGAAACTATTTTCCAACCGTTTGAGCAACTTGGTACAGCAGCATATCAACAACAAGGTACAGGTCTAGGCCTCACCATTGCCCAAGAATTAGTCAAAATGATGCAAGGAGAAATCCAGGTTTCCAGCCAACTTGGGCAGGGAAGTCATTTTTGGTTTGAAGTTTCTTTTCCTGTCAGTTGGCAACAGTCACAACCGAATTCTGAACTTGTACCAAGGCAGATCAGCGGTTATCACGGTCAGCGTCGCAAGATAGTTGTTGTGGATGATAGTCTCGAAACGCTTGATATATTAGAGCAAGTTTTGAGCAGTTTGGGGTTCGAAATTCAAACTGCGGAGAATGGTCAAGATGGCATTGAACAGGTTTATCAGGAACATCCAGATTTACTATTGTGCGATCTGAAGATGCCAGTTATGGACGGAATCACTATGAGTAAACAGCTTAAGCAACAGACATCTTTTCATCAACTACCGATCGTGCTGATGTCTGCCAGTGCAATGCCGCAGGAGCACAATGAACCAAGTGTTGATTATATTCTCACTAAGCCCCTAATATTTTCTGAATTATTTGACCAGATTCAAAACGCTCTTGACTTGGAATGGAGTTATCAAGAGCCTGTAGAGAAAACCGCTACTGAATTATTTTTTCCTAAAGCCAACATTCCGATTTCAGAGATGCGTTTACCTGAGCAAGCTGATTTACAAAACCTGCAAACTATAGCTGCTCATGGGTTACTATTTGAACTAGAATTAGCTGTTGATACTCTAGCCTCAGAACAGCCGAGCCTCAATGATTTTTGTCAAGCACTTAAATCCCTATGCCAGGATTGTCAAGAAGAAAAAATACAATCTCTATTACAGCAGTGTTTAGCAAAATCATGAGCGATTAGTATGAGAGCATGGAGATGACAATGCTTAAGTTAGTCTCTTCATCACTGATTAAGCCATAAAATTTGCCAAGGTAAAAATCAATTGTATGGTGTGCAAAAAGCAAAATCTATTTCAGTACTATGCTGCCTCAAAATAAGTTCGTACATATTAAACCAAGGCATTCTTTTAACTCTGCATTTGAGTTGCACACAATACTGAAGATGTATAATCTATAGAGCTTTTAGTAAATCTCATCATCTACAGATCTATCAACAAAATCTTTTATTGAGAATATTGCCTGCATTTCGTAACTTTTGGGCTGATTTAAAATAAACGCTTTTCAGGGTTCGGGGTAGAAAATGTATCGTAGGATACATGATTGATGCTGCTCGATCGCTGTAATCCTTGTTATCCCCTACTTCAAAAGTAAGAAATTACCCTATAGCCATATCTAGAAGATCCAAAAGAAACGACTTCAGCGCTTCGAGATCTGATGTGCGGAAGCAAGACTTACAATCATTTCTTATCTAAGATTCATTTTTTTTTAATAGAAATCTAAATCTATACTTGCATTCCGTAACAATGTGTATTATCAATATGTACATTGGTACAGTTTCTAAATTACTTAGAATCGACCAAATTGACCAAACAGTAGTAAACAAATACTGAAAAGTGCGCCTGTATGGTGGAGCTTTAATACTGAAGCTTAAACTTAACAAATATCCATACGGCTATTGTATAGGTCACATTCCTATTACACCCAATTGGGCAAGCGCTACTGGAGATAAAAATATTATGAGTGAATCACCTCCCCAAGTCATTCTGGTTGTAGATGATGAACCTCAGAATTTACAAGTCCTAGGTAGAACGTTAAACAGCGCAGGTTACAGAGTTTCTGTATCCCAGAGTGTATCCAGAGCTTTAGAAAAAATTCAATCGCTTCAGCCTCATCTCATTTTGCTAGATATTATGATGCCGGAGGAGGATGGCTTTACTGCATTGAGGAAAATCCAAGCTCATCCCCTAAGCAAGAATATTCCAGTTATCTTTATGACGGCCTTAGATGATACCCGGAGTAAGGTGAAGGGTCTCTCTAGTGGTGTTGTTGACTATATTACTAAACCTTTCGATGTAGATGAAGTCTTGTCTAGAGTTAAACTGCATATTGATCAAAGTCTGAAATATAAGAATCTCAGCAAACAGCATCGGTTGTCAGCAATATCAAAACGACAAAACTCAGAACCTCGACATTTTTTTTCGGGTTTACCCGACAGAGTTTTTTTAGAGCAATGTCTGAACCGTGTGATGTATCGACAAAAGCAGAATGTTGATTATACCTATGGTCTAATAATCGTTAATTTTGAAGACAATTTTGAGATCACAGCTAATGCTTTGAGTCACGCTGAGCGTCATAAACTATATCAGAATATTAGCCAACGTTTTCAAAGCAGAATTCCTAAAGAGACACAAGTATTAGTCGCATGTTTAAACAATGCTTGTCTGGCAATTTTAATTGGAGGTTTAGCAAAAGACTTTGACTTATTATCACTAAGTAGAAAATTAAGAAATCAATTTAAGAGATCTTTTTTAACCAGTAAGAATGAAATTTATTTAACGACTAGCTTTGGTGCTATTTTATGTGAATCTTCCTATTCTCAGGATGTTAATTATAGACCAGCGACTGCTATTGCTGATTGTAAAATTGCATTGTCTACTGCTAAGCGAGCTAAATCAGAAAAAATTGTCCTATTTAGCCCCTCTATGCGTGTGCAGTTTCATAGTAATCTTACCCTAGAGCTTGAATTAAGAAGAGCGATCGCCCATCATGAATTTTGTTTTTATTACCAGCCTATCGTTCGATTAGACGATCAAACAACTGTTGGTTTTGAAGCGTTGATACGTTGGCAACACCCAGAACGGGGGCTACTTTCCCCGAAAGATTTTATTACCTTTGCTGAGAGCACTGAGCTTATTCACAATCTAGGTCTTTGGGGGGTGTGCACGGCCTGCGACCAGATAGCTGAACTCAATAGTTCTTTTCCTGGCACAACCATTAATGTTAACCTCTCTGCAAAACAGCTCAGGAAATCAGATTTTGCTGTTCAGCTTGCAAAAATATTAGAAGAAACAAAATTTCCCCCGAGTTTGTTGAAGCTGGAGTTAACTGAAACTAGCATTTTGGATAATAGTCCTACCACTCTGGCACAGTTGGAGCACATTCATACTTTAGGCATTAAAGTTTGCTTGGATGACTTTGGGGTTCAATATTCCTCTCTTAGCCGATTGCAAGAAATGACCTTGGATACCATTAAGATTGACCGCTCATTTATTCATGGCATGTCGAACAACTCTCAAAGTGGGGAAATTCTAGCCTCGATGATTCAACTCGCCAAGCGACTGAATATTGGTGTTGTTGCAGAAGGAATTGAAAACCAAGGGCAACTCTCAATCTTAAGTCAATTGGGATGTGAGTTTGGTCAAGGCTACTTCTTTTCACCACCAATGCCTTACAGCGATATACCTTTGTGGCTAACTCTCCAGGTTAGCGATTTAACATTCAATAACTCACTCGAATTCTAAAAAATCATTCAAGTTTTGGGTAAAGGATGAGCTGGATGGAACTGTTAACTAAAGTCTATTCTATCCAGCCCTCTCCCAGCCCTATTTATTTCTTCGTAATTTGCAAACCAGGTGTACCACTTAAACCTTTGTTGAGGTTAGCAACATAGTTATCTGCATATCGATTGGGTACAGTTAATACACATCCTGCTTGATCCAATAATATAGAAACCATTCCAGATTGAGCCGCTTGGAGAACTTTGGGATGGGTCAGTTTTTGATGCACCATACCCATATCATTTGCTGTAATAACAATGTCGATAATCTCACCCATAATCGTTGGTAGTGTCCTGAGTAACATCCTGATTGGCAGCGCTATAAGTAAAGATGATTACCATGGTAATGGTAAGGCAAATCTATCTTAGGAATAGCTAACCTTAGATTAAGGATATAGTCCTTATCTTGAGTAGAACTACTCAGCTTAGAATCCTGGAGCAATTCTAGCCCAGACTAACTTGCCATTATCTTTTAAATAGCGCAAATATATGCTCAAGCTGAGCAAAGCTACTACTCACAAACTTGAGGATCTCTGTGAACATGATGAGAATAACTGCATATCAAAATGGAGTACTCTGCAACAAGAATCTAGAACTTACCTCTGCTTGTTGTGAGCAATCTACAATTGCACCCACAGAAATTATAACCTTAGTGCTGAATAAGCACAACTAGAAAATAACCTAAATCTAATGCAGAATTCTGGTAACTCGATGCTCCCCTATCCCTTTTGTCTGGACAGACTATGACCTATTCACATCACAGTGGAGCCTTGCTCGGATTGATTGCATCGGCCATACTCACTCCTGCCTATACGTTGAGCAGTAAGGCTCTTAGTCCTTGTCTTGCTGTACTGAGCAATGTTCAGCATCAATCATTTCTAAATTTTCTGTAAAGCAAATGGGTTGATTATGAAATAACAGTAAAGCACTTAAAATGAGATTTTGAAATTGGAATGTTGCCCTTATATAAATTTCGTGTAAAGTGGATAGTTCAATTATGAAGCGGCAGTAAAGTATAAGGGCTGATTCGTGAACAACAAAAAATTTAGCTGACTCTACAATGCTCAATACGTAGAACGAAATTATGTTCTACTACAGCGATCGCCTTTATCTGCAAGCTGCTTGACGACACTGTTCAAGCCAGGTCAATTCGCACAAACCCCACCCCTAGAAGTAGAGTTATCCCCTTCAGCTCCTTTCCCTTCGCCTTTTACAATGACAGTCATAGACCGGGTCAGCTCTGATGCCGCCTGGGTATTCATGGAGGGAAGAACCACGCTATGCAACCGAGCAATCCCAATCAGTTCACTGAAAAAGCCTGGTCAGCGATCGTCAGCACCCAGGACATTGCGAAGCAAAATCGTCACCAGCAACTTGAAACCGATCATTTGTTAACTGCTCTACTGGCAGATAGGGGTTTGACGACCAGCATCCTCACCAAGGCAGGTGTGAAGGTGCAGCAGTTCCAAGACCGGGTGCAAGTCTTTACCCAGAGCCAACCCAAAGTTTCAAACCCTGTCAATTCAATGTATCTCGGGCGTAGCCTAGATACCTTGCTCGATCGCGCCGAAGAGCACCGCAAACGCTTTGAAGATGACTACATCTCCGTTGAGCATATGCTCTTGGGTTTACCCCAGGATGACCGCATTGGTCGCACCCTGTGCCAGGAATTCAAGCTGACTGAGGCCAAGCTCACTGAAATCGTTAAACAAGTTCGAGGCAACCAAAAAGTGACCGACAAAAATCCGGAAGGCAAGTATGAATCCCTCGAACGCTATGGTCGAGAACTAACCGAACTCGCCCGTTCCGGTAAGCTCGACCCCGTGATTGGCCGAGATGACGAAATTCGCCGCACAGTGCAAATCCTCTCTCGTCGCACCAAAAATAATCCGGTATTGATTGGAGAACCGGGCGTGGGTAAAACTGCGATCGCCGAAGGTCTGGCCCAACGAATTGTCAACGGGGATGTGCCCGATTCCCTCAAAGACCGCAAGGTCGTCAGCCTTGATATGGGGGCATTGATTGCTGGGGCCAAATATCGCGGCGAGTTTGAAGACCGCCTCAAAGCCGTGCTTAAGGAAGTAACAGAATCCGAAGGGCAGATTGTTCTCTTTATTGATGAAATTCACACCGTTGTGGGAGCAGGGGCAACTCAGGGTGCAATGGATGCAGGGAATTTGCTCAAACCCATGTTGGCGCGGGGTGAGCTGCGCTGTATTGGGGCAACAACTTTAGATGAATATCGTCAATATATTGAGAAGGACGCCGCTCTGGAACGCCGTTTCCAAGAAGTGATGGTCAATGAACCTTCGGAAATTGACACGATCTCAATTCTGCGGGGGTTAAAGGAGCGCTATGAAGTGCATCATGGTGTCAAGATTTCGGATAATGCCCTAGTCGCGGCAGCGACACTCTCTAATCGTTATATTAGCGATCGCTTTTTGCCCGACAAAGCAATCGACTTGGTAGACGAAGCGGCAGCCAAACTCAAGATGGAGATTACCTCTAAACCAGAGGAACTCGATGAGATCGATCGCAAGATCTTGCAATTGGAGATGGAACGGCTCTCGCTGCAAAAAGAAACCGATGCCCTTTCCAAAGAGCGACTGGCGAATCTAGAGCGAGAGTTGGCCGACCTTAAGGAATCCCAAGCTGAGCTTCGGGCCCAGTGGGAGCTCGATCGCGCGGATATCGATCAGCGTCAACAGATTCAAGAGGCAATCGACCAAATCCAAGTGGAAATTCAGCAGGCTGAGCGGGACTATGACTATAATCGAGCGGCAGAACTCAAATATGGCAAGTTAGCAGAGTTGGAGCAAAAGCTCAATGCCATTGACGAAAAACCCAGCGATCGCCAAAATTCTCTCCTCCGAGATGAAGTCACTGATTCCGATATCGCCGAAATCATCTCAAAATGGACGGGCATTCCCATCAGTAAACTGGTGCAATCCGAAAAAGAAAAACTCCTGCACCTGGAAGCTGAACTCCATGAGCGAGTCGTAGGTCAGGATGAAGCCGTTACGGCGGTTTCCGATGCGATCCAACGCTCACGGGCGGGCCTGGCTGACCCGAATCGGCCGATCGCCAGTTTCATTTTCCTTGGGCCCACAGGGGTCGGTAAAACAGAACTCGCCAAAGCCCTTGCCAAGAACCTCTTTGATACTGAAGAGGCCATGGTGCGGATCGATATGTCGGAATATATGGAGAAGCACAGCGTCTCTCGGTTGATGGGAGCACCTCCCGGCTATGTGGGCTATGAGCAGGGGGGCCAGCTTACCGAGCCGATTCGCCGTCGGCCCTATTCCGTAATTTTATTTGATGAGATTGAGAAGGCTCATGCCGATGTGTTTAACGTGATGCTGCAAGTGCTCGATGATGGGCGGTTGACCGATTCCCAAGGTCATACAGTGGACTTTAAAAACACAATCATCATTATGACCAGCAATATCGGCTCTCAACATATTTTGGAGCTGGCATCTGATCCCAGTGAGGCGAGTTATCAAATGATGCGCGATCGCGTTATGGATGCCATGCGGGCCAATTTCCGGCCGGAGTTCCTCAACCGACTCGATGAGATTATTATTTTCCGCAATCTGACTAAATCTCAGTTGCGGACGATTGTCACACTCCAAATCCAGCAGGTCAATCAGCGTTTGGACGACCAGAAGCTGACGCTCAATATCTCCGATGCGGCGTTGGATTATTTAGTGGAGGTAGGTTATGACCCGGTGTATGGGGCACGGCCCCTGAAGCGGGCCGTGCAGAAATATTTAGAGACAGCGATCGCCAAGGAAATTCTACGAGGAGCATACAAACCGGGGGATACAATTTTTGTGGATGCAGCAGAGGATGGTTCGGCTTTAGTGTTTAATGCACAACTAATGAAGGTGTAGTGGGTTAGCAATGTTCACTTCAACTCACATCCGAGTACATTTTGGGGGAAAGTAACAATAGATCCGGCTTGAATCATCTTTCAAATGACTACATAGTAATCTATCTCTCTCATCCTCACTTTCGTAGGGAGGAGGTCAAATCTTCCCTAACCATCTGTATTTCTGGCAGCAACAGTATGTTAAAAACTCTGGATTGCCGATATATTATCTATTCCCAGCCATGAAAGTTAATACGAGCAAATCTTTAGGTTCTTTTCTGTTGGCGATCGGATTACTGATGTTTGTCTTTTTAGTTATGGTCGGTCATCCGCTTCACTTGGATGAGTTCTGGATAATGTGTATCTCTACTCTCATTTCAAGTACTACACTCTTGACTCGGAAACCGCTGTATCTAGATTTAGAGCAGCGACAGTTAACCATCGGCAATATGTTGTGGGACTCCCCAAAAATATACTCTTTTGACTCCCTCAAACAATTTTCTGTTCATAGTGATGACATTTTCACATTATGTCTAAAGTTCAGGACGTCGGCAGAGAATCGAGCACAAACCATCCAGATTTCCAAGTTAGGATTAGATGGTTACGATTTGCAAAAGTTTATCTACATAATCCGAACTCATCAAGAGTGAGTAAAAAGACGTAAAGTTTTTTTACTGATTGATATACAAATAAACCATGAAAATAACGACCATTAGACTTCTGTGAATAACTCATGATTCTAATTCAGCTAACTCCATCCAACGCTCTGTCGCCCCATCGATCGCCTCAACCAATTCCGACAACTGTTCCGTAAGCTGTTGCAATTCCGTGTAATCAGCAGGTGGATGATTATAAATTTGATCTTCAAGTTGCGCTTTCTGCTCCTCAAGCTCAGGAATTTGAGATTCTAGCTTCTCCAGCTCCCGCCGTTGGTAATTCGAGAGACGACGTTTTTTAGGAGAGGCTTTGGGTTGGGCATTGGCAGCAGAAGCCTTCGTTTTGACTTTCTCCTTCTCAGGCTTCGGTGCTCGTTCTGCCTCCGCTTTTTTGACGTCCAAATACACCGAATAATTCCCCGGATATTGGCGCACCACACCCCCCGGTTCGATCGCAAACAAAAAATCCACCGTGCGATCGAGGAAATAGCGATCGTGGGACACCGTGATCACACAACCATTAAAATCTTCTAGATAGTCTTCCAAAATCGCCAACGTCTGTACATCTAGATCATTTGTTGGCTCGTCTAGAATCAACACATTCGGCGCCCCCATCAGTACCCGCAGCAAAAACAGCCGTCGCTTTTCTCCTCCAGACAGTTTATGAATCGGTGCATATTGCTGATTGGGAGTAAACAAAAATCGCTCTAGCATCTGGGAGGCACTAATTTGGCCACCGTCGGCCGTAGAGACATAACTGCCAATGTCTTTGATGTAATCAATCACCCGCTGCTCGGCTTCGGCTGCTGAGAGTAGATTCTCGGAATGCTGGTCAAAATAGCCAATGTGGATTGTTTTACCAATTTTGACCGTGCCCTGATCTGGCTCCACTCGCCCTGTCATCATATTCATCAGGGTGGATTTCCCAGCGCCATTACCGCCGATAATCCCCACCCGATCTTCGGGGCTAAATTCATAGGAAAAGTTTTGGATGAGGGTGCGATCGCCGTAGGCCTTCTGAACCTCCACCAGTTCGATCACCTTTTTGCCAATGCGGCGGCCGGGGGTATCGATATCCACCTTGCCCTGAGCCTGTTTAAACTCAGTATTTTGCAGATCATGAATGCGATCGATGCGGGCCCGTTGCTTGGTGCTTCGAGCTTTGGGACCACGCTGGAGCCAAGCCAGTTCTCGGCGTAACACACCCTTATGTTTTTGCTGGGTGCTGGCCGCAGATGCCTCTGCCTGCGCTTTCTTTTCCAGGTAGTAGGTGTAGTTACCGCTGTAGGCATAAAGATCACCGCGATCGATTTCCAAAATACGATTAGTGACGCGATCGAGAAAGTAGCGATCGTGGGTAATCAACAGCAATGCCCCCCGGAACTGCTGCAAATAGGTTTGTAGCCATTCCACCGATTCCGCATCCAGGTGGTTGGTTGGCTCATCCATTAGCAACAGGTCAGGCTCTGAAAGCAGCGCTGTAGCCAGGGCAATTCGCTTACGGTAGCCCCCTGACAATGTCCCCACCAACGCAGAAAAGTCCGTGATCCCCAACCGACTGAGCACAATTTTGGCCTGGGTCTCAAGATCCCAAGCCCCCATGGCAGCCATTCTCTCGGTGAGCTGATTTAACCGTCGCATCTGGGCGTCGAGAGCCTCACCCTCGGCCTGACCCATTTGCTGGGAGAGCAGCTCATAATCACGTACCAAGGTCATCTGTTCACTGCTGTGAGCAAAAACTTGCTCTAGCACCGTGAGCGATTCATCAACCTCAGGCTGTTGCGGCAGATAGATAATGTTAGCGCCTGAGCGTGCGAGCCGTTCCCCCCCATCTGGCAGTTCCAGGCCCGCAATCATTTTCAACAGTGTGGACTTGCCCGAGCCATTGACTCCGATCAACCCCACCTTATCCCCGTCTTCGATGCTCAAATTAGCGGTTCGCAGGATTTCTTTGATACCAAAGTCCTTTTGAATCCCTCGGAACGTCAAGATGGCCATTGCGTACGCTTAAAACAAATGGGTTAGAGCGAATAGACCTGACCATCAAGCAGCAGGCGAGTAATCCCTCGTGCTTGCAAATAAGTGCGAGTCTTTTCAAACAAAATGCTATCTGGCACTTTGATCACGCGCTGGGTGCGCTTAGAAAACCGCCGAGCCACTCGATGATTATCAAACACGGGTAAAGTGCGCTGGCTGGCCTCACTGCCAGGAATATTACCCAAGTCTTGAAACTCTTGGAGGGGTTGGGTGATCAGTTCGGCAGCGCGATCGATGACCAGATAACAGGTGCGGGGAAAATGAGCATCGCTCAAGGGCAACACCTGGACATCACTAAACCGTGAGCCAGTGGAAACCGGCAAATCTCCATCATCATCATCCTCTTCGTCCCAATCATCCTCCTCATCCAGGTCGATATCTTCACCGAGCATTTCCTCGAGAGCATGAACCCCTTCTTCATCGTCGTCCTCTTCCAGCTCATCGGCAAAGGTGGTCTTGGGTGAGGACAACAGCGGTTTAGGTGCATTGCCGACTCCCCCTACACTAGCTCGGGCACGGCGGGTGGGGATTTTGGCAGTGGATGTGGGCGTGACAGGAGTTTCTGCCGAGAACTCCAAATCTGCCGTTGAGGATATTGATGGCTCTGCTAAAGGCACTACTGGAATTTCAAGCTGTTGCTCAACAGGTTGTCGAGGGCGGGGTGAAGCAATCCGCCGCCGTGATGCGGCGGCCATACGACGAACGGGCGCAGGTGTTTCGGCAGCTTCAAGTTGTTCTGGTGACTCCGGTGCTGGAGTTGATGCCAGATTGGGGGTCGGTTCTACCTTTACAGGTTCGGGGGAGGCTGAAGACTCCTCCTCTGGGGAAGCAGATGCCACTGCTGGTGCAGCAACATCCGGAGCCAATGTGGGCGTTGGAGAAGGGGAGGGATCGGCCTGTTGCTTTTGAAACTCACTCATGACCTGGGCTGCGCCACTGGGAGTTCGGCTTAGGCGTTTCTGCTGGATCAGATCCTCGTACTCGCCTTCGTTAAGGCGACTTTTCAAAAAGCGGCTAATGGTTGAACTACTGACTTTGAAGCGCTCGGCTAAGGTTGATGTGGTTTCTTGCGGTAAGCGATAGAGATCAAGAATTTCTTCTTTATCGCCAGCAGTTAATTTTCTGGGACTCATGCTTCTCCTCCTTCTCCAGCCGCTCGGGTGCGACGACGACGACTTTTACGTGGGCGACTCGATATATCAAACTCCAATGCTGCGCCAATGGCAAACAAAATGCCACTAAATACAAAGAAGACTTCCAGGAATCCGCCACTGGCGTATTCAGTGGGTAGGGTGGCTGAATACTTGAACCACATATCTGCAAGATAGCGTGCCAAAGCAGCTGCTGCGATCATTCGCCAAGAGAGCGAGAAAGTCCCACCCCAAAATGCTAGCAATAGCATCACCGCGATGATGAGTAGCCCCACATCGCAGATGATGTAGAAAAAGTTAACGGGGGTAGAAAATTGCAGCAAGTAATCTTGGGTTGAGGTGACCCACTGGGGGACTTCAGGTGCTTCAGTCTCAGCATCTATCGTTTCGGCAGGGGCTATTTCTGTTATGGCGATCGCCTCACTATTTAAAACAGGCGGTTCATCAATGGCGATCGCAGGCTCTGCCAGGGCAATCCAGACTGCCAAGCTTGTTCCAGCGATCGCAATCAAACTCAGCGTGATCCATTGCCATAATTCTAAACTCATACGCCGTGAGAGGACGGCTAAAATCATGCCAGTTCCCAAGCACATATAGAACGCCATATAGAACAAATCTGCGGGAGAAACCTCCGGGTCAAGCTCCCAATACACTTCCCAAAAACAAAAAATCAAGTCAGCGAGAAAATAGGCCAAAATCCCCAAACCGATGGCAAGCCAAACATTCCGGCCACTAGCGATCTTCGGGCTGCGCCAGTTACGGTAGCACAGGGCGATCCCTGCTAAAGACGGCACCCATTCTGCCACATATGTCCCCACCAGATACCAAAGGGTGTCTTCGGTTTCCGGTTGAATCAGATTAAACAGGAAAAAGATCAGGGACAGTGCCCCCCAGGTGATGCCCGCAGTAATAACCGTCTTGCCTGTCAGGCCAGATGGGTTTTCTCCAGTTTGTTCAACAGCGCTACTCATCAGATTTTGGCGTGAAGTAATTTGCACAGTAGTCCTCTACTGTAGTGTATCGCTTTGCTTTCGCTTTTTTGAATTTCAGTTTTTTAACTGATGCTTAATAAGCACTAAGCAGACAAACCAATTAGGGCGTGTCGTCAGTTAACATCAGAAGCCTGAAGGGATAAGGGATAAAGCACCCGACCCCAAAAACAAGAAAAGGAGCTGTAAACCAGTCATAGCAAGAGTTTAAAATCTAACTGACGACAACCCCTAAGTAAGCCTTGATTCTCCCAAAATCTCTCGATACCCATCTCTTTGGCATCCAACCCTTCAAACTCTGTTTCAGAACGCATTTAACTTTAGGTTAGACTGGGTCTCAAGCACAGCTTGAAAAGTGGGAGGATGCGATGATTCCAGGTGAATTTTTGGTTGAGGCAGGGGAGCTGGAACTGAATGCTGGCAGAGCGACGACAACCTTAACTGTCTCAAACACAGGCGATCGCCCCATCCAGGTCGGCTCCCATTTCCACTTTTTTGAAGTTAACGCCGCACTGGCGTTCGAGCGTCCCCAAGCTCGGGGCAAGCGCCTCAATATTCCAGCGGGGACAGCCGTGCGGTTTGAACCGGGTGATGAAAAGACAGTGGAATTGGTAACGCTCGCTGGGAGTCGAGAGGTTTATGGCTTAAACAATCAAGTTGATGGCAAACTCTAGGTTATGCCTGCATTTTAATCTTCTGGCCTGTACCCTAATTCTGGCATGAGCTTGACCAATCAACGCTTCGTGGGATCGACTCAGCAGGAGCTAGCCCCCTTGCGCCTAGAACCGCTCAAGGTCGAGCGTCAGTCAATCACTATTCCTGGCTTGCCTGCCCAACTTGCACCCTTAACAATTGCGCAGCTTTCAGATTTTCATTACGACGACACCCGTCTCAGTGAGCGACTCTTGATTGAAGCGATCGCCGCTGCGAATGCCGCCCACCCAGATCTAGTGGCCCTAACTGGTGACTTCATCACGAATGCTCCCACCCCCATCCATCGCTTAACGCCACACTTAAGTAAGCTCCAAAGCCGTTATGGTGTAGTCGCAGTGCTAGGCAACCATGACTATTATCAGCACCAGGCACGTACGATTGTCACCGAAGCGTTGGAGCGGATTGGCATCACGGTGCTCTGGAATGCGATCGCCTATCCCTTTGGTGAGCAATTTCCGGTGGTGGGTTTAGCGGATCTCTGGTCTGGGGACTTCCAACCCGTTCAGGTGATGGGCCAGCTTGATCCAGATATTCCTCGTTTAGTTCTCTCCCACAATCCTGATTCAGCTGTACCTCTACGGCGTTGGCGTGTGGATTTACAACTCTCAGGTCATACCCACGGTGGTCAAATTGTTCTACCCAATGGAGAGGCCTTACCCAGCTTTTTACTCCGCTTGCGCCAATGGCTTCCCCGTGCGATCGCCCGTCGCTTCTGGAAAGAATGCACTAAAGTGATCCTGCATTGGGAATGGAGCCAGGGCTACCATCGCGTGGGCAGTAATCAACTCTATGTCAATCGAGGCTTAGGCACTTACTTTCCTGGTCGCTGGCGTTGTCCCCCGGAATTAACACTTTTACAATTACAGTCTGCTAACACTTCCGAATAATTTCAACGAGATTGATAGTTTGCCACAGCCAACCATTGCCAAGCGTTTCATATAACCATGAGTGATGAACACAACTTTCCAACCCCTGCCTGGAAGCATTCACCGTTCAATCGCTTTAAACCCTTTACGTTGCCTGCATCAATTGTCCAACTCTGGATTTGGGGGTTGCTGGGGTTTGGTAGCTTTGGTTGGATATCGAGCAGCGATTTAAGTTGGGAGCTGCACCTGGGTGGACTGATGCTTCTGCTCACTTCAGGATATTGGTTAGTGCGGCGGAGCCAGCAACGGACAGCAACCACCAATACTAAACAGTCTCCATTAAGGCATAGAGCCTAGGGGCTATCATTGCTTCTAGCCATTCCAAAAAGGTAACAGTTACTATGGTATTGGCGGTTGGCTACTAGAATTTTCGCCCTTGTCCATCTCAACCAACACAATTAATCATCGTCAGTCCCAGAACTCGGTTATGGTTTTACCCACCTTTTTTTTGTTGATTGTTACTATCCTGGTTCTGGGGATTTTGCAAGCGATCGAGATGCTCATGGGTTCCTTGGGGATAGTCGGGGCGATATTAGGCTTTGGGTTATCATTACCACTGCTTCTGACTCAATTGCTGCTGCTTGCTTTTCTGCATTACAGTTGTTGGCAGCTACTGCCATCTGGTTATCGCAAACATAATCCCGCGATCGCCACCCTCGGGCTTTGTATTCCCCTATTTAATATTTGTTGGTCTTTTGTGGTTTTTCCTGCTTTAGGCGAAGGTTTTGATCGCTGCTTGCAAAACAATCATCTGGAACCAGGCATGGATAAGAGACACTTAGGTGTTGTTTATGCTCTTATTTTGTTCATCAAGACTGTGACCTTTTGGATCCCGTTTGTAGGGAACACCAGTTCACTCCTTGCGTTTATCGTGTTCTTACTCTACTACATCGATATTCTCAAAAGTGCCAAATCAATTAATCGCATACAAACCCCATTGTTTTCCTCTGACTTCTCGGAAACCCCTCAATCAGAACAAGCCAGCACCCCCATCCAGCGGTTACTCCGCCTTGCCCAGGAGTGCGAAGGACAACTCTCTTTCGCTCAGATCTCTATGCACATGAGACTTGACCCCGAAGAGACTAACGAACTCCTCAACAATGCCCAGCGTTATGGCTATGCATATGTTGGCAATGATCCCGATACAGGGGCAGTCCGCTACTATTTTGATCTTTGATTGTCTCAGAATTCAGAGACATTATATTCAGATGCTTGCCAGACATCGCTCAAAATACCTAAAGCTTTGGCATCATAGAGAATTATCACCCTACGCGATTTTTTCTTCTTCGTGTTGAGGACTACGAAGGCACTAACCTACTAACAGGTGCTAGTACCATGACATACCTTTATTGATGCATAGATCAATGGACTAGCGAAACCTCAAAAACACTTGCCCCTTTTGGGTTTTGTACCTCAACCAAACCTTACGCTCTAACCCACCTTTTTAGTTGTTTTGAGGCACTAGAGACTATGACCCCTACGACAAAAAAACGTCAAAAACCTTGATGAATAAAGGGTTCTGGCTAGATATCACCTTTTAGGAGTTTAGTTTAAGTACAAGGGGCTTTGTCTGGGAACTATTTATTCTATATCGCTAACTCTCATCAGACCTTCAGCTTTGTTCTCCCTTAGCTCGCTAAGCTTATGAGCTGCACAATCCCCTCAAGCAGAGATAACCTGTGACAACTTGTACTGTTATGGTGCGTGTCGATCAGGATAAAATCTCATCTCAGTGTATTTACGTAGAGAGCTTTAGATCTCCGTGAAAATACTTAATTTTGTCTGAGTCTTGCCTAATAGCAGGATGAAGAAAAACGTGCTGTTCCTCTAGCATTCAAGAGGTTATGCTAAGGTTTCTGGGCAATACCCTAGACCCCGCATAAACTGGCGACGGAAGGCTTCAATATCCTCTTTGTCTGGCGTACCATGGGAGACCACAGCAACTTGGTAACGTCGCATCACACCCACTGGAGACTGGCCGGTTTCTAAGCTCCAGAGCGCCATCTGAACATGAATATCTGGTGTGTAGGCCACTCCCAACTCATTCAGATAGGCAACAAGATCACCATGTTGCTGGGGAGTGATTGTATTGCTGAGTTTCACACGGACAATCCAACCATCGATTTGGTGAATCACTGAAATAAACGTCACTTTCAAGTGAGGCATTCGTAGCAGGTATTCTGTGAGACGAAGCGTTAAGCTAGCGTTGGCGAAGAAGTAGAGATAATACATAAGTCACTCATAAGGGGTATAGGGCCATCTATCTCTACTGTCGCGGAGAACCCCATAACAACGGCAGGGTTAAACTCCCCAAATTTTTATGGGTAATCTTCCCCAAACTTTACCAACACCTTTTACAATGAACACTCATCATTAAAATCTACGAGTTTTCACGGAGAGACTATTGTAGTTGTGTAAAGTTTGGTCTCAAAGACTTCACAAGATTTTCACAAATAGGAACTACGATAGCTATGATGATGAAAAGTAAAGCTTGACTCTCCGTAGCTCTAGCTGTATCGACAACGGACAAACGCATGACCATCCAAGATCACTTACTCGCAAACTACAAGTACGATTTGCCACCTGAATGTATCGCTCAGAACCCTGTCGTTCCCCGTGATCAGTCTCGGCTTCTAGTACTGGAGTCTCCGAAAACCCACAGCCACAGTACTTTTAAGGATTTACCTAAGTGGCTTAAACCGAATGACCTGTTGGTTCTAAATAACACACGCGTCATCCCAGCTCGCCTATTCGGACGGAAATCAACAGGGGCCCCTGTTGAAATCCTGTTGCTCCGAGAGGTCAGCCGCAACTGTTGGCTCTCCTTGGTTAAGCCTGGAAAACGATTCAAAATGGGTACAGAGGTCTGCTTTTCAGCAGAAGGAAGTGATGCGTCGCTGTGGGGCAGAGTGATTGAGCGCGACTTTACCACAGGTGGCCGAGTGATTGAGTTCAGCGTGCCACCCGGTAAAACCATTACTCAAATGCTTGATTTAGTAGGTTATATTCCCTTTCCCCCTTATGTGACGGAATCAACTGCTGACCCTGAACAATATCAGACCGTTTATGCCCAAAACCCAGGCTCCTCAGCATCACCAACAGCCGGCTTGCATTTCACCCCGGAGCTGCTACAAGAGTTGACCGATATGGGCGTGAAGCAGACATCACTGACGTTGCATGTGGGAGTTGGTACATTTCGACCAGTTGAGTCGGAGAACATCACTGAACATCGGATGCATTCTGAATGGGTCTCTGTCAGCGAAGAAACAGTGCAAGCTATTCGTTCAACTCGTGAATCGGGTGGGCGGGTTATTGCTGTTGGCACAACTTCAGTGCGTGCCCTCGAAGGGGTAGCGCGTAAGCAGGGTGTTGATGGCCCAGGTTTATTACGCGGTGCTTTTGAAGGGTTAATTGACCTTTATATCTATCCGGGCTATCAGTGGCAGGTTATCGATGGTATGATTACGAACTTCCACTTACCCGGCTCCAGTCTTTTGGTCATGGTGAGTTCTTTGGTTGGCCGTGAGCGTCTCTTGTCGCTCTATGAAGAAGCTGTAGATAAAGATTATCGCTTCTATTCTTTTGGAGATGCGATGCTTATCTTACCTGAGGCGCGGGTGTAACTAAATTTATTCATCTGTTGCGATCGCTTACCAACATGATTAGCTCGTTAGGGGAGGGTTTGCGACTATCCGTGTGAATTTAAGTTCCAAGCCCAATCTTTTAAGGCAATCGAGGTAGAGTTGCTAATCTGCATACAGGTTGTATAACTTAGCCCAAAATGTAATAATGCCCGCGCTATTAACAGTTTTGCTGCTGACAGGTTTTGTAGCGCGGGTAGATTAATTTCATTCAATAGGTTGAATCACTAGACTGATTAGCTCTGTCAGCCCTAGAGCTACAGTGATTTGCGGCCCCACCCTACATACCATTTTGTCCTAAGAATAATTCAGTAAGCTAGTGCTGTGA
>JAAHHN010000329.1 GCA_010672165.1 Spirulina sp. SIO3F2 | reverse complement strand
CGATAGTGCCACCATCCCCATCAACAGCAACATATCCCCAACCCGCTTGGTCAAGAAAGCATCGCGAGCGGCTGTGACCACCAAGGGCTGAGCATACCAAAACCCCACTAGGAGATAAGTCGAAAGGGTCAAGACTTCCAGAAAACCATAGCTCAAGAATAACGAGTCACTGAGCGCCAAACCACTCAAGGCCGCTTCAAACAAACCCATCAGTCCATAAAAACGAGCCAATGACCAATCCTTTTCCATATAACCCAAGGCGTAGAGCTGTACCAATAAGCTCAGGCCTGTAACCAGCTCCAATGCCCCTAAACTGACCGGAGACAGATACAGAGTTAGAGATAATTTGAGGTCTGCAAGCGTTAACCAGTCAAAGGCGACTTGGTGTGGCATTTGCCCCCAAACCCCTTGAAACGCGATCGTCCCGTGAATGAATGCCAGCAGGGTCATGAACAAATTGATATAGGCGGCTGGGCGTTGGCCGCTACGGCGAATGATGCCTAATGACCACGGCAGGGTTAGGACTGCACCAAGCAACCCGTAAAGGGGAACCAACCCTGTGGAGCGGAGAAAAAATTCTGTCATGGCATTTATTTCAAGACGAGATCAGGATCATCAACGAGGGTTAATTAGGGGCAAAACTGTAGCAGCGTCTGGAAGAATTCAACATCGATCTCAACAGGCCATAGGGAATCAACTGCTGGCAATCAAGCCTGCTCTGAGTTGAGAAGCTACAGTCTTGGGTGAGAAGCGACGCTCTCTAGTGATTGTCTTACAGATAGGGAACATTGCATTGCACCAACGTTGAATCGATGACAATATCCAGCTCGTCTACCTCTACTTATTATTCAGTGCGATTGAGGGTATGAAAATTGATCCCCAGCCTGAAAAGCTGCGATCCCCTGGCGAGATCCTGCTGAGCAAGATGTGTGTTCAGGTTGCTAAACCGTTCTCACCAGTTCATAGACTCAACGAAAAATATCTGTAATATTTTCCATTGATTATCCCCTATGGATTGAGTAATCACAATAGTAAAGTTTAAAAAAAATGAATTGACCTCTGTGGCGATCGTGTCAACCCCTGGTATAGAAATTGTTTGTCTCCAAACGCCTAAATCGACGGCCAGTTCTGACTCATTAACATTTGTTAACTGTAGAATTTAAAAAAATCATAAAGATTTATATTGTCAAAGACACAGCGGTTCCCTATTCTTGATGAGTAAGTGAAGCACTAAGCGGCTAACAGCGCTTAGTTTCGTTCTCGAAAGCTCTGTGCTGGAGCAAGAGAGCGATCTTGTGCTGGGTTCGAGTAGTGAAATAGGACGCGTCGAACTTCCTTTCGAGGTTCGTTAGTTTGCCACTTAGTGGAATTCATAGCGCTGCCTGAGCCACAGGAGAAAGCAGATTTTTGCTGAGATCGGCTTGAATCTGTTGGGTTCAATCCTCAAATTTTTTCACGTTATAATCATCCATTTTGCCTAAATTTTAAAAGGAGCTTGAAGAATGCCTATTGCAGTAGGAATGATTGAGACCTTAGGGTTTCCCGCCGTTGTTGAAGCGGCTGATGCCATGGTGAAAGCTGCCCGTGTCACCCTTGTTGGCTACGAGAAAATCGGTTCAGGTCGTGTCACCGTAATCGTGCGAGGCGATGTCTCTGAAGTGCAGGCTTCTGTTGCAGCAGGCGTAGACAACGTCGGGCGAGTCAATGGAGGTGAAGTCCTTTCGACCCACATCATTGCGCGTCCCCATGAGAACCTCGAATATGTATTGCCAATTCGATACACCGAGGAAGTAGAGCAATTCCGTACCTATTAGGTGGGTATAAGTTGAGGTGCAGTCGTCTTGTGGCTGCACCGATTACGGAATGAGATTTTACTCCCAAGATTTTACCCCTGAGATTTAAGAGGATTTGGAACGATGTCAATTGCAGTTGGAATGGTTGAAACCTTAGGGTTTCCTGCCGTAGTTGAAGCCGCTGATGCTATGGTCAAGGCCGCCCGTGTAACGCTGGTCGGCTATGAAAAAATTGGTACAGGACGCGTGACCGTGATTGTGCGGGGCGATGTCTCTGAGGTGCAAGCCTCTGTGGCGGCAGGAACCGAAAATGTGAAACGCGTTAAGGGTGGTCAAGTGCTGTCCACGCATATCATTGCTCGTCCCCATGAGAACCTTGAATATGTATTGCCCATTCGTTATACCGAAGCGGTTGAGCAGTTCCGTGAGAGTGTTAATCCTCAGCCAGTGAGACGTTAGGGACGCAATGCAGATTGCACAAGTCCGAGGCACCGTGGTCAGTACCCAAAAGCTGCCCACAATGAACGGTATTAAATTGTTACTGCTGCAATTTATCGATCATGAAGGGCAACTCTTACCTCGTTACGAGGTAGCAGCCGATCGCGTTGGGGCCGGTGTGGGTGAATGGGTGCTGGTGAGTCGCCGTTCGATCGCACCGCAGCGAGAAGAGGAAGATTTGCGTCCGGTTGACGCGCTCGTCGTTGGCATTATTGACACCGTTTCCGTGGAGTCTGGGCAACTCTACAGCAAGAAGGAAGAATATCGTTATCGCCTGTCGTCTTGAAGAAGACGTTGAGCAGAATTGTAGCGATCGCGCCTGCCCCATCACTGAAGTTAAAGCACAAGAAATCAGCATTGAAATCTGAGCACATGCAACACCGTTGTAAAGGAGGGATGATTTAGTCATGGTCGTTCGTAGACGCGCAGCGCCCCCGACCCCATGGTCAAGAGACCTCGCCGAACCCCAAATTGATTCATCAGCTTACGTCAATTCGTTCTCCAACATTATTGGAGATGTCCGGATTGGCGCTAACGTGCTGATTTCACCGGGCACCTCGATTCGGGCTGATGAGGGATTTCCTTTCTACATTGGGGACTATACCAATGTTCAAGATGGGGTCGTGATTCATGGGCTCGAGAAGGGTCGGGTGCAAGGCGACGATGGCCAAGACTATTCTGCCTGGATCGGGAAAAATACCTGTATTACTCACATGGCGCTGATCCATGGCCCGGTTTATGTGGGAGATGACTGCTTTATCGGGTTTCGCTCAACGGTTTTCAATGCCAAGGTGGGGGACGGTTGCATTGTCATGATGCATGCCCTGATTCAAGATGTGGAAATCCCACCCGGGAAATATGTGCCCTCAGGTGCTGTGATTACCCACCAACAACAAGCCGATCGCCTGCCGGATGTGCAGCCAGAAGATCGTGCCTTTGCCCATCATGTGGTGGAAATCAATGAGGCCTTGCGGGTTGGTTATCGCTGTGCTGAAGACCCGAGCTGCATTCGCCCCATCCGTGAGGAAGCGACTGAGGCGGCCCCCGCCACTTTTTCAATTAATGCAAATAATGAATTGGTAGAAACAACTATGAGCTTAACCGCTGAAACGATCGAGCAGGTGCGATCGCTGCTCAGGCAGGGATACACCATCAGTTTGGAACATGCTGACAAACGCCGTTATCGGTCAAAGTCTTGGCTGACTGCACCCAGCATCGCTAGCACCAATGAGCGCCAGGTTCTTGCCGAACTTGACAGCCGCTTAGCTGAATATGCGGGGGAATATGTCCGCCTGATTGGTGTTGATCCCCACGCTAAGCGCCGGGTTCTGGAAGAAACAATTTTGCGCCCGGATGGTAGTGCTCCCCAGCACAAGAGTCGGGCCGCGATCCGCACCACTGCCGCAACCAATGGCATTGTGGCCACCAATGGTCTCAGTGGCGAGGTAGTTGAGCAGGTACGATCATTGCTGCGTCAAGGCTACAAGATTGGGACTGAACATGCCGATAAGCGTCGCTTCCGTGCCAAGTCCTGGATTACCTGCCCCCAGATTCAAGCCACCCAAGAGCAGGCGGTTTTCGCGGAACTGTCCCAATGCCTTACTGACCACGCGGGTGAATACGTGCGCTTAATTGGTGTGGATGCCAATGCGAAACGCCGGGTACTCGAAATGATCGTGCAACGGCCAGGGGACAATGCACCTGTGGCGAGCAGCAATGGTCATGCTCGGGCTGTTGTCAGCAATGGTCACGTTAGTGGTAACGGTACAGGGAATCTGAGCGAACAGATTCGCACAATTCTCGGTCAGGGTTTGAGCATTCGGGCTGAACATGCGGACAAGCGTCGCTATCGTTCCAAGTCCTGGCTCACTTGTGATGGCATTAATGGCTCTAGTGAAGGTCAACTTCTGGGTCAAATCAAACAAGTGCTGACCGACTATCCCAATGACTATGTGCGTCTTATTGGTGTCGATGCTAATGCTAAGCGTCGCATCAGCGAAACAATTGTTCAACGTCCTGGCAGCAACGGCGTTTCCGCCTCTGCCCCTACCGTTAAGACCCCCAGCAGCAATGGCTTTGCTCCCAGCAGCAACGGTCGTAGTGCCAGCTATGGTTCTAACAGCTATGGTTCTAGCTCCTCAGCGACTCTAGAGAGCAGCGTGGTTGAGCAGGTACGTTCTCTGTTGCGCCAAGGCTACACAATTGGCACCGAGCATGCTGATAAGCGTCGCTTCCGGGTCAAGTCTTGGCAACCCTGCTCCCCCATTGAGTCCACCTATGAAGGTGAAGTGCTCAATAAGTTGGAAGCTTGTTTGAATGAACATTCCGGTGAATACGTGCGATTGCTGGGAATTGATACCCAAGCCAAGCGCCGCGTCCTGGAGCAGATTATTCAGCGTCCGTAGTTAGTTTCTCTCCGTTTATCCTACTGTTGGCAGTGTCAAGCCAACAGTAAGAAACGTTCTCCCGCTTTCATCTTACTCATGTCGTTGCAACCGATTCATCTGCCCGACTACCCCCATGTGCGGATTATCGGTGATGTACACATTGATCCAACCGCCGCGATCGCACCTGGGACGATCCTTCATGCAGCGCCGGGCTGCCAAATTATCCTCTCTGGTGGTGTTTGCCTGGGCATGGGCGTGATCATCAAAGCCTATGGTGGCCAAATCCAACTTGATGAGGGCGTGAGCCTTGGCCCCGGCGTCTTAATTATGGGTCCCAGTCATTTGGGTAGTAATGCTTGCATTGGTGGCATGTCCACCCTGTGGCACACCACTATTGAGGCGTTAGCAGTGATTCCTGCTGGGACGGTAGTGGGTGATCCCACTCGTCAAGTTAATCTGTTGCAGATCGACAGTGAGCGGCCTCAGACCAAAAAGCTCGACACGGTTCATCAGCCCTCTACCCATCCGGAGGAAGCGCTGGAGCCGATGACGCCAGCCCCATCATTGCAGACGATGACAATCGCTGATCCTTGGGAAGCGCCAGA
>JAAHHN010000328.1 GCA_010672165.1 Spirulina sp. SIO3F2 | reverse complement strand
ACTGAACTTTACGTTGGCGTGAGTATTGCCAGAGAAACTGTTGCAATCATGCGGCAATTCATCCTTTAACTTGCGGTCAGAATTGTCTGGGCTGCCCGATGAACGAGCGCATGACGAGCCACCAGTGCTTGTATATCCAAAGCATAGCCACCTCCAATTACCACCGCTACCGGATGCCCTGCCGCATAACAGCTCTCCAGCACCATGCGTTCTCGACGGTAGAGACCATAGTCGGTGAGGGCAAGCTTGCCGAGGCGATCGCCCACATGGGTATCCACCCCCGCATCGTAGAGCACCAAATCAGGCTTGACCTGCGAGAGCAAATCTGGCAAATGCTGAGCCAGAATTTGTAAATAGCCATCATCATCTAACCCTTCTGGCAGGGGGACATCTAGATCACTCTGCTGCTTACGGCTGGGAAAATTCACCTCACAATGCATCGAAAAGGTAAACACGGTGGGATCATGCTGAAAGATCCGGGCCGTACCATCGCCTTGATGCACATCCAGATCAATAATCAGGATTCTCTTAACCTGCCCAGCCTGTTGCAAGACCCGGGTCGTCACCGCTAAATCATTAAAAATGCAAAACCCCGAACCATAGTCGGGGAAAGCATGGTGAGTGCCCCCCGCCGTGTTGCAGGCAATGCCAAATTCCAAAGCAAGCTGAGCCGTCAAAATCGTTCCCCCCACCGCCGTACAGGTTCGTTTGACTAAACCCTCACTCCAAGGCAAACCGATGCGGCGCTGGGCTTGAGGACTGAGCGTACCGTTACAATACGCCTGGATATATTCAGCCGTATGCACCAGGGCAAGCTGCGCTGGAGAAACCCGCTCTGGACAGTAAACTGCTTTAGCTGTTGTCACTTGTTCCGCCAGCAAATAGTCATGCAGTAGCCGAAACTTGGGCATGGGAAAGCGGTGCTGCTCTGGCAACGGGGTGACATAGTGGGGGTGATAAACAATGGGGAGAGGCATTCGAATGATCTCAAATCTGGCGATTAGACCCCAAATCATAAATCAAGCCAGCCACAGGTGATATTGAATGCGCTCTGGTTCCGTTCTGTTTAGACCCCATCACCCTCTAGTTGTGGGTATTGCCAGTACGATGCCCAGATGTAAGTTAAGCCAATCTGTTCACTATCTGGATTCAGCTTCAATGTTTCGCTTTGAATATTTACCAAAGTTTTTTCGACAGATCTCGAAAAAAAGGGGCGATCGCTCCAATATCTAGTTGGAACGGCCAATAGCGAAGCGCTTCGCCACCTTGAAAATTCATGTCTACTAATGCCATCAATGCCACCCTGAAACAGTTTGCACTGCAAGCTCAGGCAGCACCTCAGGGGTCGTTACAACGTCGAGTTGCTCTCGATCATCTGATCCGAACCCTCCAAGGCTGCAAACTCCTCTATCGACCCCCGCGCAATCGGTTTCCTCAACTCTATGAAGAAGTCTGCGATGAAGCGATGCAACGCTTATTTGAGCATATTTGCAGAAAAATCGACCAATATAATCCTAAATACGAGGTCACCCAATGGGTTAACTTTTTACTTAAGCGTTGCTTCTTTCCCCAAGCCTGGAAAGCTCTTCTTTCAGATCATCTACCCTTAAAAGAGTGGGATCAACCAGACTCAGAAAGTCCCTCTTTGGTTGAGCAGATTATTGAATATATCAAGACTGACCCGGAACAATGCCTCAGTTCAGTTCAAGTGAGATCGCGCCCGGACATTACGTTCCAGAGCCTCGCCTTAGAGATTTTAGCAGGGTACAAATGGCGCGAGATAGAAGCTAAGCTTAGCTCGCCGATCTCCACTATGTGTTCGTTCTATCGTGGACATCTCAAGCAGTTTGCACCCCAAATTCAGGCCCACATTCAAGATAATCCACCCTCCTAAATTATAGAGTTTGTCATGCAACCTTCTCATAATCCTCCTGCCCTTCAGCTCAAAGTTTCACGCCAAGCCCAACAGTTTGCCCACCAGTTTTCTCGGGCTTATGAGACTCAGGCTAAACGTCAACAAGTTTATCTCAATACGTTAGCGATCGCTGTTGTCAATAAGTATCTAGAGCTGTTTGACATTATCACAGATCTCAACCAGAGTCCTGGTTGGCAAGTCGAATGCCAGGCTCTAGACGACACCGCAGATTTGCACATACCCGGTTTTGGGAGTTTAGCCTGTCGACCTGTCCTCATGAATGCCGAGAGCTGTTATCTACCTCCCGGAGACCATATTGGCTGTGTTGCCGTTCAGTTTGATTTTGATCAAGAACAGTTGGATCAGCAACTCATGGATAATGCACCATTAGCGAGAGGCATAATTCGTGCAACTTTAGTTGGATTTATGGAGGTAGCAACGTACGAAGAGACCATCATTCCTTTAACTCAGTTTCAAGACTTTACGGGTCTGTTTACCAAATTATCTGAATTCCAGGTTTTACCCGCAGCTCTCTTGAACACCCCTGTACCATTCGATGTTAATAATGAGAAAACTTACCAAGCATGTGTAGGGCAAACAGAAGCATTCGATCAACTTCTACACGACTTTCCCCAAATCATGAAAGCGGGGGTCAATGTCTTGGGTGATTGGCTTGAGGGAACTATCGAATCAAGTTGGCAAACGGTCGAAGCCTTGCTAAATCAGCCTGCTTGGGAACCCGCGATCGCAGGGCGTAGCTCTTTTGCGGTGCGTTCAGCTCAAACGTCTCCCCGTCTTGCATCCAATACCCTGGAGCGCTGCAAAGTCTTAATGCTCAAGGAGAACGAGCCCTTGGCTCTCATTGTAGTCATTGAACCCAAGCCCACTGAAGATATGCGAGTAACGGTGGAACTCTGGCCCATTCGTGAACCACAACTCCCTGACACTTTAGAATTTCAGCTATTGAATGAATCCGGCATTGCAATAATGCAGGCACAAGCGCATGGCAGCAATCATCTGCTCTTTACATTTAGTTGTGATCCAGGCAATATTTTTGACCTCAAAGTAATATTGGATCAAACTCAAATCATTGAATCGTTTGTCATATAAAACTGATGACAATGCAGAACTCATACGACGTAGATAAGCAAGTCTTCTTAGAGTTTTATGGCAAATTGGAAGCAAATCTAACGGTTAAGCTGATGATTTTTGCCCAGGGCGATCGCAATAGACCCCTAACATATATTCTACCCACAGAAGTTGCGAATCCAGACTTGGCGAAGTTGGTTCAAAGACATTGGGAAGAAGAATATCGTCATCTAGTAGTGGGTCGAGATATTCGACCAGAGGCCATTGAAACTGGACAGATTCATTTACAATCTTGTAAAAATTCTGCTGATAGGTTAAAAGCGGCGTTTAACAATTGGCTAGAAAGCTCTAACTTCAGACTCATTCGTGACCAATTACTCAAGTATCTTCACGAGAAAGATCGCATCCGGATCTTGATTCAAAGCGATGATCGTACTGTACAGCAACTTCCTTGGTCCGCTTGGCAACTCCTTGATGAATACTCCAAAGCAACGGTTACGCTAAGCACTCTCGAAGTTAAATCTTTAGGCGTTCAGCAATCCAGTCAACGGTTGCGAATCTTAGCAATTTTGGGAGCTAGTGAAAATATTAAGACTTCAGTTGATCAAAAACTACTTGAGGATCTCCGGAGCCAATCGGTAGACGTTGAAATTCTCAATCAGCCCAGTCGCGCTCAGATTTCAGATCAACTTTGGGAGGCATCGTGGACTGTTATTGTTTTTGCTGGCCATGGTGCCACAGAAAATGGACAAGGTGTTTTGTATCTCAATGATAAGCATGACAAATTAAGCTTAAATGATATTTGGTATGGCCTACGCAAAGCAGTCCAGTCAGGTTTGCAATTAGCTATCTTTAACTCTTGTGATGGCTTGGGTTTATTGGCCCGCAATCTTAAGGAGGATGCTTGCATTCCCCAAATGTTGGTAATGCGGGACTTAGTACCGGATGTAGTTGCTCAATATTGTCTGGAATATATTCTCAAAGCATTAGCCCAAGGTATCCCCATTGACCGAGCTGTTCAAATTGCCCAGGAGCGTCTACATGACAGTCTAGATGATCCCAAAAAATATCCTGCCTATATCACTTGGCTTCCAGTGCTGTGGCAGCATCCGTATGTGTCACCTTTTCAGATTGCCATTTCTCCACCGCCCAAGCCTCGTAAGCGACGGTTTACTCGTCGGCAACTGCTTCAAGCTACGGGCTTAATAGCAACGAGTACGATCGCTGCTTTCTTCCTACGCACTCCCACGGCCCACTTCCTTAACCAGAAGGGTCATGATGCGTATCGTGAAAATCAGCTCCTCGCGGCTCAACATTATTTCTGGCTCGCGGCAGTCTTAAAACACGACTATGCCGAACCTCGCTATAACATCGGTTGGCTTCTGGATGCGCAGTGGGGTCGTACCGAACTGGCTGAGCAATGGTATGAGGAGGCTGCATTTCTCGGCTTCCCTGAGGCGATCGCGCAATACGTGCGCTTGCGTTTACTTACTCCAACCCTTTCGGATGCAGATTATTCTAGTCTGATTAAGCTCACGCAGCGCTGTATCGAACAAGAGCCGTTGGCAGGAACCCAGGCCAGTTGCCTCAAAAACCTGGGTTGGATTCGGTTCCAGCAGGGGCAATCGCTCAAAGCCCAAGAACCTTTACAAGCAGCTCTCCAACTCAGGGAAGATGATAGTCCCCACACCCATTGCTTGTTAGCCGAGGTTTTTGAGGCGTTAGACCAACCTAAATTAGCCATTCCCCACTGGCAAGCGACCCTTGAACAGAGTAGAGAGTCAATCCATGAGCAGATGAGCTGTATTTACCAAGCTGAACAAAAGCTGGAAGCCTTAGAAAATTGAATGCTGGAAAAAAAGGTAGCTATACACTAGGATGCACCATCAAATCATCTCAAAAGCCTTATGGAGTAGGGGACAGGGCGTCCAAACATAACAACTAGATAAGGTATTAGCTCCGGATACTGTCCTGCCCTAGTACAGAACAGCAGAAATAAGCCATCATTCAAAATTCACAGAATGCCTGTTGTACAAGCACTTTGAACTCTGAACTCCACCTCGCCGTACTAGGGCCATTGGGTTTCAAACTGATCTTGACCCATACCATAAACAAGATCGCCATAAGCTTGCCAATGACGAATTTCTGTAGGTGAAAGGCTGGAGTCTTGTAGCACTGAGAGATTTGCTGCCAGTTCTGCCTGAGCTTTTGGGGCGGTAAGTACCAGTTGCACAGGGTTGGGAGCGATCGCCATTCGATAGCAGTCGGCAGCGGTGGGGGCAGGATGGGTTCCCAGCAGCGAAAGCGCCTCGCGGGCGCC
>JAAHHN010000327.1 GCA_010672165.1 Spirulina sp. SIO3F2 | reverse complement strand
TCACAAATGAAATCAAAGCTCAACAAACTTGAACCCAGGACATATGCTGACTTGGTAGATGCTATCGAGCAATCTTTAGGTTCGGTCACTACAGAAGATATCCAAAACTGGTTTTCTCACTGTTGTTACTGCTCCTCATCTATTTGAAAAGGGCTGTAAAGAACCATCCAAATACATCAGGCAGATCAGGAGACAATACTATATCAGGAGAACTTGCCTTAGAAATATCGATTTCTATATTCATACTATCGTGAGTCAACATAATGTGATCACGGGGGATAACATCAGAGTCTACTTGCTGTATCACCTCTTTGATACGATCTACATTTGGATAGGTATACTCCTCGTCTAGCTGATATCTAACAAGTAATCTCATATCAATTAGCCATGTAGTTCAAGAATATTATAATCCTAAATTGGGTTCCCCTACCCCCACCACACACGTTGAACGATAGAATCAAACAAATTGTCTAGGCAGCTTGCCCCATACAAATGCGGCAGAGCCGCAGGTTACTCATACCAATCGCTCATGACTGACTGTCACCCCGAAGGCTGAAAATCTATTTTCAAAATAGGATTCTATTCAGTGTTCTTCAGTCTTTTCACTATCATCATCGGGAAGTAGCGCTGCCTCCACTCCCTCACAAAGCTGACGCTGCTCAGCATCTACATCACTATTCGTCTCCAGGTAATGGGAGACCCATGCACATCCCTGCTCCACGAGAAGATCTAAATTACCAACCAACTGCAAGTCCCAGAGGATCAAGCGCTGATCTCGACTGGCAGTGAGTAACCAGGGCTGACTGGGGTGAAAACTCAACCCAACTACCGGCCACTGATGACCCCGTAGCGTGGTGATTAAGGTACCATCGACGTCCCAAAGATTCACGCTCTGATCCACAGAAGCACTAGCCAGACGTTGGCTATCGGGGCTAAATGCCACTTGGGTAATGTAGTCCTCATGCTGGGTCAAGTTTTTCCGCAATTGTCCCTGAGCAGACCAGAGCTTGACGGTATTGTCCCGAGCCGCGCTAGCCAACAAACGGCCATTGGGACTAAAGACGACATCCGTGATCGGGCCATGATGCCCCACCAATGTTTTTTTCAACTCCCCTTCAGGAGTCCAAATTTCTAATCCACCCCGGACATTCCCAATCACAAGGTTACGGTTTTGAGGATGGAAGGCGATCGCAGATACCCCCCCTTTATGGCCGAGAAATGTATAGTCCAATTCCCCCGTGAGCGACCAGATTTTAGCTGTTTTATCATCACTGACAGATGCCAGCATCTGACCATCATGGCTAAAGGCAATTCCTCGAATGATCCGAGTATGGGCTTCTGGAATGATCAAGCTGGGCTGGGGAGGAAATTGCCCAGGCTGTTCGGTACGCCAGAGCCAAATTGTTCCGTCATCCCCAGCAACGGCCATGGCTGTCCCCTGGGGATTAAAGCGCACGGTGGTTAGGGGTTTGTTAGAAAGGGTCTGATGCCAGTGGCGCTGACCCTTGGTGTAATGCAGCGTGAGCTGACCAGTGTTACTCACGACGGCATAACTCTGGCCATCGGGGGCAAACTGCACAGCGGTGGGCTCTCCGCCCTGGTGCTGCACATTAATAAAGTCATAGGTTGTATCCCAAAGACGCACCAACTGGTCACCACCGCCAGAAGTGAGCCACCGACCATCCGGACTAAAATCTAAAGACAACACTTGGGCGGTATGGCCATCTAGGGTTTTTAAGATACGCCCATTCGGTTCCATCAGTTGGATCGACTTGTTTCTAAAGCTAAGGGCTAGGGTTTGACCATCTGGAGCATAGCGCACAGCCAAGAGTCCCACGTCAAACTCTTGTTCCTGTTGTAGTTGACCGGTCAGCGACCAATGTTTCAAAGTGCCGTCTGCGCTCGCGGAGAGGAGATGGGCAGAGCGAGGATGCACCGCAATATCCATCAAGATATGTTGATGGGCTTGCCAACGGCTCAAAGGATAGCCTTGCACAGACCACACCCTAATTTCGCCTGTGTGGCTACCCGCCACCACAGCTTGGCCATCAGCAGTAAACGTTAACGCCGTAATCGGTTCCTGAGCGCCATCTTGCCAGTGATGAATGACCTGACGGTCAATGCTCCACAACACCACCTCGCCACCGAGATCACTAGAGGCAAAATAGCGACCGTCGGGACTAATTGCCAGCTTGGTAATCGGTTGCTGGTGTGGTGTGTTGAGCGTTCCCTCTAGTTCACCAATTGTTGACCAAAACTGGAGGCGATCGCTCCCCGCAGTGATCAACGTTTGGTCTTGGGGATGGAAGACCGCCGCATTAGCGGGGCCAGTATGATCATCGAGAACCGCTAAAAGCTCCCCCTCCCGACTCCAAAGTCGCACGGTTTCGTCACTACTAGCCGAGACCAAACGATCGCCATCGGGGCTAAACCGCACCGACCGAATCGTCCCTTGATGACCCGCCAAACGATTACGCTCCTGCACCCAAAAAATACTTTGCTGTAGGGCACTCATAACCTGAGTCCGCTGACTGCCACCAATTGCCGTTTCCGTTTGCAACTTGCGACTACTTTTGAGGGCATCAATCAGGGCATCAAAGACACGATTAGAGCGGAATAGGGCCTGGGAGGAGTTGGTTAAGGCTTCAATTTCACTGCTGGCGATCGCAAAGCGGGCGGATCGTTGATCCAACAATAACTTCCATAGCCAAATGCTCATGACGGCCATGATCAGTGCTAGGGCGACTGAGCCGATCGAGGTGAACCGAAACAATTGGTTGAGGCGGGCTTCACTTAAGATCCGCCGTTGTTCACTTTGGTGGCGTTGCCGTTCAGATTCCCGTAATTGCGCTTCTCGATTCTCTTCTTGTTGCTTACGGATAAACGGCACAAGGTAGTCATGCACCACCTGGTATTGATTCCCATAGGCACTCGGAATCAAAAACACCATACCCGCCTCGACTAAAATATCCAACACCAGATCCAGCGTTGCGATCGGACTGTTGGAGCCCAAACGCTCGATCGCCTGTTCGATCTCCTGGCGGGTTTTGAGGGGTCGAGTATTATCTTCATCCGTGAGCACATAAAGGACAAGCTGAGCGATTGCAGCGTTATCCGGCCCACAGTCGGCGATCACTGCTGCTAAATGGCGTTGCACCAGCCATTCTTTGGTGCCTTTGGCTTGATATTGAGCCAAGGTGGTGATGTTTTCCGCTTGGAGTTGTTCCCCCACCACTTGCAATTCCACGGGCCGGATTTCGAGTTGAGCATTGGCCAGTTGATTAACCAATTCACCAATCAAGGCTGATTCAATATAGAAATGGGCCTGCGCCGTCAGTTGAGTAATGATGTCATGGGCTTGGGCTTGGGTAAAGTTACCAATGTAATAGAGGATGTTTTTATCTAAAATATTGTGGTTAATCGCTGCCAGCGGGCGGTAGCGGCTCAATTCCAATAGATAGAAGAGATAATCTTCTCGAAGGGAGAGTAAAATTTTGACGTAAGGAATCTCTAAGCAAGTGGCAAAAAAGTCATAAAAACTACGCCGCTCTTCGGAAGATTTATTACTGACAAAAAACTCCTCAAATTGATCAAACACGAGCACTGTGAGCAGGTGATTTTGGTCAGCATTGGCTTGGCATTGCTGATGCATGGCTGCCAAGGTTTCACAATGCTGTACCACCTTCAGGGAGCGATCGTGGTAGGTGGGAAACTGGGTCAGTTGTTGATTAAATTCCTTCAGGAGTTGTTCACTCCAATTGGTATAAATCCGGCTATGTACGACCAATAAATCCCGGGTGGCGATCGATTGGCTGCGCAAAGCGGGCAACAGACCCGCACGAATCAGGGAGCTTTTCCCCACGCCCGAGGGGCCATATAAAATCGTCAGCTTATATTCGGTACGGCTGAGGCGTTCCCGAATATTGTTAATATCCGCTTCTCGGCCTGAGGCACGAATTTCAGGGGCAACGGCGCCGGTGGCCGGGTGCGCCAGGTCGGGTTGCTCGTCAGAGCTAAAGGCCTGACTGGGGCGCAGTTGGACTGCTCCTACAAAGGCACTAAAACCAAACTGCTGCTCAACAGAGCGGCGCTGTTTTTTGTAATGGTATGCAGTGAGATAGTCCCCCGTCTCAAAATAGGCATCATGGAGCACCTGCAAAACATCCAGGTAGAGACGCGGCTCATATTGAGGGCTGGTATCCGCTTTGGCCTGTTCGAGATGTTCTAAACCAGCTGAGATTTCACCTTGAGCCAGACGCGCCTGGGCCAGGATGAAGTGATAGTAACCCCGGTTATAGGAGCGTACCCATTCCCGATTGGGAATTTGAGCCTTGGGAATCAGCGAATCAGGAGGGGTTTGGGCGGAGAGATCCAGGGCTTGCTGGGCAAAGGCGATCGCTTCAGCGTAGTTTTTTTGGCCGAGAGCGGCGGCAGCAGCAAAACTATAGCCCCGCGCTAGCCGGAAAGGGTTGGGATAGCTCTGGTGTAAGGCAATCGCATCTTGGGCCAGCTCAATCAATTGTTCCCACTCCTGGAGTCGCTCGAAAATATCTCCCAGGGCATTAATAAACTTGGCCCGCAAATCATCACGATTACTCTGGGCCAGTACCGTTAAACTGACTTGAAAAAAATCTTCCGCCAGCTCACAGGCTGGTTGGTAATAAAACGGGTAATGAATCGCATAGTTGCGCCACCAAACTCCAAGCGAATATTGCACATAGGCATAGCGTTCGGTGATCTGGGCGATATCGAGATTGGCAAACACATTGATCGAGCGTCGTTTCCGCCGGGATGGCTCTGCCTCTGCATCCGTTTGGGGAGCAGCGGAGGGTGAATTTTGGCTGTCGTAGTAGGTTTGCCAACGTTTCAAGCAAGCTTCATAGGCCCGGAGTGACGCAGCCGAGAGGGGTTCATGACCCAAGCAGTTGATAAATGCGACACTGGCTTGCAGCCGCTCATTGAGCGTTACGCCCCGATTTTGCAGTTCACGGCAGGCAGATTTAACTTCGCGGGCTTTGGGAGCGGTTAGACCGAGGTCACTATGGACATAGTCGAGGGGGCGAATTGCGCCGCGATCGAGGCCAAAACCAAAGGCCTCAGTGGTGACGTTATCAATAAAATCAATCAGTTCTTGGGTCGAGAGCTTAAAGACAGTGGTGTTGGCCCAGCTAAACAGGTCAGGGGCTAAACGCTGGAGCTTGCCGTGGATCTCTTCACTGACCCACCACACCATCGGAAAGTGAAACTGTTTGCGGAATTCTTCGCGGATTTGATTGGCTGCGGTTAAGACCGAGTCCAGATTTTCGAGTTCCTCAAACCCTGAGACCAAGAGGGTTTCGGTTGCTGGGGTGACGGCATTGTGCAAAAAGCCGTAGAGTCCCCGGCTCTCCGGCGGAAGCGTCACCTGAGTTTCGCTGAGGTCACAGGTTTTGATCAGACGTTTGCTGAGGCGATCGCGCAAGTTGCCGGAGTTACAGAGGA
>JAAHHN010000326.1 GCA_010672165.1 Spirulina sp. SIO3F2 | reverse complement strand
TGATACGGTGCTTCGCTTGGCTCAAAGTTTGACCTTCAAAGGCACTCACCCGACCGTTTCTCTGGTCACTCGCACTTACAACACTGGCGTCAAGTTACTGCCCCAGGCTATGACCCTTTTAGAACAAGGTATCCGCCGTTTGCCGGGTCTCGAAAAGTGGTTTGTTGAAATTCCCCCTTTTCCTCCTTGAGCTTGGGCTTCTTTTTTCTTTGGATTGCTCTTAAAGGAATCCAAACAAACCTCACCACCTCAATCTCCAGCTTCTACAATAAATAAGGTGTTGAGTAACTTGAATTTCCCTGTATGACTGCCGCTGTTGTCATTGAACATCTCCAGAAAAGCTACGGCACAACCGAAGCGGTCAAAGACATTTCATTTGAAATCCAGCCCGGTGAACTCTTTGGGCTGCTGGGCCCTAATGGCGCGGGCAAAACCACCACCATTCGCTGCCTCTGCACCCTAGCTAAACCTGATGGGGGGCGTGTGGAAGTTTCTGGGTTTTCCGCCATTGAACAACCCCGGCAAGTGCGCAGATGCCTGGGCTACGTCGCTCAAGAAGTCGCCCTCGATAAAGTCCTCACCGGGCGGGAACTGCTCGAACTCCAAGCCGCGCTCTACCATCTGCCCCGAGCAGCGGCACAGGAACGGATTACGCAACTGATTGAGCTATTGGGTCTCGGAGAATACGCCGACCAAAAAACCGGAACCTATTCTGGGGGCCTACGCCGTCGCCTGGATCTGGCTGCGGGGCTGCTCCATCGCCCCGATGTGCTGGTGCTCGATGAACCCACCGTGGGCCTAGATGTGGAGAGTCGCTTTGTGGTGTGGGACTTTTTGCGGCAGCTTCGGGACGCCGGCACTACGGTCTTGATCACCAGCCATTATCTTGAAGAAATTGACTCTCTAGCCGATCGCCTGGCCATTATCGATCGCGGCGTCGTCCTTGCTGAAGGTAGCCCCTCTGAACTGAAAGATAAAGTAGGGGGCGATCGTGTCACCCTGCGTATCCGGGAATTCACCCCCGAAGCTGAAGCCCAACAGGCCCAAAATAAGCTCCAAACTTTACCCTTTGTTGAGGAGGTTATCCTGAATACCGCCCAAGGCAACACCCTAAATCTAGTGGTGCAGCGCGAGAGTAATCCCCTCACCCAAATCGAACGCACCCTCCACGAAATGGGCCTGCCCACCTTTAGCCTGGCCCAATCCCGCCCCAGCCTCGATGATGTCTACCTTGCGGCTACGGGTCGGACGCTGATGGATGCAGAGCTAGCAGCGGCCAGTAGTCGGGATTTGAAGCAGGAGAAGAAACAGCAGATGAAATGAGTTCAGGGTTCAGAGTTCAGAGTTCAAAGTTGAGTGGTTGTAGCATCGCTAAAAAAGTGGAATGGGTTATTGATGGGGTTGAGCTAGGTTTATACAGCCTTTCTGAAGGGGATAGCTCAACAAGGACAAATATACCGTATTGGGTTTCCTGCCCGTCAACATTCCGAATTCCAAACTCTGAACCTTGAACCCTGAACTCTGAACCCTTCTCTGGTGGGCAATGCCCACCCTACGCAACTAAATTCCGAATTCCAAACTCTGAACCCTGAACCTTGAACCTTGAACCCTGAACTCTAAACCCTGAACCCAAAAATGAGCCAATCCGTCATCCCCACTAGCCTCCAACCTCTCGGTGCTGAGTCCCGAGACGATAATATCTGGGCTGAATTTACCCAGGAGACCCTTGCGCTAACCAAGCGTCTGTTTATCCAACTCCAACGCCGCCCCACCACATTAATGGCGGGGATTATTCAGCCTTTGATGTGGTTAATTTTGTTCGGCGCACTCTTCCACAATGCCCCCCAAGGCTTGTTTGGTGGCGATGTGAACTATGGGCAGTTTTTGGCTCCCGGCGTGATCGTGTTCACTGCCTTTTCTGGGGCTTTGAATGCGGGTTTACCTGTGATGTTTGACCGGGAATTTGGTTTTTTAAACCGCCTGTTGGTTGCGCCGCTGTCTACCCGCTACTCGATCGTGGCGGCTTCCACGATTTACATCATTAGCCTGGCCTTTGTGCAGACCGTGGTGATTGTGGGCGCGAGTGCAGTGTTGGGTGCAGGTTTGCCAGGAGTTGCCGGATTGAGCATGATCGCGGCGATCGTCTTTCTGATCGTCTTTGGAGTGACGGCTTTAAGTTTGGGTTTGGCCTTTGCCCTGCCAGGGCATATTGAGCTGATCGCGGTCATTTTCGTGACCAATCTACCGCTGCTCTTTGCCAGCACTGCCCTTGCCCCTCTTTCATTTATGACTCATTGGTTGCAATGGATCGCGGCGTTAAACCCGTTGACTTACGCGATCGAGCCGATCCGATATCTCTATCTTCATGCAGCTTGGGGTTTTGGTTCCCCAGTGATGCAAGCACCGTGGGGTGAAATGAACTTAGCCGTGATGCTGCTGGTGCTGGTGCTCTTTGATGGGGCAGTTCTTGCGTTAATTCAACCGTTGTTAAAGCGGCGCTTTGCCTAGGATTGCGGCAGAGCAAAAAGTTATGTAATCAGGACGGGGGGATTCACCCCCGTTTTTGTTTTTTTGTGCAATGGTTGAGGCAAGCTCTTTCTAATCCCGCGATCGCGCTCCCCCTCACCATGAATACACCCCAGCTTTTCTGTACGGTTTTGGGTGGTCTACCACTTTTTGCAGCCAGCTCCCTTACTGTCCAAGCCCAAACCATTGCCCCTGCCACCGATGGTACGGGTACGCAAATTACTGTGGTGGGCGATCGCATTGATATTCACGGTGGCAGCCTTTCTGGGGATGGCGCAAATCTCTTCCACAGTTTTCAGGAGTTTGGTTTAACGGCATCGCAAATTGCCAACTTCCTCTCCCAACCGGGAATTGAGCATATTCTCGGGCGTGTGGTGGGGAGCAATCCATCGGTGATTAACGGGCTGCTGCAAGTGACAGGCGGCAGCAGTAATTTGTATCTAATGAACCCGAGCGGGATTATTTTGGGGGCTCAAGCCCAACTGAATGTGCCTGGCGATTTTGTCGCTACCACGGCCACCGGGATTGGCCTGGATTCAGGGACTTGGTTTAACGCGATCGGCTCACCAGATTATGCCGCCCTTGTGGGCACACCGAACCAGTTTGCCTTTGATCAACTGGCAACAGGGGCGATCGTTAATGTGGGCAATTTAACCGTTAATGCAGGCAATGAAATTCTATTGCTGGCGGGTCAAACGGCGAATACAGGAAACATTTCTGCACCCGATGGGCGCGTAACGATCGCGGCAGTTCCTGGGGAAAGCTTAGTGCGAATTTCTCAGTCGGGTCATTTGTTGAGTTTGGAGGTTGATCCCCCTCGAACCAATACAGGTGAGTTGGCGACCATCACCGCCTCAGATTTACCCACATTACTGACCGGCTCAGGGATCAACACCGGTTTAACCGTGATGGCAACAGGCGAAATTCAAGCGGATGCCACAGGAACTGTGTTGCCGAATACGCCAGAGACAAATCTGGTTTCAGGAACCATCACCGCCGCAGAAGTGAATCTGTTGGGCGATCGCGTCGGTCTGTTTGCCGCTCAAGTGGATGCTTCCGGTGCAACAGGTGGCGGTAATGTCCGTATTGGGGGTGATTATCGCGGTGAAGGCACGATTCCCAATGCCACCAACACCACTGTTGATGAGCACTCTCAAATTCAAGCCGATGCGATCGATTCAGGAGATGGGGGTCGTGTCATTATCTGGGCAGATAACACGACCCGCTTCTGGGGTGAGATTACGGCCCAAGGCGTAGACAATGGTGGTTTTGTCGAAGTTTCTGGAAAGCAGAGTTTGGTCTTTCCTAACCTGGAAAACGTTAATGTCTCAGGTCGATTGGGTCGTGCCGGAACCCTTCTCCTCGATCCAGAAAATATTGTTGTGGGCAGCGTAGGAACCAATGACTCTTCGTTACCAACGATTGACGCTAACACCGGCTCGGGTACATTTTTTATTTCTCAGACAGCGCTCAATACTGCTCTATTTTCTAATAACGTTACCTTGGCGGCAACAAACAACATTACATTTGAGTCTGACTATGATTATTTAGGCGGAACCACCACTAATTCTTTGATCTTGGAGGCAGATGGTAATGTTAATACAGGACGGCTTAATCTCAATGGTGGCGCTAGCATAATCTCTCTGGATATAGACGCGGATGGCAGTATCAACGTAACGGGGGAAATTTCGACGCTGGGGAGCATCAGCTTAGAAGCAGGAGAAAGTATTAACACGGCAACACTGAGTGCAACAGAATCAATATCGTTAACAGCAGAGCGGCAAAATATTGTTGTTAATGGTTACATCAAGGCCGAGGGAAATGACATCAACCTGACAAGTGCCTCTACGATTCAAGTTCAAGGGGATTTCGGTGGGATTAGTATTGATAGCGGTACGACTGGTGGTAGTGGGGCTATTAATATTACCCACGGTGGTGGGTTGACTGGAACTCCTTTTATTGTGGGAGATGCTTCAAGAAATGGAACAGTTGGATTAATTACCAGCGGGGACTTTACAATTGCAGCTTCTCCCCAAAGACTAATTAAGGGTAGCTTCAACCTGGGCAATATTTCGATCTCGACAACAGGGAACTCAGTTAACTGTTCTGTATCGGGTTGTTCTGGAGCATCAATCTTAAATCCAGGTACTGGGAATTTTGTTGGGGAAGATGTTCCTCCCAATACTTCAGGAATAACTCCAGATGCAAAACATACAAATGAAATTGCTGAGTATTTTGAGTTAGGAGATACTGCAATTGTTGCAGTCGAAGAAACCCAAGACTTTTTGCGAGATGTGGAATCAGCAACAGGTGTAAAAAGTGTTATCTTGTATGTCGATTATGTCCCGACAGAGCTGGCTCAAACTACACCTGAATCTAATACAATTGCCCAAGCCAAAACCTTAATTCCTCCAGCGCAATTCACAATACCAGATGTGTTGTGGGAGTTCACGACTGAAGGCTTAAGCACCCCCAACATTTCTCTCGTTCAACAGCTCTCTCGGATTCCCCAGGAAAGCGATCGCCTCGAACTGATTTTAATTACTCCCGACGAACCGCCCATTCGCCGCCCAGTGGCAGGGATAACCCGCAACCACATTCGCTCACTCTCGCGGCAATTCCAACGCAATATCAATCGCCCGTCTCGGGGCACAGCTTTCCTCGACTCTGCCCAGCAACTCTATAACCACATCATTGCCCCGATTCGGCCTGAACTTGAGCGTCTGGAGATTGACCATATTGGCTTTATTGCTGATGCTGGCCTGCGATCGCTCCCCTTTGCCGCCTTGCACAATGGTGAACGGTTCTTGATTGAAGATTTCAGCGTGAACCTGATGCCCAGCGTCTCCTTAACCGATCTCAAATACACCAACATTGAAACTGCCCCCGTTCTGGCGATGGGAGCTGCGACCTTCACCAATCAAGCGCCACTGCCCGCTGTGCCCCTAGAACTGACCCTGATTTCCGAACAGATTCGCTCTGGGCAAGCGTTTCTGGATCAAGACTTTACGATCGCCAACCTCCAACGCGCCCGCCGTACCCAACCCTTCCCCATTGTGCATCTGGCAACA
>JAAHHN010000325.1 GCA_010672165.1 Spirulina sp. SIO3F2 | reverse complement strand
ATCTATAGGGAGACTGGAAAATTGTTCAAAGCAGGGATCGAACAAGACGGCTCCAGTTGGTTCTCTGCCTATGCCTGTGCGTTGTTTTTCAACTCTCGTCGTAGCCCCCTGGTTTTCGGGACTTGGCTCAAAGAATATGAGCGAGATTTTGTTATTGCAGAGGTAAATAACTTTCTAAATCATCTCAGATGGCATTCACAATAGGCAGGTTCTAGCTGGTTAAAAGCAGGGCTGTTTTATATTAGGGCGAGAAGAAAATAATGGTTCTTCTGTGATGTGAATTCGCAGAAAAATGAGAAGAGAGTAGGAAGAAGAGCTGACAAGCCTTCGCACCTGTTCATCACCAGCAATATTGGTGTAGGCATGAATGAGTAATGCCTACACCAATATTGCTGCGATTAAATTCGGCTACGATTAAATTTGGCTGCGATCGGTCAGGATCTCATGCCCTTCTTCCGTCACCAATACTGTATGCTCAAACTGGGCTGAGAGGGATTTATCGACTGTTACTACTGTCCAGCGATCGCGTAATGTTTTAGTCTGCTTGGAGCCAGCATTAACAATCGGCTCGATCGCAAGCGTCATACCCGGTTTGAGTTCCACATTCGGCAGTTGGTTGGTGCGAAAGTGAAAAACTGAGGGGGGTTCGTGCAAATTTCGTCCTACGCCATGGCCGGTGTAATCTTCTACGATTGTGAAGCCTGATGCTTGCACATGGTCTTCGATCGCTCCTGCCACATCAAGTAAATGGTTTCCGGGTTTAACTTGAGCAATACCTTTGTAGAGAGCAGCTTCAGCCACTTCCATCAACTTTTTTGCTTTGGGTTTGACCCGGCCGATCGCCACAGTAATACAAGAGTCGCCATGAAAACCCCCTTGATAGGCTCCCGTATCCACCTTAAGTAAATCCCCTTTCTGGATCACCTTTGTTTTGCTTGGAATGCCGTGAACCACCTCATCATTGAGGCAGATACAGATCGACGCGGGGAAACCGTGATAGCCCTTAAAGCTGGGGGTTGCTCCCAATTCCCGAATGCGATGTTCTGCGTATTCATCCAGTTGCGCTGTGGTCATACCCGGTTTAGCCAGCTCGCCCACTTCTTTAAGAACCGTTGCCACAATCCAAGATGACTTGCGCATGGTCTCAATCTCCGGCTCAGACTTGAGTTCAATGCCCCGATGGCGGCGAAGTGGTGGTAAGGCGGGAGAATGAGGATTGAGCAAGCGGGCCAGGATATTCATCTAGGGTTCAGAGTGCAGGGTTCAGGGTTCAGGGTTCAGAGCTCAGGACGAGTTATCAGATTATGACCGAAGCTTTGTCGGACAAGCAATCAGAACACCTGACTCAATGACCGCCACCCATTACGCATAAATACGTAAGTGTTTCCTCGGAGCTAAAGCGCTAAGCGATCGCACAACCTACTTAATACGTTAAGGGTTGTCAAACCGATGGGTTAAGTGGGAAATTTCCCCAGAAAAATAGAGATCCCACAGAATTGTGTAGGCCAAATGAACGTTATCCGCTTCTTAGTCAGTCTTCAATCGTGAGGGGTTCATGGATTTGCCACAGCCAATATATCCAGTGAACAGTTGACAAGTAGACCCGTCAGAATCAAAGAAGCTTAGGGCAGTTTATCCCTTGTCTCACCAGACTTCTGTGGCCAATTGATGGTACACCCTCGTTCTCCTCCCTTAACTTCTTAGGACAATTTTAATAATGGAGTAATCAGTCACCATCCTTAACACAAGTGTGAGTGAACACTTGTGAGTTTAAATGTTCTATATAAGTGAGTGCAAAGTGGGTGAAATTTTTGTGGAGTAAGAGGTTCCTATGATTAGTCTGAACGCTCTAATTGGCTTGATCAGGATACGGATAAGTATTAAGTACTCATTCAGGGTATTAAGTTTTACCGATTTGCTTAAGGTATTGTTACAAAAACAAAAGTAGGGTAGCTGGTGTTTGTTTCATACCTGTGCTTAAATATCCCTTGTAAGTGATTTCACGTAGATATATCGGAGCGTTCTGACCGCTTACCTATCGATATATGTAATTCAGTGAATTCACGTAATGAAATCTTATTCAGATCGATTTCAGTCTTAAGTTTGTCAACGATTGCAGGGTTGATCATCCAAACCTAATGGGATTGTCCTATTGGGTTCACTTTGCAGTCTTTTGGTGACTAGGCTGTGGTCTGATTATGGTTTGCATCAGGTTGCATCTACTACATCTACTACATTATGAATACTCTTGCTTGCTCAACTGCTGTGCAGTTGTGCCATCAGCTCTTTGAGGCTCAAGTTTCTCGGTCGCCTTCTGCTGTTGCTATCCAATTTGGTGAAGATTTTCTAACCTACCAACAGCTCAACTGTAAAGCGAATCAGCTTGCTCGACATTTGCAAGAACTCGGCGTCAGCCAGAATGTACCTGTGGGTTTATGTATTGAGCGCTCATTAGATACTATCGTTGCAATCTTGGGGATCTTGAAAGCAGGTGGAGCATACTTACCCCTTGATCCATCTTACCCTGCTGAGCGTTTAGCATTCATGCTCCAAAATGCTCAAGTCCCTGTACTTGTAACCCAACGTAGCCTAGCCCGCCAGTTTATGTCGGGGCAGCAAATTGTCTTTTGCATCGATGCAGATTGGCCCGCAATCGCTGTTAATCGTGAAACAAACCTCAGCAGCGTAACCATGCCCGCAGACCTCGCTTACATTATCTACACATCCGGTTCGACAGGTCAGCCTAAAGGGGTAGCCATGCCCCACCAGCCTTTGGTTAATCTAGTGCAATGGCAAACAACCCAATCTCAGGTCAAAGCAGGTAAAACCCTCCAATTTACGCCGATTAGCTTTGATGTTTCTTTCCAAGAAATCTTCTCAACCCTGAGTGCAGGCGGCACACTCATACTCATAGATGATCAGAAGCGGCGTGACCCTGAATATCTGCGTCAAACATTAGTAGAGCAGGAGATTAACCGTCTGTTCTTACCGTTTGTGGCACTCAACCATCTTGCCGATGCGATCGCTGCCTCGGGTCAAGTGCCCAGCCAACTCCAAGAGGTGATTACCGCAGGTGAACAGTTGCGGATTACGGAGGCGATCGCTGACTGGTTCCGGCAAGCGCCCGATTGCACCTTAAGCAATCATTACGGCCCTTCTGAGAGCCATGTGGTCACAGCTTATACCTTGAGTGGTGCACCAGAGGATTGGTCTCAACTGCCACCAATTGGTACACCCATTGACAATGCTGAAATTTATCTCCTTGATCGTCAAACCTTAATCCCAGTTACAAAGGGGGAGATTGGTGAGATTTATATTGGGGGTGTGAGTTTAGCCCAAGGCTATCTCCACCGCACCGACTTGACTGCTGAGCGCTTCCTCGCCAATCCGTTTACCCAAGATCCTGACGATCGCCTCTACAAATCTGGTGATCTTGCCCGCCGCCTGCCCGATGGCAACCTGGAATACCTCGGTCGTGCTGATGAGCAAGTTAAGATCCGTGGCATCCGGATTGAGCCGGGTGAAGTGGAAGCCCTGATGGAACAGCATCCAGCTGTGCAGAAAGCCGTTGTTATGGCTCGGGAGGATGTGCCGGGTGACAAGCGCTTGGTGGCTTATGCGATTGGGGACTTGACCCAGGCGATCGAGACCGTCATGGAATTTATTAAAGAACGTCTCCCAGTTTGCATGGTGCCGAGCACCATTGTCTGGGTTGAACAGTTTCCTCTCACCCCCAGCGGTAAGGTAGATCGGCGTTCGCTCCCTGCCCCAGAATACAGTCGGGATGGCCTTGGAACTGAATTTGCTGCTCCTGAAACCGTGACGGAAGAAATTCTTGCTGACCTCTGGAAGCAAGTCCTTAACCTCGATCGCATTGGCATTCACGACTACTTCTTCGACCTCGGCGGCGACTCCCTCAAAGTCATTCAATTGGTACACCGCACCCGAGATGCCTTCCGAATTGAACTCCCCATGTTGGTGCTCTTTGATGCCCCCACCATCAAGCAATTTGCTCAGGTGATTGATGAAGCGGTTCAACAGCGCAACGCGGGTATGATGAGTGAGGTGCGTATTGCGACCACGGATGACATCAGCATCGCGGATTTACGCCAAGAAGCGGTTGTTGATGCCAACATCACGGTTGAAGCGGGCACGGTTCCCACTGTCACTGCTCCCAATCATGTTTTGATTACTGGAGTCACAGGCTTTGTAGGGGCGTTTTTACTCTCAGAATTGCTGGCGCAAACGAACGCAGATATCCATTGCCTGGTTCGTGCCAAAGACCAATCTGCGGGCTGGGCCAAAGTTTACAAGAACTTGGCTAAATACCGCCTCTGGAAGCCCAGTTATGCCACCCGGATCGTACCCGTAATTGGCGATCTAGCTAAGCCGCGCTTGGGTCTGACGCCAGCGGCCTTTGATGACCTCGCGGCAACAGTTGAGGGTATCTATCATAGTGGTGCCGTAACCAGCTTAATCAAACCCTACGCCGATTTACGAGACGTCAATGTGGCAGGGACAGAAGAGCTGCTACGTCTGGCAACCCAAACTCAAGTAAAGCCGTTCCACTTTATCTCCACGTTGGATATCTTCCAAACCGCCCAAGCCTTTAGCGCCGAACCCATCACCGAGCATGACCCCCTCAATCCCCATGAAGCGGTCTACTTTGATGGCTACGCCAAGAGTAAATGGGTTTCAGAAATGATGCTTGAAGAAGCCCGCTCTCGGGGTTTACCCGCTTGCATCTATCGCCCGGTGATGATCACCGGCCATACCCAAAGTGGGGCTGCCAACACCGGGGACTTAATGAACCGTTTGATCAAGGGCTTTATTGAATTGGGCGCAGCGCCAGACTTTGATATGGTCTTTAATGTTGTACCGGTGGATCACTTTAGCCAGAGCACCATCTATCTATCTTTACAGCCAGAATCCATCGGGAAGAACTTCAATTGCATCAATCCCAATCCGCCCTCCATGCGTCGGTTTGTTGAGGTGATTAATGAATGTGGTTATCCGGTTGAATCTGTAGACCATGCCACTTGGGAGAGCCTGTTAAGCGAGCATGTGGAAACTTTGGATAGCATTGTGCATGTGCTGACCTCTAAGGCTAAGGCTGAAAGCTGGAGCTATATTGAGCGTTCCTCTGTGGGGGCAGATCAGGTAAGTTGCCAGAATGTGCTGGATGGCTTGGCTGAGACCGCGATCGCTTGTCCGGATGTGACAGCTAAGATGCTTAGCCCCTACTTCCAGTTCTTTGCGGAGGTGGGTTTCTTGGATTTACCTGAAGCATCGATTCTGCCTGAAGTCCATCCTGAAGCTGTCCAAGAGACAACCAGTATGCGTTAATCGGCACACATTAATTTTAGAGAATGGCGTTGCAAATGCATTCTCTAAAGTTGCTGAAAACTGCAAATTTATAGATAAAGGCTGATACCGGATATATTCGGTATCAACCTTTATCTTCCTGTAATACCAAATCGAATAAAGAGAGCTACAGATAGTAGAATAGGAAAGCAGAATCCAAAACAGATGCCATGACAGGAGTCTATCGACTAGAGATAAAAGAGAGTGTAGAGGAACTGAAAGGATTACTGAGGAGACAGAAAACCGGAGCAGAAAAAGAAAGA
>JAAHHN010000324.1 GCA_010672165.1 Spirulina sp. SIO3F2 | reverse complement strand
TAATGTCGTTATAGTCCCCGTCATAGTACTTATGAGTGGGAGCAAGGTCTTCAAAGCTAAATGTCGTCCCGGCTCCTGTCACATCCGCCAGGGGCTGGGTGGCCGCATCAAATGAGAAAATCGGCTGGGACGGGAGTATCCCTTTCGCTACCTTGCCTAAGCGTCCCTTGGGCAGCAACATTAAGCCAAACTGGGAGCCTGGGGTGAAGTTGCCCTGGATGAGCCCTGGATAGTCACCCGCATTGTTATTTCCTTCTCCTAATTCACCGGAGAACCTCGCCCCTGTCCGCCGATCCGTGATCGCTACGAATCCTTCACCGGAATTGCTCAAGGCTCGTTGGGCTGCTTTTTGGGCAAACTCTGCTGTTCCTGCCTGGCTTAAGTCCATGCCCTCTAGGCTAAAGGCGGCTACGGTTGACCCATAGCCACCACCATCGAAGAGGTAGTCGATGGCGACTTGACCGGATTCTCCCACGGTGAAGATGCCAGGGATTTCGACATTCGGAGTTTGGGGTTCAGCGTTTCCGGGGTCAGGGTTTGGGGGAGTGGGGAGTGTTGGCTGGGGGGTAAAAGATGTGGGAGGTGCTTCAATTAGAGAGTCGATGGGGCCAGGATGACTTGCAGGTTTCGACTCCGGTTGCTCAACAGATTCAGTAATGGGTGGAGTAGCGGGGTCAGGTGCGATCGCTGATTGAGTACCAGGCTGATCAGTCGATTCAGTCCCTGGTGGCATAACAAGATCAGGGGCGATCGCAGCTTCAGGCTCTAATGGGGAAGCTGAGTCATCTGTAACGCTACCCGTATTAACCGATTCTGCAACATAAGGTGGCGACTCAGTAAAGCCAGGGTTGGATGCCGTTTGAGAGGGAGGCTCAAGCACAGAGTGTGACTCGGGTTCCTGAGTCGTTTCAACTGGGAAGGGTGGGCTGACCGCTGTCAGGGTGCGATCGCTCACCGATTCGGTTGGCGGACTCTGGGTGGAACGGGTTGGCGCGTAAGCGCGATCGTCCTCAGTAGGCTGATGAGTATTGTTTTGACTAAGCAGCGCATCCAGGCTTTCTGAGGCCCTGATTTCTAACGCAGCAGCAGGCGGCGTCAATGCTCCAGTTTCAGTCTCGGCAAACTGCGAGCGTACAACATCACCAGCGTTAGACGTCTCATCTAATAACTGATCACTGGTCACTGCTAACTGAGCACGGTCTAAAAGCTGTCCCCATTGAGTGTTTTGCCAGTTTTGCCCCTGAGGTAACACTGTCTCAATTCGTGCAGCAGGAATTGTTGTGCCTTCAATCTGCACAATGAGATTATCCTTTTGATGTTCTGCACCCGTCGCAAAGCTGAGGACCTGCCCCTGGCCGGTGATGTCTGCGATCGCACCCGGCAAGAATGCAAAGATCGGTTCAATCTCTGGAGTTTGAGGTAGATCTGCGATCGTCCCCTTGGGGGTCATCATTAACGTGAAGGGGTCGCCGGGTGACAGGGCTGGGAATTCGGTGGGGCGAGGCTGGCTTTCCGCGTTGAAATCAAGCTGATCCAAGCCGTCACTGATCAGCAAATAACCCAGCTCAGACTGGGAAAGGATGCGGCGTACCGCTTCTTGAACAAAAGCTTGGGGGTCATTCGCCAATCGTGCCATATCCCGTAGGTTGACCAAACCCAGTTCAAAGGGGAACGCCCGCCCATCAAAAAGGGTTTTGAATTCTAGCGGTTGAGCTGAGGCTGCAAAGATGCCCCAGCGGGGTTCTTCTGACTCTACCTCTGGTTGAACCCAATGAATCGAAGGTGCAGCCGCGGTCGTCGTTAGCGGTAGCTCGACGCCTTGAAGCCATTGCACCAGTTGCTCATCATAATCATCTGGCTTTTGCACCCAGTCTGGATTGTAAGCATAGGTTGCCAGGTTCATATCCTGACGTTGCTTTTGACCCAAAAACAGAGCTTGCAAACATTGCGCTAACATCACACACCCCCTAGATACACGAAACGATCACAGCCGTTTAACTGAAATTGACACATACACAGTAGATGCTTTAAACATACCAAGGGCATCTGATTTGATTTATCAAGATTTGGTAAAGCAATCCGCCGCGATCGCGCCAGTTTTGTAAAGCTACGATAAAGTTTCGAACTGGGAGTCTGCACAGTTAGTTATAGAACGCTGCACTGTGTTTTTTAGGTCAATCCCACTTTTTTTATGCAATTGTTCTGAAGATCTTTTTTGAAGAACCTCCGTTCTAATTCTCTATGCCTAGCAAACATGCTCTGTTCTGAGGCAAGATGTCTCAAAGCCATTATCTTTCTGAGTCTGTGCTAAGCCTCATGTGTCCGTAGCCTTTTTCGCTATGGTTTTGAGCTTCTCAGCCATTTTTGCTCGAATCTCGCTTTTAACCCTTTCATTTTCCTTTGTTTGTCATGCACGTAGATGCCAGACATCTATCCCTTATCAGCAACTGATTCTCTCACACTTGACAAACTCGAAATATATCTGTAGCATTTCATGTGACAAGTGCAATCTGAATGGCTCATCTGCCCTCATTTTGTCCCCATGCTTTGAAATGCTTTGAGGATAAGGCTTTGAAGCTCAAATTGTCTTTCTCCAAAACCGACGATCTCGGTTCGAATCCGAGTCCCTGTGTTGCGATCGCCTGTTGCATTCATCGCAGCCGGCCTATTGCAGAGAGCCGCTTGTCTTTGCTGACTGCCAAGCAGCAATGACTGGCAGACTCACATCAATGCCCTGTGGTGTAATTGGCAACATCTCCCACTTTGACTGGGAAGCTTTAGGTTCGAATCCTGGCAGGGCAGCTTATGTTTTTTGGTAGAGGACAGGTTGAATTGCCATATTCATCAACCTATCTCCTCACCTTGAGGGCATCAATTTTTTAGATCAGGCGTGTGGTTACTTATCTCTCAAGGTTTCTGCAATGAAATAGTATTATGCTCTAGGCGATCGATACTAAAGTACCTCCCAACACCACCAACACTGCCCCAAATAGTAATTGCGGTACGCTTACTGTCCGCCATTCTGCGAACATTACCAACGCCAACAGGACTGCAACTAATGTATTCATATTGTAGAGCGGCACCAACTTCGAGAGGGGGGTTTGGTATTTCAGCAGCGCCAACGTCACACAGCCTGAGCCGAGGCCCCAAAGCAGACCATAACCTGTGGAAGCAGCGATCGCGGGCAAATTCGGTGCTGGGCCCGGCAGCATTATCTGCAACACCACCCCCACGATACTCACCGCAACCCCAATACCAATCAAGTGTCCTCCCACAGACATCCCTGCATTCGCACTGGTCTTGGCGAGCACACCGGACACTCCATAAAAAATGGCTGGGAGTGCCCCCCCGACAAGTAAACCCCACAGTTGCGACGACATTTATTCCGCCTCCGAGCGGTCGACACCACCAATACGGCCGAGCGGCCAAAAACGAACTGCGGCGCGGCCAATAATTTTTGATTTGGGGACAATTCCCCAGCAACGGCTATCGTAACTATTGTTGCGGTTATCTCCCAGTACCAGATAGGCATCTTCGGGAATGACCACGGGCTCAGACAAAAATGGCTGTTCGTCTTGAGTCATACAGGGGCCCACCTCCGTGGGCAAATTCCCCTGAGTATACCCTTCACTCAAGGGTTGACCATCAATTAACACCTGACCTGCTTCAACCGCCACTTCCTCACCCGGCAGACCAATAACCCGCTTGATAAACGCATCGTGAAAATCCTGTTCTTCGAGTGCAGTTGTCGGGTTGAAGACCACGATATCGCCCCGTTCCGGTTGCCGGAAGCGATAAGTTACTTTTTCAATCATCAGGCGATCGTTCACCTCTAGGGTGGGCAACATCGACTCTGAGGGAATGTAACGGGCTTCAGCAACAAATTGGCGAATGCCGAGGGCCAAAACAGCACTCAACCCCACGGTTTTAATCGCTTCGAGAACGGCGTTGTTAGGAGAATCAGACATAGCGGCAAGAGCAAAGTAATGGGAGGTAGCTTAGCAGAGTTGATTGGTTATCATAGCCCCAGAGCATCTCATCAGTGCTCGTAGAAATCTTCAAAAGACCAGCGATAGCATACCTAACTTGAGCAAAGTTGGCTGGGGGCTGGCAAGCAACCGTCGTGATGTTCTGGAGTTTAACGAATGAGAGCCCCAAGTGAGCAGCGCTGAAAGTCTCTCCTATGATATCGGTAAATGTAAATTCATCTTCTGACTGCTGTATAGCCCATTATTTTGAACGTGTCATACCAAAACTCAAAATTTTAACTACAGATGAAATCCCGTCCTAAGTGCCGGGTTTCAACACCGCTCAGCCCTTACTTTGTATTCTGTGGTTCTAATTTCCAATTTTGGTATTAAACCCTGTTGGGTCATTGAGCAGTCTTACGTTACCGATGAGTCCCCTGCTCAAGACTTGGCGGTGTGCCAATTAGACAAAGGACGCGATGGGGTACAGTCGCCCAACTAGAGAAGGGTGCTATTGGCTTTCAGAATCGGAACTCAGCTTGGAAATCTGGCAATGCGAACACTTGGACGAAACTTTGGTCTGGCTGTGCTGGTGGGACTCGGCGGAGAATCTGCTGCTCTGGAGTAGTGAGCCAACCGAGCACGAACGCCAAAAAGTTCGACTGGAAGCGCAGCGGGCTGACCAAAAGCGGGAACAAGCTGAACGTTGGGCTGCGAAGCTGCGAGAACTGAGCGTTGATCCAGAGGTGTTATGAGGTGAGAGTATCAGCCTCATTTCCTGTCATCGGTTTCACATACAGCAACCCAGAAATCAGTGTCAGGGCAACTGCCAACCAGAAGGTAGCCAAACCAATCGCCTCAACCGTTGTCCCTAACGGTGTAATCAGCAGCGCGATCGCCGCAATTTGCACTACTGTTTTGAGTTTGCCCCAAATTGTTGCCCCGGAAATTTTGGGTTGATTAACGCGCCAGCCTGCGATCGCAATCTCGCGCCCCACAATCAAAAACACGCCCCAAGCTGGGATTACCTGCCAACTCAACAAACAGAGCAGCGGCGCAAACACCAGCAGCTTATCCACTAAAGGGTCAAGGAATTTGCCGAGGTCGGTGACTTGATTCAAGCGTCGCGCCAAATAACCATCGAGCCAGTCTGTACCTGCTGCCAGCAAAAAGATCGCCAACGCCCACCAGCGCCATGTGGTGTTTACTGGTGTTTGCAGTAAAACCAGGAGCAGAGGAACGCCTAGGAGACGAGAAAGGGTAATCCAAGTGGGAAGGTTAATGTTCACAAAAATCAGTTCGCAGTTGACAGTTCGCAGTTCACAATTGAGTGAAATTCCAATGGCGTCTGTAGGGTGGGCATTGCCCACCATATATAAGGTTAGGCAATCTTAAACCGTTTCACTCTTGCGCAATGTTTCAACAATCTGATTTAAACCCACAGAATTAGAAGCCTTGAACAAAATGCGATCGCCCGGTTGCATCAAATCTTGCACGACTGCCAACAACTCCGAATGAGTTTGGCAAGAAGTCGTCGAAACGCTGTGAACCCCTTCGGTAATCGCTTGGGCTTCTGGATCATCTACCAACACCACGAGCTGATCTAAGCCCAATGCTTCTGCTTGTTCGCCCACTTGCCGATGCAGTTGAGCTGAAGCCTCCCCCAGTTCTTTCATCGTGCTCAGCACCGTAATATGGCGCTGACCGGGA
>JAAHHN010000323.1 GCA_010672165.1 Spirulina sp. SIO3F2 | reverse complement strand
TGAATGACTTACGTCTACTCATCCGCGAACAACTCCTGAAACTCGAACAAGCGACTATTGCCTCTATTGCAGGCAGAAAGAGCATTTTAGATGCCTTATCTGTAGCTGGCATTTTGTGATTTGGTATTAAAGGTTATGTAGGGGCACGGAAACCGAGCCCCTACAGCAGATCTAGGGCGTGTCGTCAGTTAACACCAGAAGCCTGATGGGACAAGAGATAGAGCGCCCGACCCAAACAACAGGCAAAGGGGCTGTAAGTCAATCACAGCAATAGTTTGAAATCTAACTGACGACAGCCCCTAGAATTTTCTCTGGTAAACATATAACAGCTCTACCTAGCCCCCTCACCGCTACTGGTTTCTTGGATCGGCCTCAATCGCTGCCTTCATCGCTTTAGCATCCTCTGCATCAGGATTTAACTCCAGCACTTTTTCCAGAGCAGCGATCGCCGCCTCAAACTCCCCCAAGTTGGCATACATGGCCGCCAGATTGAAATAACCATCTTCAAAGGTGGGGTCAACCTCTACTGCCTTTTGGTATAGCCCTAAGGCAATCTCAAATTCTCTCTGGATTTCAAAAAATACGCCTAAGCTGTAATAGCCCAACGGATCGTCAGGAGCGAGTCCAACCGCAGTCTCAAAGGCAGTCTGGGACTCGTCTAGCCGACCGAGAACCGCGAGCGCAGTTCCATAATTGATATAGGCCAGATGAAATTCAGGATTGGTTGCAATCGCTTGCTCAGCCCAAATAATTTCCTGCTCAAACTCGCCCAAATTGCCGTAAAGACCCGCAATCACATTCATCGCCCGAAAGTCTTGGGGATCAAGCTCCAAGATTTGTTGATAAACTGCGATCGCCCCGCGAAAGTCTCCCCGTTCTTCGAGTTGAATTGCCTCCTGAAGTAAAGGCACAACCTCAGGATTAGAGATAGCATCGGCTTCGGGCGAAGTTTGCGCTAGCATCACTGTATTTTGCTGAACCGACGATAATGATACTGTCGGTTTAGCAAATGCGATCGCCTGTGATGCTTTACCGTTAGTAGCCAAAGCGGTGATGATAGCAAAACCGACAGTAATCCAGAATGGGGGTTTGAATAGTGTACGGTACATTATTTTGGAGGAGTGAATTTAATAATAAGTTGGGCGATTGAAATGGAATTTATAACGCTTTACAACGCAATAAACATAACCGGGTGACTTTATCCTCAGGGTTTTCATGCCAGAGTTGCTCAAATATGACTTGGGCTCCTGCTCGATCGCCCCGATCATATTGCCCAATAGCTGCCTCAAAGCGATCGCGGGTTTGGGTTTTAAATGCCCGAAGCGTATCGGGATCGGCGCTATAAACTTCACAAATGCGGATCGGTTCTTTCTTTCCTTTAACGTAAATCTTACCCAAAAAACGATGTTCAAACTGCTCAGAATTGGGCAAGTTTTCTAGGGTGTTTTGGCTTACGATCAACGCTGCGCCGTATTGTTTGGTTGAATCTTCCAAACGTGATGCCAAATTAACCGCATCGGCAATCACGGTTGTTTCCATCCGTTGCGACTCACCGATTGTACCGAGCATCACGGCACCCTGATGAAGACCAATTCCAATGTTAATGGAGGGATATCCTTGGTGGATAATGCGTTGGTTAAATGCTGCTAATTGCTTTTGCATAGCGATCGCAGCTTGGATGGCATCTTCAGCACTATGGGGAAATAGGGCCATAATGGCATCGCCAATGTATTTATCAATAAAACCATTGTGTTCACGAATTACCGGGCTAACACATTCAAGATAGGCATTCAGGAAGTTAAAATTCCGCTCGGGCGTCATAGTTTCTGACAGGCTGGTAAAAGCACGAATATCAGAAAAGAGTACGGTCATTTCTTGATGAACCTGATCCCCTAAACCCACATCAATAATACTTTTTTTGCCTAGGAGTGTTAAAAACTCATGGGGTATAAAGCGATCGCTGGCTTTGTTGTAGGCTTTCAAATGGTTTTGGGCTTCCGTAAACTGACGCTCCAGAATAAATGCCAAACAAATCAAGAAGACCAACATTCCCCAAATATAGAGCTGAAAACTCCACAACGTTTGGGGTGCAATATAAACAATTAAGTCATAAACTGCAAACCCTAAAAAGAGTGAAAATCCCCAAGCAAAAATTTTGGCTTCTGGGTTGCCGCGAGCCGCGATCGCCCACGACAAACCAATTAAAACTGAAGCACTAATCAAATCAAGTAATTGGGTTGGCACTGCGGCTTCTGCCCAGGTCAGAACTTGACTCCCGGCGAGCAAAATTGCCAAAGGTCCTGCGAAAAGATGCACTTGCCACAGGCGTCGGACAATTCGCTTGGGCCCCGCTCCAAACACGTGCTCAAAGAAAATACAAATACTGATCGGTAGGATATGAAATGTAATGTGATGGACGTAAGTCCAAACAATACTGTAGTCAAACAATAGACGAATAATTTGAGCTGGCGTAATGGTATAAATACCAATCAAAAATGCTACGCAACCAAAGGAAATATAACTAATGCCCGTGGTGCGCCAGAAGGCAATAATCAGAGGAAATAAGCCACAAAACAAGAATAGAAATCCCAAGATTAAGCGAGGGCTATCTTGCACAATTAAGGCACGGAATAAATTACCTTGCTCTCCAAGCTGGGGAACACCTCCATAGCCCAGAGGAATGACCTTGTCTTGGCCGATATAGATGCGTAGCGTTAAGGTTTGACCCACTTGATCTGGGCGAAGGGCAACCAGGGGAAATGCGCCCTCATTATGGAGCGGCTGGCCGTGGCGATCGAGCTGTTGGAGCGTATAAACCACTTCATCATCAATATAGGCTTCCAGAATATTGGGAATGCCCTGAATATAAAGCGTGGGAGTTTGCCAATTTCCCGTTGGTAGGGGTAGGGCAAGCCAGAGCACCGGATATCCGGCTTTAACCTCAAGGCGCTGGGGTATGTCTAAAGTGAGCCATTGATTGAGTGGAGGAGGGCGCTCAGGTGATTGAAGCTGCTGATCCCAATGGTATTGCCAGTCTTGGCTTAGAGCCAGGGTAGAAGCAGTTGGCAGGCGTTGGGGTTGAGCGTGCAAGGGTAACAGGCTCAGCCATAACCCAATCGCTACACCCAAGATTAACCTCAGAATCAAGCCTAAATATCCTGCGATGGTTCTGCGCCCTAACGCAACTCTCCTCATTCAAACCAGCCCTCCCTGAATCGGGCGATCGCAGATGAACAGTCCAGCAGTAGGGGAGTTGGGCGATCGCATGACTTTGTCGCTCCCCACACAATTGAATCAACTCAATTGACTGTGGCTTAATGGTGACGTGATGCTGGCTTAATGATGCTCAAAAACATCTTTAAAGCGCAAGAGGTCGAGGTTCACAATCGTGGGTAAACAGTCAAAACACTGTTGGGTCAGTGCCCAACGATCTTCCCGTTGCAGCATGGCAGTTAGCTTGGTGCGCAGCTCAATCAGATAGCGCACATCATTGGCGGCATAGCGCAGTTGCTCCGGTGAAAGATTGTCGGGGTTACCCCAATCAGAGCATTGGGCCGATTTATCCAGCTCAATGCCGCTCAGTTCCTGGACGAGGGACTTGAGACCGTGGCTGCCGGTGTAGGTACGAGCCAGTTTGCTAGCGATTTTGGTGCAAAAGACAGGCTGGGTCTGGATACCAAAGGTGTGTTGAAGCTGAGCCAGATCAAACCGAGCAAAATGGAAAATTTTCTCCGTACCCGGTGCTTCCATTAGGGTTTTGAGATTGGGCGCATTGGTTTGACCTGGTGCGACCGGAATCGCCGTCACAAACCCCTCCGGATCGCAAATTTGAATCAAACACAGGCGATCGCGTCCCACAACCAAGCCCATCGTCTCTGTATCCACCGCCACGTAATCCGCTTTTTGGTAGCGCTCTAGGGTGGCAGTGTCGAGATCGCGATCGCAAACTTGAAAATTGTCCATCATGGCTTAAGCCGATTGCTCCTCTAGGTACTTTGCCACGGTTTGCACATCCTTGTCGCCCCGACCCGAGCAGTTAAGCACAATGCGGGGAGACCCTGTTAGTTGGGGGCAAAGGGTTTCCAGATACGCGATCGCGTGGGAGGTTTCCAATGCAGGGATAATTCCTTCTAGTTCCGAGAGACGCTGAAACGCCGCCACTGCCTCCATATCTGTGACGCTGTAATATTCCGCCCGCTCTGTTTCCATCAGGTAGCTATGTTCTGGGCCTACACCGGGGTAATCCAACCCTGCACTGATGGAGTGGGCTTCGGTGACTTGGCCTTCAGGATCTTGGAGCAGATAGCTCATCGCACCGTGCAATACCCCCGGTTGTCCCTTCGTGAGCGTCGCCGCATGGTGGGCAGTCTGAGTTCCCTCACCAGCCGCTTCGACCCCAATAATCCGCACCGTCTGTTCTGCGAGAAAGTTATGGAACAACCCCATCGCATTGGAGCCACCGCCCACACAAGCCAGCAAAATATCCGGCAGGCCGCCCCATTTTTCTTGGCATTGGCGACGGGTTTCTTCGCCAATAATCGTATGAAAGTCACGCACCATCATCGGATAGGGATGAGGACCCGCCACTGAGCCGAGAATGTAGTGGGTGGTCTCCACATTTGTAACCCAATCCCGAATTGCTTCGGAGGTAGCATCCTTGAGAGTTCCAGTTCCTGCTTCCACGGGCTGTACCGTTGCGCCCAGCAGTCGCATCCGGAAAACGTTGAGGGCTTGGCGCTCCATATCATGGATGCCCATATAGATCACACATTGCAAGCCAAAGCGAGCGCAGACTGTTGCAGTAGCCACACCATGCTGACCTGCCCCCGTTTCAGCGATAATCCGCTGTTTGCCCATCCGCTTGGCCAACAGAACTTGGGCCAGGGCGTTATTGATTTTATGTGCGCCGGTATGGTTAAGATCTTCGCGCTTGAGGTAAATCTGAGGGCCAGTTCCATCAGGACGGGCATAATGTTGGGTGAGGCGTTCAGCGAAGTAGAGGGGGCTGGGGCGACCGACATAGTCCCGTAATAGGCTTTGGAGTTCGCTGAGGAATTGGGGATCGCGCTGATACTGTTCATAGGCAGCTTCGAGTTCGCTCAGGGCGGGCATCAGGGTCTCGGGGACATATTTGCCGCCGAAGCGACCAAAGCGGCCGAGGGCATCAGGTTGTGGAGTGATAGAGGGAAGCGGTGTGGTGGTCACGGTGGCTCAAGACTTGATTCAATAGCCCTTTATTATATAGAGGATTTCCCGCAAAGTCCTTCTATACACGGTGGTTCTGCCAAATCGCCAGAGCTGGGTGAGTGGTTATGTCTGCTCTGCCCTTTAGCTTGTTGCTGGTTCTCGTACGGTGACTGTGTTGTTGGGATTATGCCTATGAAATCAAAAGGTTGTCTACGTCTACGATCGCTTGACGACTCAAAACAATGTACTAACTGCGGAACAAACGCGTATATTGCGTTTCGTGGTTCATGCTGGCCAGAGTTGCCCCCCAACTACAACAGACAAGCTCATCATCCGTAAGCTGGGCGATCGCGTCCTGGCTTTTCAGCACCTGCGGCGAAAGCGTCAGCAAAAGCTGCTGGCCCACGGTTTGCCCCAACGGAATCAGCTTAACTGCCGCGTTAATACTATGGGAGAGCCAACTCTGAAGATAACCCAGCAGCGCATCCTGGCGTTCAATCTGCCAATGGGCGGCCACTTGACCAAAAGCCACCGTATAGTTGCAAGGGTCTAGGACTGGCAGATCGGG
>JAAHHN010000322.1 GCA_010672165.1 Spirulina sp. SIO3F2 | reverse complement strand
TCCGTTCTGTAACCCTCCTTCGGTGGCTTCTCGGGTGATTTGATCGAGCCGTTTCCGGTAGCCTGTCACTTTCTTGAGGCTAATACGCATGCCCCCTCGGGGACGTTCAATCACAACTTCTCGTAAACGATGTTCGCTCATAATTCTTGCTATTCAAATACTGTGTTGTTGAAATGAATTGAGGTCTGAAATCGAGGAACATCATTGGCATCACCTCCGTGAGTTTGTTGTTTAACGGCGTTTAGTTACTGGTTTTGAACACCACCCCTTGCCCCGGAATCGAACCGGGCCACCAGCCGTCGGAGAGCTAGGTCTGCATCCATCAGGCAAGGGATTGAAGTCCACCAGGCAGGTACTGCCCCTGCTACCGCCGTGGTATCAGCACGGTGCTTCACTATTTCAGCCTCTGGTGGATATTTGAATGGAGCCGATGGGATTCGGTCGCGGAGCGTCTCCGAAGGAGATACCCATAATCCCCTGTTTGCAAAACAGGCGCTCTGACCAATTAGAGCTACGTCCCCATATATTCAAAAGAAAAGTTGGAGGAAGATGGAGGAATCGAACCCCTATAACTCATCGCTATACCCTGGTTTTCAAGACCAGTTGCCGTCCATTCAGCGGCATCTTCCGTTGGGGTGTCTGGCGGGACTCAAACCCGCTAATACTAGGTTCACAAACTAGCGCCGCGATCGCTTTGGCCTCAGACACAGTGGAGAAGAGGAGATTCGAACTCCCAACCTTCTGCTTGCAAAGCAGCTGCTCTCCCATTGAGCTACGACCCCATATTCAACCGTTTGGTTGATAGTCCTGGTAGGAATCGAACCTACGACCTCTCGTTTGTAAGACGCTTGCTCTACCGTTGAGCTACAGGACTGGGTATTTAGTTGGAGCGGATACACGGATTTGAACCGAGACTAAAAGGGTGGAAACCTCACGTGCTGCCGTTACACTATATCCGCAAAAAAAGTGGGGCTGATGACAGGAATCGAACCTGCAACCGTCCGCTTACAAGGCGGGTGCTCTGCCAGTTGAGCTACATCAGCGTTTTAGCGGGAGTGGTAGGATTCGAACCCACACAGATCGATTTAGAAGATCGATGCCCGATCCTTTAGGCGACACTCCCAGCAAGCGAGTGACGGGATTTGAACCCGTGCGCTGAGACTGGCAGACTCAGATGCTAACCACTACATCACACCCGCGTTATGAACTTGTTTGGTGGCGGAGGTGAGAGTTGCACTCACTGGTTTGAAGGGCATGAACCTTCCGAGCCACTTTTGCTCCATCTCCGCATACCCCTGACAGGATTTGAACCTGCAAAACTCTCGGTTTAAGCGAGATATGTTTACCTGTTTCATCACAGGGGCAAGAATTTGAGTAATAAGTAAAAAGTAATGAGTAACAAGTTTATAGAACCTCAAGCTAGGTGAATTGATAACAAGAGTTGGAGTATCTCAAGGACATGAAAGATTATGGTTTGGTTTTGATGGGCGCTACAGGGGTCGAACCTGTGTGAGCCTGATTAAAAGTCAGGTGCATAGCCGTTCTGCCAAACGCCCATGGGCAGAATGTTTAACTTTTAAGCATTTGATTACGGTGAATTAATTGTTTCGCCCTCAATTGATGATCGAAATAAGAAATTTGGTGGGCGCTACAGGAGTTGAACCCGTGTGAGCCTGATTAAGAGTCAGATGCATAACCGTTCTGCCAAACGCCCGTTGGTACTCCCGGTGAGAGTTGTTCGCGTGAGCGTCTCTGAAAGAGATACTCACAAAAACTAGATCTTCGGTCTAGCGCGTCTGTTCGCTACAGGAGCATTGGTCGGGATGGTTGGATTCGAACCAACGCCTGCTTGTTCCCAAAACAAACCGTCTGACCACTGACTTACATCCCGAATTTGCACTATCCTTGCGAACAATGCACACTCTCAGTAGGACTCGAACCTACAACCTCTGATTTCGTAGACCAGTGCTCTAATTCCATTGAGCTATGAGAGTTAGTTTGGTACTGCTGGTGGGAGTCGAACCCACAACATCTGGTTTCTAAGACCAGCACCTCTGCCAGTTGGGTTACAGCAGCATAGTTGGTACTCCTGGTGAGAGTTGAACTCACACATGGACTGTTTTTGAAACAGCCGCCTCTGCCAGTTGGGCTACAGGAGCGTGAAACAGGAGCAAGAGAGAGACGCTGTCTCATCTCCCGACTGGGAAGGAGGGCTTCGAACCCCCAGGCACTTGATTCAGAGTCAAGCCGCTTTGCCAGTTTGCGTACTTCCCATTGGGTTGCCGAGATCCCCCCGGCTACGCCGACCCCCTTATTAAGGGGGTTTGTGTGGTGTAAATTGGCTGCCCTAGTAGGATTCGAACCTACAGCCAAGCGGTTAACAGCCGCACGCTCTGCCATTGAGCTATAGGGCAACGAGTGGGAAGTGATGGGATCGAACCATCTTCTCGCCGTCTTCAGCGGCACGTGAGCACCAGCTTCACCAACTCCCCAGGGTTTGAGTAATGAGTAATGAGTGAACAGGCAAAAGTGATTGTGGCGGAGCGAACAGGAGTCGAACCTGTAGTAGCGGGATGGCCGCTACGACTGTTTAGCAAACAGCTTGCCTTGCCGATGGCGATCGCTCCATTTTGCTTTTCAAACAACGAATTGGTGGGCCGAGCTGGATTTGAACCAGCAACGCAAAGATGCGACGGTTTTACAGACCGCTACCTACGCCAATAGGTGAGCCGACCCGAGGGGATTGAACCTTTAGAGTAAAGATGCGATCGTTGTGTTAGCGGATTACAGAGTATTCAGAACATTCAGAAGCCGGAAACAGTCTTAGATGAAAGTGCTTCATTCTGCCTTCTGCCTTCCTCGCTCTGCCTTCCACTAAAAGCCATGACGGGATTCGAACCCGCTTCTCCAGGGATGAAAGCCCCGGCGACTTATCTAGTTGCCCACATGGCTAGGATGGGAGCCATGACGGGAGTTGCACCCGCTTCTCTGGAGCTGAGAACACCAGCGACTTGTCTCGTCGTCCACATGGCTAGGAATTGTGGGGCTGACGAGACTCGGCTGCTGTTGCGGCGAGCCTGTCCAGAGGACAAACTTTTTCATTTCTTTGACCTCAACCGTCGTCCTGCTTAAATGGCAGCAGGCACTCTGGACATCCCCACGTTACGGGAGTGACGGGATTTGAACCCGCGACTTCCTGTTCGACAGACAGGCGCTCTGAACCACTGAACTACACTCCCAAATAACGGATATTTAGTTTTCAAGGTGCTGGGGTGTGGGGGGCTTGAGATGTCTCTCTCGCTTCCACACTTCTAAATGTAATACTACATACTACAAATGTCAACCCCTTGATTAAATCTAATTTTGGGCGGTGGTCTGGCAGTATTGATCTCCAGCCGTAGTATGAGAGATTACGGAGAGGCGGGAGGGGCGATCGCCCCTTCCTCTTCTCTTATCAATCCACATTACGTCGGATTAGCTTGGCCGCACAGTCACTTAGTCTGTGCCTGGGTGCTGGGTAATTTCTTGATTTTCAGTCACAACATAGAGCTGGCCCGTCTGAAGATGAAACCGCTCATCAAAGCTGAATTGCTCAACATAGTTGGGTGTGGGATACGCCATAAGCTGTTCAACAATCCACTTAACGCAGGTTCTCAGGGAAGCACACCTCTCAGGACTAGCGAGGACAGTGTTTAAGCTCAACTGACCCAGCACTTTGCCGGAATCCTCAATTTCTCTGTATTGGGGAAAATACTGCTGTTTCAACTCGCTCTTCGGATGTTCGATAGTCGTTTCGACATCCTGATCATACGAAGGAATGGGAGGGTCGAGCGCCAGAGCTTGATTCGTTGCCTCCACATCAGCGAAAAAGTAGGCTTCTAACATCCTGACTAGGAAATGTACGGCGGCCCGTTCTTTATGCTCTCTGAGACCCTCATCAAGTGCTCGGCGATACCGCTGGAACGCAGCGCTCGCATCGGCCTCATCCAGCCCCTCCAGATCATCAATCAGCAGCAGCCGAGCGCAAGGAGCATTTTGAAGATGTCTTCTAGCCGGTGCGCCAATCTGCTCAAAATCTTTGGAGGGAAGCATTTGGCCTTTGCCAACCATTTTTGCAATTCGTCTTGGGGAGGTAATGGCTCTACGCTGGCCAATTTTTTCAACGACTTTAAATGAACAGATGCCAGATGTTGTCAATTCTTTAAACAGCTTGGGTAAATGCTCGCGTTCTCCTTTCCCGGTTACGAACAGGAGAAACGTGAAATAGTAACAAGACTCAGACATCAGCCACAGTCTCCAATTTGCTCTGGGGGGCAATCAACTCAGACATATAGAGTGAACCTACGGCATATTCGGATAGCAGGTCTCGAATTCCAAAAATCTCACTGACACGCTTCAGTGTTGTTTGACCGCGATCGCCCACCTCAGAAGCGATGATATCCTCTGTTTCAAACTGACTCATCAACACAGGTGAATGTGTAGCGATAAAAACTTGCTTATTCCAGGTTGAGACTGCCTCCTCGACTGCTTCTGCTAAGACAGCTAAAGCATGGGGATGAAGAGACACTTCCGGCTCATCTAAAAGAATTAAGTTTGTCCTAGTCCCTTCAGAAAACAATGCTGTTAGATGAATGAGAAGTTGTAAATGCCCATCTGAGACACCAGAAGCCTTAATTGGTTCCTCATGATCCTTCTCAATAAAGTTGCCATAAACACTATTTGTGCCTTGTGCTTCTAGAGCTAAACGATTAAAGGATGGGAAACTCTTCCTCATGAATTGCATGATCGTTTCATACTCTGTTTTACCCCAATCTTGCCGATCCCTAAGATTCCGAAGTACAGACCATAAGTTTTGACAACGATCGTAAAGACGCTGATGGGAAACAAATTCTGAACCATAAGTTCTCAACCGATGAATATCAGCCGAACGAGCATTATATTTCCGTGTATATTTCAGTAGAAGGTGAATCTCTTTTGCTTCAGATAAATCACTATCGGAATCGAGATAACGGCTGAGAGCCAGCCTTTCCGGTTCGCGTAGTTCTACCGTAACGAATTTAGATAAACCAGAGTGAAAGAACTTTGCTTTATCACTACCTATAATTCTCTCAAAAATCAGTTTATCGTTATATTTGGAGCGTAGTCTTTCCCCAACAAATGCTTCAATACGTCCTGAGGAGAAACCAAATTCTATTGAGTAGATTGCTCGCTCCGTTTCTATTTCAATCGAGATGTGAGAATTTTGTTCAGCGCGATCCCACAAAACTCCTATACCGTGACTGCGCTGGGATGCCGCTTCATCTACACCACGGATAGCACAGTCTCGGACAAACCAAATTGCATCTAGAAACGTTGTCTTCCCCGAGCCATTGGGCCCAAACAAAACATTGACACCTCTTGAGTAGAGTTCAATTTCTTCCAGAGAGCGATAATTTTTGACAACAACTCTTTGTAGATTAGGCATGACTTTTGTGGCACTGGAAGTTTGTTTTTGGCGATTTCTCGTAAGCTATATCCAACTACAGCGGTGAGATTAGTAAGTTTTTCCTGTTTATAGGATATTGAGTCTTGTGTGAGCGATCGCCTATCCTCAAATATTACAATATGCTACATAAAAATTCTCTCTATCTATGCCATAGGGAATTACACAAAGGAGACAGCGATACCCAACTTACGCAGCGAGGAAGTCCAACATATGGGGGGCGATCGCATCTGCCGACTCCTCAATCATGCCGAGAGAGCCAGGTAGGGCCAGGCTCTGCATTTGGCTCAGGGTGATGAGTATCTCATATTGGCTGTCGATTTGGGTGGGGCTA
>JAAHHN010000321.1 GCA_010672165.1 Spirulina sp. SIO3F2 | reverse complement strand
GTCCCTCTTCTGGATTGGTACAGCCTTGGCTACTAGTACAGAACGGCAGAAATAAGCCATCCATTCAAAATTCACAGAATGCCTGTTGTACAAGCACTTTGGACTCTGAACTTTGAACTTTGAACTCTGAACTCCGCCTCGCTATACTTAGGTTGGTTTTTTTCTGAGGAACCTACTCTCAAGTGCAACTTTCAAGTCGCACCATTTGAATAGAAACCTACGGTTATAGAAAATTTATCGCCTAAAACTCAAGCATAGTAAGGTATTCGGCGATCGACCTTTTTGCTCAAAAACGTTCTTTTGTAAAACAGTGAATCCTTGTGCACCAAGGGTTTGAGGATTTTTGAAATCCTTAGCGTACAATTGAAATCGTCATGCTTTCCTACTGTTCGAAAGACATTTACGATTTAAATTATGCAATCATTTGACTATGAGAGAATTAGAGCCGACTTTCTCAAGGGTCCTCGTCTAAACTCTCTATTACCTCACTTTGAAAATATTGCCGCAGGCCGCTCTCAAGCACCTCATAAAGAGGTGCTTGCTGCACCTGTTTTTTTGGAACAACGTAGTGAGTATAAGGAATATCACAATATTTTTCAACGCAATATTGGACAATTTTATAAGCATCTTTGTGCAAGCATTCCTTTTTTTGTAGAAGAACAATGTCGATTGGGTATTGCATTATATAAGCTCGCTCAACATCGCTTGAGTAATAAAGAAGCCCCATTTACTTATCATGAAACCAGTTCTGCGGACGGAACAAATGCTAGAACCTTAGCTGAATATGCGCAAGGTTTAGTTAGAACCTTAACTGATTCGCCCAATCCAGCTAATGGAGAAAATTTTCACAGGCTCTGTCAACATCATTACTCCGATATTCATATTGGCCCACCCACAGATATCACCCCTGAGTATCTTGCGGAGAGAAATGAGCATTCCTATTTCAAAGATGGGTTCGATGTAATTTTTGAGAATACAACATTTCAAATGTATGGGCCAAATCGCAAAGCTCAAATTGCTTATATCAAAAGAATTCTCAAGGAAAATGGATTAATTGTTTTCTGCGAAAAGATAATGCATCCAAACTATGATGAGTATCAAAGAAGAGAAGAAATAAAAGATCGCTTTAAGAGGATTTACTTTACGCAATCGGAAATTGTGCAAAAGCATTCACAAATCCTTGAAGAAATGGAGCGTTGCCAAGTCACTTTGAATAGTCTTGTTGATGCAATTCACTGTCATTTTAAATATGCATACATGATCTGGAATAGCACTAATTTTTATGAGGTTGTTGCCTCTAATGATCATGCTAGTCTTCAATACTTTCTTTCTTACCTGGGTCAAGGGTATGTTCCTGAACCTTTTTTATGTGAGAAGAGCCCCATTCGTCCACTACTTTGATGTAATTATCCTTTGTTTGAAGGTATTGCAAGCAGAGAATACGTTAGTTATCCAGAAGCTTGACCGCTTGGGACGAGATTTGAAGCATCTGGTGAGTTGGGTCGATACCCTCAATCAGCGTCAGGTAGGCTTGAAGGTCTTAGCTGGGGCTGGGGCACAAATTAACGCCATAACAGCCAATGGACGTTTGGTGTTTGCTATTTTTGCAGCGCTAGCGGAGTTTGAGGTGCTTGCCCTAGGGCTGGGACTTTTGCAAGTCCAGAACACCTCCTCTTCGACGAGCCCAACATCCCAAAATGACAGCTCGCCGTTCATTGATGTGTTTTTAAACACCGTCAATATCCCACTGGTTGTCATTACAGATCAACGCTTGCAACGCTCTCATCCGGCAGTGATTACCTTTGATGTGGTGGGTTTGCAATATGGCGAGTAGCTTGAACTTTGGCAAGAGGCTTGGGATAGCACTGACACTCTCGAACATTCAGTATTAGACCCAAAAATTATATAAAGAATCGGGACAAGCGTCTTAATGACATCTTAAATAGAAGCAAATGTCTTAGTTTCTATTCATTCTGTTGTCTACCGGTATCGGCAGTCTTGTCTATGTCTACTTCCCATCTGGCCGTTGTCCCTGTCAAGCCCCTAGCCCAGGCTTATCAAGCGGTTGAACGGTTACGTCGCCAGCTCCAGACCCCTTTGGCGCAGCAACCCTATCATTACTGGGCTGCCTTTCCCTGGCCATCTCCATTCCAACACCTTGCCCAACAGTTGGGTCTCACCCTGTTTGAGCAATTGCTCCTGTTGCTGGGGGTCGGCATGGAGTTGGATCTCCAGATGGCGCAACTGTATGGCCAAATCCTGGGCTATGAGCGGCCCAGTTCTCCCACTTTTGCCCTAGCATTAGCGCTCTTTCCCCAAGCGGATTGGCAAGCCCTCACCACCCACAGCCCCCTCTTACGGTGGCAATTGCTCGAACTGGCGCCCCATCCCACCCTGGTGCAGGCTCCCCTCAAGCTTCAACCGCGAATTTTGGCGGTCTTGCTGGGGTCAGTTGAACACAATTCAGACCTCACGCCTTGGGTGCAGCCCGTGCCGTCCATGCCCCACCCCTCAGAGCTGGCGCCGTTTTATCAGCCACTGGTGCAAGCGGCGATTCAATCCTGGGATGTGACCCCGGCTCAGGTTGGGCCCTTGTTACAACGGCCAATGTTGCAATTGTGTGGTGGTGATGCGCTGGTGAAAACCCGTCTGGGTGGGGCCATTGGCCAGGCTTGTGGTGGTGAGCTGTGGCGCTGGTCTGCCCCAACATTCCCCACAAATCCCACCGAGCTTGCCCAGGTGCAACAGCGGTGGCAATGCGAGGCGCTGCTGAATAATCACATCCTTTTGATTGAGTGCGATCGCCTCTCAAGCTTGGAACAACAGGCCGCCCTCACCCAGTTTGTGGAAGGGCTGGAAACCCCTGTGATCCTGAGCAGCCGGGAACCCCAACATTTTGAATATCGGCGATCGCAAGTCTTTGAAGTCAAACCCCTCCCCTACGACCAGAAACACCAGCTTTGGCAGCAATATTTAGGCGAACGAGCAGCCCAATTCAAGGGAGCCTTAGACCCGTTGATCGCGCAGTTTAACCTCAACAGCAGCCAGATCCGAGCGGTCTGTGCAGCAGTGTCGCCCGGAACCGACGATCTTCCCGGCCAACTGTGGAACCTCTGTCGTCAGCAGTCGCGCTCCCGCCTAGAGCAACGGGCCCAACGGCTCCATTGTCGGGCGACTTGGGCAGATTTGGTGTTGCCCTCCCGAGAACAGCAGGTACTGGAGGCGGTGACGATGCAAGTTCGGCAACGGGCGAAGGTGTATCAAGACTGGGGCTTTGCTGAGAAGGGCGATCGCGGTTTGGGTTTGGCGGTGTTGTTTGCGGGGGCTAGCGGCACAGGTAAGACAATGGCGGCGGAGGTGTTGGCCAACGAACTCCGTTTAGATCTCTATCGGATTGATCTGAGTGCGGTGGTGAGCAAATATATCGGCGAGACGGAGAAGAATCTGGCGCAGATTTTTGATGCGGCGGAGACGGGCGGCGTGGTGTTGCTCTTTGATGAGGCGGATGCCCTGTTTGGCAAGCGCACGGAGGTGAAAGATAGCCATGACCGTCATGCCAATATTGAGGTGAGCTATCTACTCCAGCGGATGGAGGCGTTTCGGGGTTTGGCGATTTTAACCACAAACCTCAAGGATTCGCTAGATCAGGCGTTTGTACGGCGGTTACGGTTTATTGTCAATTTTCCGTTTCCTGATCGTGCCGCTCGGAGCCGGATTTGGCAGCGCATTTTTCCGGCGAAAACGCCGACCCAGGGGTTAGATTTTGAGCTATTGGGCAATTTGGATGTGGCGGGGGGCAGTATTCGTGCGATCGCGCTGAATGCGGCGTTTATGGCGGCGGATGCGGATGAGGTGGTGATGATGGAGCATATTCTGGCGGCGGCGAAGTTGGAGTACCAGAAGATGGGGCGTCTGTTGAGTCGGCCGGAGGTGGCGGGTTGGTTGGGGGAGGAGTATTGATGCGATCGCTCAAGAATTTTGATTGCTTTATACTAATTACTATCGATTGAGTTAACGCTAGCGATGGCTGCTAAAGATCGGTTTCATGCTGTGGTTCGGACTGCTCTAGAAAAAGAACAGTGGATCATAACCGATGATCCCTTACGCCTTGATATTGGGAGCACGAAGTTCGAGGTTGATTTAGGTGCTGAACAGTTATTGGGGGCCGAGCGGGGTACAGAAAGAATCGCGGTTGAAATCAAAAGCTTTTTGGGTGAATCTCTTCTGACGAATTACCATGCGGCCCTAGGACAGTTTTTAAATTATCGACTGGCTTTAGAAGTGAGGGACTCAGAACGCACCTTATATTTAGCAATACCTGTAATTGCTTATGAATCTTTTTTTCAATGAGAGTTTTTCCAAATCTCTGTCGAGAGATATGAAATTAAATTGATCGTTTATGATCCCAATCAGGAGCGAATTGTGCAATGGATCGCATAGAAACTTACCGTCAGATTATTCAGTCTCTACTCACTGAATATGCGTCAGTGCCGATTTCCAATGGTCAGATTGATTGCCATACGGTATTCGATATCCAGCAGGATCATTATCAGGTGATGAATGTGGGGTGGGATGGTTATCGGCGTGTCCATGGTTGTATTCTCCATCTTGCGATCAGAAACGGCAAGGTTTGGGTGGAACATAATATGACGGAAATGCTGGTGGCGTAAGAGTTAATGGCGCGGGGGGTCGGTCAAATGGAGATTGTGTTGGGGTTTCAAGCGCCGGAATATCGGCAATATACGGATTATGCGATCGCTTAATGGATGAGATTTTTGATTAACATATTTGAGCTGCTGATAAATATATTGATGAGTTGTTTTGCAGATAGCAATTGATAGATAGGATTTCCCTAAAACACAAATTCTTGAATAATCAAAAGGCAAGTAGTGCGTTATACAGAAAATAAAATACTTGCCTTTGCTATGAATTTTTTCTCATAATGTTCCCCAACAAAAACGCAATTAGAATTAATGATTTTAATGAGGGGAATATCTTGTAGGGTGGGCATTGCCCACAAGGTTACAATTCTCCAGAGGTCTTCAGTTCTGGTGTTTTGATACTATTTGAAAATTGTTTTAGGCAAAACAAAGGTGCGATTACTTTTGTATTAATCATGGGTTGTGGTGGGCACTGCCCACCCTTGTATCAACGCTTTCTTTTTATGTCATGATTCATTTTCCTGTTTGTTTCTTCGGTTCCACCCTGACCCAAGTACGAATGAACGACCGTTTCTCTCCCTTTGCTATTGCCTCTTCCTTCAACTGCTTTATTCGCTCCATAGTCTTTGGGTCACTATTCGCTCGCGCTCGTCCCACCCACGGGTCGTTGGTATGGATCGCGTCATGGGTCGTTGCATGAGGATACTTTTGGGATTCTACTGCGTCTGCCTCTGTCACCTGTCGGCGCATACTATATCGATCATTCCCCCCCCATCTACCTGGATTTTGTTCCAGATCCGTGTTGATCGCGTTCATCGCTTCTGGTTTTTTAGACTGAATATCTTCACGCATGACTTTATATAGGTCTTCGTCTTGGTAGCTATGCCAGTATGTCTGGACGCTTTGTTTGGAGTGGTAATTATTTCTTAACCATTGGTAAAATCCACTCTTTTCGTCATACGCTAATACCTTTAACACGCGATTTCCCTCATCGGTTGCCGGTGGTGCTTTCTCTTCTTGTTTCGCTCGCTCTGCATATCGCTCAACTGCTTTCTTTGCTGTTTCCTGTGTTGTAACTTCTCCTCTCGACTCGGTACTCGGTGTTGAATGCCATATGAGTTCGTCCACCCATGATACGAATGTATTTTCGGACATTGTCCCACCTTGGATTTTGGTCTGCTTTTCAGGGCTTTGGTTTATGGCTATCTCTCTCGCTTGTTCAATCTCTTCCCATACGTTAGGATGCATGAGCTCTGCGATTCTTTTCTGCTTTTCCTCGCTTGGTTTTTCCA
>JAAHHN010000320.1 GCA_010672165.1 Spirulina sp. SIO3F2 | reverse complement strand
TGCCTGGAAGGCTTCTCAGCTCTGCTCACCCTAGCCCATCAACAGCAGTGGTCAAGTATTGTGATCGGCACAGGCAGCAAACTCGGCTGGGGCAATCCCACCCCCGCGCCTGATCTGCTGATTAGCACCCAGCGGCTTAACCGAGTTCTCGACCATGCTGTCGGCGACTTAACCATCACCGTCGAAGCCGGGGCAACGTTGGCTCAGGTGCAGACTGTGCTTCAAGCACAGCAGCAATGGCTCCCTCTTGACCCCGCCTATCCTGCCACCGCTACCCTCGGGGGCATTGTCGCCACAGCGGATGCGGGCAGCTTACGCCATCGCTACAGTGGGGTGCGGGATCTGATTCTGGGGATCGAAGTGATTCGAGCGGATGGTCAACGGGCTAAAGCCGGGGGACGGGTAGTGAAGAATGTGGCGGGTTATGACCTGATGAAACTGTTTACTGGCGCATATGGAACCTTGGGCGCGATCGCGCAGCTGACCCTACGCACCTATCCCTTGCCACCCGCTGAAACCTCTGTCTGGATCACAGGGAAACCGGAGGCAATTGCCACCCTCAGCCAACAAATTCGAGGTTCATCCCTAACGCCCATTGCAATGGATCTGCTCTCAACCAGAATCGTGGCTCAGATTGAGGCTGAGCAATTCGGTCAAACAGCTTCAGGGCTCGGACTCCTGCTCAAATTTGCCACATTACCCGAGAGTATTACCGCTCAAATCGAAACGATAACAGCTTGGGTCAAGACGTTGGGTTTAAAACAAATGGTTCTTCCTGAACAGGAATCTCCGGCCGGTTGGGAAGCGATCGCCCCCCTAGTACTCGACGGCGGAAGTAAGCCACCTATTCAAAATCCACCCGATATCTGTCATACAGACACTTTGAACTTCCGCCCTGCGGTACTAGTGCGTCAGCCCCAAACTCCTGATGCCGTTACGCTTAAACTAGGCGTGCTCCCCACTGCTGCTGTAGACCTACTCACACAACTGCCTCCGGACGCCTATGGCCGGATTTATGCAGGTTCAGGCGTTAGCCATATCCATTTCCCCACCGCTCCCACAGCCACCGATCTCAAACGGCTGCGACGGCTCTGTGAACAAAACCAGGGCTATCTATCAATTCTCGACGGGCCAGACTCCCTGAAAGCGGAGGTTGAACCTTGGGGCTACCCGGGTAATGCCCTCTGGCTGATGCAACGGCTCAAAGCTAAGTTTGATCCCAATAACTTGCTGCATCCAGGTTGTTTCGTCGGCGGAATTTAACCTGAATCGAGCACAGCGCATGGGACAATCAGGGCGACGATTGCCCCCTTACCCATGACTGCCCAAACCCTTGCCCACACCACCTACTCTCTTGCCCATGCGGATTGGGCTCAAGTGATTAGCCAAACCCAAAACCTCCTGATTATCCAGGATCTTGACGGGGTTTGTATGCAACTGGTCAAAGATCCCCTCGATCGCGTGATTGACCCTGACTATGTCCGAGCCACCCAACGCCTGGATGGGCATTTTTTTGTGCTGACCAATGGTGAGCATCTCGGCCCTCGGGGCGTGAATCGTATTGTGCAAGGGGCTTTTCCAGGGCAGGATCTCCAAGTGGCAGGACTGCATCTGCCCGGTTTGGCAGCGGGGGGTGTGCAATGGCAAGACCGTCAGGGGAATGTGAGTCATCCCGGCGTGAGCCCAGCAGAATTGGACTTCTTGCAAGCTGTGGGGCGACAAATGCGCGATCGCTTTGCTGCCTTCCTCACTGACAAGGGAATTCCTGAAGCGCAACAGCAATCCTTGCTGGACGCTTCGATTTTAGAAAACGTCGCTTCCCCCACAGCCAACCTCAATACCTCATTTGCTGCCTTGCCAGAGCATTACGCTGAGTTACAGCAACTGTTTTATCAATTAACTCAAGACTTATTGACTCAGGCTGCCCAGCAAGGTTTGGGTGATGCCTTTTTTGTTCATTACGCGCCCAACCTAGGACGCGACGCTCAGGGGCAAGAAATTCTGCGCCCGACCCAAGGCAAAGACTCCGGCACGAGCGACTTTCAATTTATGTTGCGAGGGGGGATCAAAGAGGCCGGGGTACTGGTGCTGCTCAATCGCTACTATGGCCAACATTGGGGCGTTTATCCTTTGGGCAAAGATTTCAATGTCCGCGAAGCGCCTCACGCTCTCGATGCGCTTTTAGACCTGATTAAAACCCATTTTGATCCTGAGAAAATGCCGCTGCTAATGGGCGTGGGCGATACGGTCAATAGCCAAGTGACCCCAGAGGGAGTTAAGCGTGGGGGGAGCGATCGCAACTTTTTGCAACTCATCCACAATCTTAAGCAAGCCACTGGGCAGCCCCACCTCACGGTCTATGTGGACAGCTCACGGGGGGAAGTGAAAAATCGGCGATCGCTCCAAGTGGCAACAGTAGAGGGAATAGAGAAGGTAATTGCCGGGCCAGGCGATCCGGCAGATAGCCAAGACCCGCTAGCGCTGAATATGGCGTTTCCGGGGGGCTATGAGCAATATGTGCATTGGTTCATAACTGCGGCCAAAGCACGTTAAGCTACGGTGTTTTGAAATCGAGAGTTTGATCCTACAAACAGAATTGTGAGCTGTAGAAGATAGGCTGCTTACTATAAAAAATTTTCAACAACGAATTCACATCTAATGATGGATCTTGATATTAGGATCGAAAATCTACATACTGTTGCAAGACGATATTGTCTTGAACAGCATGAATATTGGGTTGAAAAATATTCACGGATCAATCAGCTTCATAAAAGAACATATACATATTCGAAAAAAGAGTTAAATATTTTTCCACGCTACAACGTCCTTAAGGCTATCTTGGATGGAGTAGAAGAATTCATACCGAAAGATTTTGATAGTCTTAAAGAAGAAAAAGAGATATTAGCTGAAATGGCCTCTACAGCTAATAGCATATTCACTGAGCCGCCTAATGAACAGATTTCCGATCAAGCAATGCTGGAAGAGCGCGAGAAGTTTATCCAGTTTATTGAAAATTTCCCAGAAGATGACTTGTTTCGAGTCAAGCCCTTATTTTACCGTCGTGTCTTGTCTCAAGAAGAAAGGACTTATCACCAACAACAGCTTAAAAATATTTGGGGAGTGGAAAAGGAATATTATTATCCTTTGGAATTAGTTGATATTGATAAACCATTATTGGTTTTCCAAGACGAATATTTTGAAGCAGAGTTTGGCTTTAAAAGCCTACAGAAGATATTGAATTCACATCAAGTCCATAAAGTTTGGGGATTGATTGAATTAGATCCAGATTATGAAATAGAGCTTGGGATTTTTGAGCCATTTTATGGCAGGGGAGGGGAAGGGTATTGGTTTTCAGAAGGATATGAGTGGCTTATCTACGTTTCGCATGAAAACTCGTTAACTCTGGGAGGACAATGGCTAATCAATGAGATCAAAACTGCATGGACGAACTGGAAGCAAAGAATTTGGAGTTCATCTTATCTTTTTTAAGTGGCTCAAGAGAAGCTTACTCATCATTTTTGTGCATATTTAGCTAAGTCTTGGCGAGGAGAATTACCAAACTTGCGAGAATATTCACGACTAAACTGGGTGGGACTTTCATAACCCACTTCAAACGCAGCACTGGACACGTTATGTGTCCCATCCATCAAAAATTGGCGGGCTTCAAGGAGCCTCAATTCTTTCTGATATTGCAGGGGGGTTGTTGCGGTCAGGACTTTGAAATGCTCGTGAAAGGATGATGGGCTTAGCCCTGCTACCTTGGCTAGCTCAGCTACGGTGATGGGGTTGGCGTAGTTTTGTCGAATGCGGGCGATCGCCTTGGCAATGCGATCGGCATGACTTCCCCGCCGAAGCAACTGGCGCAGCATACTGCCGTGCTGTGCCAGAAGCAATCGAAAATGGATTTCGCGCTGGACAAGCGGCAGTATGACCTTTGCTTCAATCGGTCGCTCGATCAAATCGACGAGCCGCCCCATCGCGCTGAGCAAAGCCTTATCTGTCTTGCCGACATTGAGTGCTCGGGCCTGCTCCTGTTCAACTTCGACCTCACTCACCTCTTCGTAAAGACTCCGCACTATCCCCATGTCCAATTCCAATACGAGCGCCACGTAGGGGATGCTCTCGGTTGCCTCGGTTATGCGGGAGGTAACTGGCAGTTGATGGCTGACAATCAGGGACTCGCCCGCCGCAAAGCTGATGCGGCGCATGCCCAAATGGGTTTCCTTCGCTCCCTGGAGGATTAAGCAAAATAGTGGCTGGTAAAGAACAGCCTCCAATGCCGTGGGCTGGCAGCTACGCAAAATTGTCAGTCCGGCAAGGCCAGTAGCATACAACTCTAGACCAGACTCTTGGCTATCTCTATGGTGATCTGCATAGGCACAAACCGGGTCGATCAGCTCTTGGGTCTGCATAAACGTTTCTTGTTTTGTCGATCCATCACATCAACCAAGATAGGTGTACAACTTGTGAAAAGATCAACACATTGGAGGATTAGGCAGAGCTTGCGGAGAATGGGGCAGGACGTCTGGCTGGATCAGCCCTAAATTTGGAACATAGCCCAATTTAGGACGAACCATGACTGACAAAATTGTGCTGATCACTGGCGGTAGCCGCGGTCTTGGCCAGAGCAGCGCTTTGCACTTAGCGAAGCAAGGAGTTGGCGTTGTGCTCACCTACTTGAATCGCTCGGACACTGCCCAGGCGGTGGTGGCTGAGATTGAAAACTTGGGGGGTTGTGCTGCTGCACTTCAACTCGACACAGGAAACATAAGACAGTTCGAGTCTTTCGCAGAGCGATTTGCTGAAACCCTCGATCGCGTCTGGGAACGTCAGTCGTTCGACTATCTTGTAAACAACGCTGGGATAGGTATTCATGCATCCTTCGCTGAGACCACAGAAGACCAATTTGACGCGTTGATGAATATTCACCTCAAGGGTGTCTTCTTCCTGACCCAGCGACTTTTGCCACTGATTGAAGATGGGGGTCGGATTGTGAATCTCTCCTCTGGTCTGGCCCGCTTCTCGCTACCCGGATACGCAGCCTACGGCACGATGAAGGGCGCAGTTGAGATTCTGACGCGTTATCTGGCTCAGGAGCTTGGCCCGCGCGGTATTGCAGTGAATGCGATCGCGCCTGGCGCAATTGAGACGGATTTTGGTGGGGGTGTGGTACGTGACAATCCTGAGGTTAATCAGTTTATTGCTGCTTCTACAGCGATGGGTAGAGCAGGCTGTCCTGATGATATCGGTGGTGCGATCGCCAGCCTATTGACTGGTGAGAATCAATGGATAACTGCGCAACGCATTGAGATTTCTGGCGGTATGAACCTGTAATGATCGAAACAGTTAAGACATGAACAGAACAATTTTAATTACTGGGGCTTCCAGTGGCATTGGTAAAGCAACAGCAAAGCTTTTTCAGACAAAGGGCTGGAATGTGATCGCCACTATGCGCACGCCGGAGAAGGAAGCAGAACTAACTCGGCTAGATAACATTCTGATTACTCGTTTGGATGTAACTGATAGCAGCTCGATCGAGGCATCTGTGACCGAGGGGATCGAGAAATTCGGGCGCATTGACGTACTTCTAAATAATGCAGGTTACGGTGCCTATGGCCCACTTGAAGCCTTCCCTATGGAAAATATTCGTCGTCAGTTTAACACCAACGTGATTGGCCTCCTGGAAACAACAAAAGCGATACTGCCCCATTTCCGTGCAAACAAGGCAGGGACAATTGTGAACATCAGCTCGATTGGTGGGCAGATGACGTTTCCCCTCGGTACGCTCTATCACGGCACTAAATTTGCGGTCGAGGGTCTTTCCGAAGCGTTGCATTATGAGCTAGAACCCTTTGGCGTCAAGGTGAAGATTGTCGAGCCCGGTATGATTCGCACAGATTTTGGCGGCCGATCCTTTGATTTTGTCAATGATGAAACGCTAGAAGAATACCTGAGAGGGTGACAAAGAGGGTCAAAAGCTTTGTGTAGCAAGGAATATAGACTAAGGAGGCAAAAAAAGATAGGTCAATATTAGTGCAAGTGACCTATCCAAACAAAATGATAGCTAAAGAGTACCA
>JAAHHN010000032.1 GCA_010672165.1 Spirulina sp. SIO3F2 | reverse complement strand
TCTCAAGAAAGTGACAGGCTACCGGAAACGGCTCGATCAAATCACCCGAGAAGCCACCGAAGGAGGGTTACTCCGTCCTTATCTACTGAAGCCTCGGAATAAGTCCAAATGGCCCTCTGATCATCTAGGGCCGTTGCGGAAGTTTCTGCGCTCCAAAGTCGGCCAGCCTTGGGATGAGGTTTATAGCGAACTCTGCCAAAAGCTCGATCGCAAAACCCTATTGGGTCAGCATGTGATTGATCATCTCTGGGATTATGTGGAGCGTCATGTGGAACTGATCAACGGTATTCCCTACGGGAAAGGCGAATGGCGTACCTATAAACCCTTAAAGGCGGCCTGGCGAGACCAGTTTTATGTGCATCCTGAGACGGGTATTCTCCATGTCATTGACAAGCAAGCTTACCGAACCCAACCGAAACCAGCCCCTAAAGCTCGCCTAACCATTGATGATGAACATGAATATCGTCTGCTTGATGGGCTGTGGTTTTTGGTGACGTTTGCGGAGTTTCCGCCACCGCCGATTGAGCATGTTCGGGATGCGATCGCAGGGGATCTGATTCCCCGTCGGAAGCTTTACTATCCCAGCGATCGCCAACTCTACGCGATCCATAAAAAGCAGTGCAATAAAAAAGAGATTCGCTACATCAAGCGTCAACTTGACAAGCGCTAGGCGGATATTTGGATAGCTTCTCTCTTGCGTATTGCCCAAGGCGATCGCTGCTTCCATTACACGAATTAAAGACAGTGTTTTTAACGGCATAACCTTGCCGTTAAAAACACTGTCTACGCTAGCGTTTTCATCTCGATTGGAATTGAGTGTTGTTCAAGCTAAACGGTTAGGGGGGATTACCCTTTTTTAGAACGACGACGTGCTAGACCTCCTAAAGCAAGGGCTAAACCGCCACCAATCATGCTAAAGGGTTCAGGAGCCGCTTCAGTGGCAGTGAAGCCGGAAACACCGTTGCCCTCAAATAAATTAACAGCCTGATTACCTGCGATGGACTCAACGCCATTTTTACGGAGCGCATCGTTAAAATAGTAGATTGAAAATGACCGGATTGGACTGTCAAAAGAGATATACGCATCATCTGTATCAACGGAGCGACTGTTTTGCAGACCAAATTGCTCAACATCACGAACCACAAAATCAATCTCACCATTTTCAGTAGCAATTGACTCTGTGGTCAATGTGGTTTGCTGGGCAAAACTGTAAACGGCACCTAGGCCTGTGCCAATTGCGCCAGCACTGCCATTGAAGCCTTCCACCGCCACTGCATCCACAAAGCCCGTGGCCAAATCATTCGTGTCAATATCACCGATAATAAAGTCACCAAGGTTGACAGCAGTAGAGAACTCAAAATCAAGCCGCTGATATGCAGAGAGGTTTCCGCCTCGGTAAATCGCGGTGTCCTGCTCATTACCCAGTCTAAAACCGATTGTTCCTTGACTGGTGGTATCCCTGAGATTGTTTTCATTGGCTTGAGCACCACCAAAAACAGTGGAGTTAACCGACAAGGTAATGCCACCAACAGTGGTTGAACCCGAAGTCGCACCATCTAGCCAACCCACAGAAGTCTGATTCCCGTGAGTCCAGTTGCCATTATCGAAGTTGAAGGTGAAAGCCTCGGCTGACGATGCTGCGGCGATCGCTGAAATCAAACCCAGCCCGACGGCCATTGAGGTTGCTTTGAATTGCACGGTCATGTCTGTAATAGTCTCCGCTGAAGTACTTGGACATTAAGTTAGTTTTGGCAGAGCACCCGATTAATTCTATTGAACAGCCTAGAGAAGACTATTGTTTAAAGTTAACGTAAAAAAACAGCTTTTTTTTGTAAAGATTCTGTCAATTCACAAGGATTGAAATGCTAGTTCAGAAACCAAGAAAACCGCTGCATTTTATATCAAAAACGAATCTCTTCAACTGAGAAAACAATGAAAAAAATAGTAGATTTAGCTTAATTCTAAAATAGTGCTTCAGTAGACAATTCTTAAGACCTAGCAAGTGTTCGATGTAGCGTGATGTAGCGTCCCTGTCAATAGACATAGTAGCATGCAAAGCCATAGATCCAATCGAAATTCAGGGTAGTGATGCAAATGATGTCTTCAGATTTTAGCCATCAATTATTCTCAGCATTTTCTCATTTTTTGCCCCCCTAAAGATCCGACCACACCGCATATTCATTACCACTAGGATCGCTAAAGTGAAACCGACGCCCACCCGGAAAGGAAAAGACGGGTTTGATGATCCTACCGCCAGCAGCTATGATTTTAGCTTCGGTTTGTTCAAGGGCTTTGCTGTAGAAGACAACAAGCGCAGTCCCCTGCGCCGTTGATGCAACTAAGTCGGATTGATAAAAGCCCCCCTCAATCCCTGCATCGCTAAAAGCGGTGTAGTCCGGGCCGTAATCTTCAAACGTCCAGCTAAACACCGCTATAAAAAAAGCTTTGGTTGCTGCTATATCTTTAGCAGGCAGTTCAATGTAGTTAATCGTTTCGTGTTGAGGCATCATCAAGAGAGCGTTTGAAATGGTCTAATTGTATTACTCATAATGAATCGCTAGCCAGATTGTCTCCATATCAGGGGTTGTCCAAGTCACTTTGTGCTTGGTATGAGCTGGAATATTCAGATAATCACCCGCCTGCAACGTAACCGCTTCATCCCCTTCAAACTCAAGAATGGCTGTCCCCTGCACAACCATAACCCATTCATGTTGGATTTGGTCATACCATCCCGATGCTGGCGAACGATGACCATAGGAAATAATCCGCTCAATTTTGACAACACTGTTCTGAGCAATCACTTCAAATATTTCATCGTTCATTTCGCTGGGAATAGACGCAAAAATATTATTGATTTCCATGATTTCTGGGCTGTGCAGGTTGACCGGAGATTGTAAAGCCAGAGTTATCGTTACTGCAATATCGATTCTGGAATGCGAATTCCCTCTATCTCCTGGCTGGGAATCAAGCTGTGATGGCAGCCCGCCAATGAGCGTTATTGAGCATTAGCGCATCTTTTTGAGACTATCCCAGCGATCGGTCAAAAAATCCGTAAAGCTGCTGGAATAATTGGAGAATGCGCTCTAAAATAAAGTACAGATCAACCAAAAAATAGGAATAGGGGCTTGTGGTCTTTTTTGAATTTGAAGCGGATTTTGTGACATCCCTACGCTGTATTCCGATGGGTGTGCGCTTGAAACTGGATACCTGCGGCGTCAAGCTCAAGCTCCAACATTGGCATAGCTTTTCGGAAACGGAGCGCCAGAGTCTGGTTGATCGCCCCTGTGATACACCAGAGGCGATCGCTAGCTACCGCGACGATTTACAAGCGTTGGTGAGGGCGCATGTCGGCGAACCGGCCAGCACCCTGCCCGTGCCCGAACGGCCCCCTTGGCTCAACGAAATTGAGATTCCAGAACAAGTCCATCAGCAGGCCAAGCAGCTCAAGCTCACCTTGAACCTGAATCAATGGTTTGGTCTTGAGCCAGCACAGCGCTTTGCCCTGATTAAACTCAGTCGTCCGGGCCATGAGAATCGGAATTTTTTGCCCGCATTTCAAGAATTTGGCCTGGCAGTCGCTGACGATGATGAAACGCATTAAACAGGACATCTAAGGGGAGACGACCGTGGCTACAATTTTGACCACCATCAATATGAAAGGTGGTGTTGGGAAAACTACCCTCACCGTTAACTTGGCAACGTGTCTAGCCCAAAAGCATCAAAAGCGGGTGTTGATTGTCGATCTTGACTCGCAAATTAGTGCAACTTTGAGTGTGCTTGCCCCCCATGACTTTGCCCGCTTGCGTCGCGGCCGCCGTACAATTAGTTATCTCATTGATAAGGTGATTCGTCCTTATATTGTCCGCAAATTTGGCACAGCCGATATGTTGCTGGAGAAAGTCTGTGGTATCCAGGGTTTGGATTTGTTACCTGGGAATATTGAACTCTATGATGAATATACCGTAGCGGAGGTGCTCTATAAGAAAACTCAAAACACAACTGAGAAGACAAAATTCAGTGAAAGTTGGCAACAGTTTGAGCAAGAACTGATTACTTCAATTCTAGAACCAGTGCGCGATCGCTATGATTACATTCTGATTGACTGTGCCCCTGGTTATAACTTGCTCACTCGGAGTGCTATTGTTGCCAGCGATCGCTATCTGATCCCGGCTCGCCCAGAACCTTTGTCGTTAGTGGGAATTCAGCTTTTACAACAACGCATCAAAAAGCTCAAACAGCAATACAATCCCCCCCTCAGTTTAGACTTACTGGGTATTGTCTTTATCCTATCTGGGGGGGTACTGAGTGGCCGCTATTACAATCAAGTAATGCAGCGCATCAAACAAGATTTCACGCCCCAAGAGGTGTTTGAAACCAGTATTCCAATGGATGTGAATGTGGCTAAGGCGGTGGATAGTTTTATGCCAGTGGTGCTTAATGCGCCGAATTCCGCGGGGTCTAAGGCGTTTTTGAAGTTGACCAGTGAGTTTTTACGCAAAATTGATCCTAAGGCTGATCTTTGGTAATTCCAGACTAACGAAATTTACGAGACACTAGAGATATTGAGCACAGTGTTTGAATTATGGAAGGACATCATCTCGACCGAATTGGCTTTCGGCAACACCTGATTATTGCAGCGGTACAGGGTCTTTGCGCCAATCCAACCCAAGATGGCATTGCGCCAGAGGAGTTGGCAGAAAGGGCGGTGGCGATCGCTGAAGCAGTGATCGAGAAGAAAAACGCTAAATATGGGGATGATAGTGGCCCCATGCGGTTGTGAAAAATGGTTAGATTTTGCAGACTCAGGGGATAAGAACATGCCTGTAACCCCAATCTCGCAATGTTTTGAGCGATTTTAATAATTCAAGAATTGTTGGAGCCTCTGGTTCAAATGAGCTAGACATCTTTACCCCAAAGCTTGGAAGCCCAATATTCTCATAATGATGATATTTTCAATGCACTGAGAAGGTGTAAATCTTTGAGGGCATTCGATGTGGTTTTCCATTTATTGTCTTGAATAGTTGACAACAGTGAATTGTGCCTAACCTAAAGCCCAATTAAACCAACAGAGACTGCTATCACAGTAACTTTACCCTCCTCATGAGCAATCAAAGATTGCCATCGAGTTTCGACAAACACACCTCTGTGAAACTGGCAATATAAACCATCTACTCCATCATAGTAAGTTGCATCCATCCCGCCAGGACTATCATGGGCATTTCTTACCCTAGCAAAAGAGCCATTTTCGAAATACTCACATTCAAAGCCACTGAGTTCCATCACTTTCCTAGCTTGTTCGACAGAACTACCCAGCGGAATTAATCTTCCAATCTCTTCCTCCATCAGATCTGGATCTTCATAAATATCAAGTTGCTTTGTCTGATTCTTAGCACACGAACTCAAAGAGATACTGATAGGCGCCAGTAATATCAAAAAAATAATGGACATTACGCTTTTTTTGATTCTTCTCATTTTCATTGTCGAAATAGTTCTCTCATTCAATGTATACTGCATGAACTGACTCTAGAATCACCCTAGTGGGGGAAGCTCAGACATGATGATATCTTCCAGTTCCAGGGTATTTCCGCTGCTTCAGTAAAGCATAGAGCAATCGCGTTGGGTTACTCTGCGAGAAGCAAGCTACGCTCAACATGCGCTGCACAGGCTATACCTAAACTCAACCCAACCTACTAATTCATATGGGTTTCAGGCGATTGCTGATTTTTTGTCCTGTACTCAGCCGTCAGCCATTCATTGTTGCTGTGTGCTGAATAGGAATACGAATTTCAAATGTAGTGCCTTCTCCTAGGGTTGAACGGCAATTAATTTGACCGCAATGCTTCTCCACAATAATTTGATAACTAATCGCAAGACCCATCCCTGTCCCCTTACCAACGGGCTTTGTTGTAAAAAAGGGATTAAAGATTTGGGTTTGTACAGATTCAGGAATCCCCGAACCATTATCCGCGATCGTAATCTGTATCCAATGCTCATTAACAACAGTTGTTTTGATTGTAATCAAACAAGTTAGATCAGATTCTTGTCTAGTCTCTTCAAACGAGTCGATCGCGTTATCAATTATATTCATCAATACCTGATTGAGTGACCCTGGAAAGCATTCAACGAGTGGTAAATTGCCATATTCACGCAATACCTTAACTTCAGGACAATCTCCATGGGATTTAAAACGGCTATTGAGAATCATTAAGGTGCTATCAATACCATCATGAATATTGACCCTTTTGAAGTCAGCTTCATCAACCCGAGAGAAATTACGTAAGGACAAAACGATTTCTCTGATCCGCTCTGTACCAACAGCCATCGAGTTTAAAACTTGAATAATATCCTGACGCAAAAAATCGATTTCAATTTGTTCAGCATGCTCAGAAATTTCTGGATTAGGTTGGGGACAATGGTGCTGATAGAGATCGAGGAATTTGAGCAAATCATGGGTATAACTTTGCAGATGCGAGAGATTACCATAAATAAAGTTGACTGGATTATTGATTTCATGGGCAATCCCAGCAACGAGCTGACCCAAGCTCGACATTTTTTCAGTTTGGATTAATTGATTCTGGAGATTTCTGACATCATCTAAGGTTGCCTGCAATGTTTCTGTTTTTTGTTTGAGTTTTATCTCAGACGCTTGTAAGTCTGCTGCTTGCTGTTGTGCTTGGATTGTATTCTTCTCGGCCTGGGTATATAGCTCAGACTGTTGAATTGCAATTCCTAACTGAATGGCTAAACGATAAAGGAGTTGACCTTCAGAATCTTGCCAATTCCGAGGGCGATCGCATTGATGAATCATCAATAATCCCCATAGCTTGTTCTGGACAATGATAGGAACAATAAGATTAGCTCTTACCTGGAGGTGTTGTAAAAGCTCACGATGCTGTGGGTGTATACTTGCCGTCAAACTATCGTTGATTGAATGAATACGCCCCTCTGAGTAAGACGTCAACAAAGCATGGGGAAAACAATCATCAGCAGCCTCACCTAACGTTGCTTGCCAGGGAGATGTCACATCTTCCAAAATCACTGTGCCACACCAATCTTGATCAAATTGATAAATTAAAGCGCGATCGCTCTCAAAAAATTTTCGAACTTCACAAACAGTAGTTTGAAGAATGGCTTGGAGGTCAAGAGATTGACGAATCTTATGAGAAAGATGGTTGAGTAAGGTTTCGCGAGCTTGGTTCTCTTGCAAGATTTGATTATAAGTCCGCTCGAAGGCGAGGCGACGCTCAAAAAAAGCGGTTAGAACTGTTATACCCAACATCATTAGCGTGCCAATAATAATAGTGCTTGCCAACGGGATGACATTCTCTGGAGAGTGTGGCCGTTGATCAAGCACGGTATGGGAATCGACCTGATAACGAACAGCTGCCATCCCAATATAGTGAGTCAGCGGAATGGCGCTGCCCATGATTACAGCGGCGCTTATCTTCCGTAAGGTTTGAGTCGCCTCGCTTTCAATCCTCAATTGAAAAATCAGCAAAAGCCCGACTCCAGACACTGCGATCGCCACCCCAACAGACAGCAGCACCCCATGCCAGTCGTAACTCATCATTGCCGAGGTGTGCATGGCAAGCATGCCAACATAATGCATGGCGACGATTCCACTGCCCATCAGTAGACTTCCCCCCACCCATTGCCAGCGAAGTAATTGGGGGCGGCTGACCACAAAGAGCGCCAATCCTGACGTGATCACCGCAGGTAACACAGACAAGAGAACGATCGGGACGTGATATTGCACGGATAGCGGTAACTTAAACGCCAGCATACCCACAAAATGCATCGACCAGATTCCGGTTCCCATCACGAGCGCACCACCCGCCAGCCAAATCAATTGGAGTTTGCCCTCAGTGGCAGTGACGCGCCCACCTAAATCGAGGGCGGTATAGGCCGCAAAAATGGCGATCGCGATCGATAATGCCACAAGGGGAAGATTATATCCCGTAAAGATAGAGGCGGTATACATAAGTTGTGTGTCAGTTGTTCGTCAAATCTGGGGAGAGATCAATGCTTGCATTGATAGTGAATCGCTCCATTATGAATGCTTGGAACCACAAAGAGCAGGATAATTGGTTCCCCTCATATCTCATCCCTACTATTGGGGCAATACGCTTATTTGAGGTTTCAGCACCGATAAGATTACGCAGTATTACAAAATGTAGAAGACATCACAGCACAAGTGATAAAAACAAAAGAAACTTAATGAAGAAAACATTAAGAGTTTTGAGTTGTTGATTGTTGCTGCCCTATGAGACCCCTAACTTTGCATCGCGCCTCGGAACCCACCTTTGACTATTTTGCCTATGGATCTTGTATGTGTCCGGTCGATCTGGAGCGATCGCTCGGTGAACGGATGCACTCTTATGTATTAGGAATTGCCACGTTGCAGAACTATCGACTGGGGTTTTATGGGCGAGCATTGCGGCGCAATTGTGGGGTGCTAGATGTGATTCCCGAGGCAGGGGCAGCGGTAATGGGTGTACTCTATCGTTTGCCCTGGCGCTGTAGCGAAGCGCTCGATATTCGCGAAGAAATGCCTCAAAATGGCTACCGTCATGAAGAGGTCACCGTCGATTGTCTCGGCAAAACTTACCGCCAGGTTCGCACCTATGTGGTAGTCAATAAGCTGACAGACGAACTGGCACCCAACGACTGGTACTTTAATGTGGTACTGCGGGGTGCTGTGACCTGTGGGTTGCCAGAAACCTACTGTTGGCAACTCTTTCACCATATGCAGCAGCTTCAGCAACAGCAGTGGCCCATGTCAGCTTAGATTCCATAAATCTAAAATTAAACGGCCGAAAACGCCCCCCATCAAAAACTGCCTTGACAATGTTTGGGCAGACTTTCGGCGTTGGCATGGCGTATGAGCGAGAAAAAGCGAATTGGGATTCTGACCAGTGGCGGTGACTGTGCTGGGTTAAATCCGATTATCCGAGCAGTGGTTAACCGGGCAACTCGATACTATGGTTGGGAAGTCTTAGGTATTCAGGGTGCGACGAATGGCTTAATGCAGCGTCCGCCAAAAGTGATGCCTCTGCATCTCAATGCCATGGACCCGCTCCGAACCCAAGGTGGCACGATTTTAGGCACAACCAACAAGGGTAATCCCTTTGCCTTCCCCATGCCAGACGGTTCACTCAAAGATCGTTCCCCAGAAATCATTGATGGTTACTATCAACTGGGACTCGATACCCTGATTGGTATTGGTGGAGACGGGAGTTTGGCAATTCTGCGCAAACTCGCCCAACAAGGGGGCATGAAGCTGATTGGCATTCCCAAAACTATCGATAACGATGTGGGTGAAACCCAACTCTCGATTGGCTTTAGTACCGCAGTGGATATCGCCACTGATGCCCTCGATCGCCTCCATTTCACGGCAGCCAGTCACGATCGCGTCATGATCCTCGAAGTGATGGGCCGGGACGCCGGCCATATTGCGCTGCAAGCGGGGATTGCTGGGGGGGCCCATATTATTCTGATCCCAGAAATCCCCTATAGCCTTGGCAATATCTGTCGCAAAATCCAAGAACGGCAGGATGCCGGGTTCCGATTTTCCATCGTGATCGTCTCGGAAGCGGTTTGTACTGAAGGGGGCGAAACCGTGCAGAAGATGGAGCAGTTTTGGGAATGTCGCCTGGGAGGCATCGGGCAATATCTGGCCAATGCCATTAGCAAGTCCACTGGGGCGGAAACCCGCGTTACGGTGCTCGGGCATATCCAGCGGGGCGGCATCCCGTCACCCACCGATCGCCTCTTGGCTTCAGCGTTTGGCGTGGCAGCCGTGGATCTCATTGCCGATGGCAAAGAAGATATGGTCGTCACCTGGCAAAATAACCAAATTGTCCCTGTGCCGATCGCGGATGCCATTAAGACCTATCGGCAGGTTAACCCCGAGGACACCCTAGTCCATACCGCACGGGGTCTGGGGATTTGTCTAGGGGATTAAATTACCGTAAACCCAACAACACCGCCATTAGTGCCTTCTGTGCATGCATGCGGTTTTCCGCCTGATCCCAAATCCGAGCCTGGGAGCCTTCCATCACCTCAGCCGTGATTTCCTCCCCTCGGTGAGCGGGCAAACAATGGAGCACGATCGCCTTGGGGTCAGCGTGAGCCATGAGTGTGGCGTTAGCTTGATAGGGTTCAAAGCGGGGGATGCGACTATCGGCCTCCTCCTCTTGGCCCATGCTGGCCCATACATCGGTGTAGACCACATTACTGCCTTTCACGGCTGCGATCGCATCATTGGTCACAGCAATCTGTGCACCATTCTGAGCCAACGCTTGCGCCTGCTCCACCACCTTGGGCAGCGGTTCATACCCTGGTGGTGTCGCCACCGTAATATTAACGCCAGCAAGGGCACAGCCCAACAGTAACGAATGGGCCACATTGTTGCCATCGCCTAGATACGTCAGACTCAGCCCCGAGAGTGAGCCAAATTCCTCTTGCATCGTTTGCAAATCCGCCAGAATTTGGCAGGGATGGGCTAAATCCGTGAGGGCGTTGATCACCGGGATTTTGGCATATTGGGCAAAGGTTGCAAGATCCGCTTGGGCAAATGTGCGCACCGCCAGGATATCTAGGTAGCGATCGAGAACTCGTGCAGTATCTTCAATCGGTTCGCCACGGCCCACTTGCGTCACTTTAGGATTCAGATCAATCACTTGACCACCCAGTTGATACATCGCCACAGTAAAGCTCACTCGGGTACGGGTTGATGCTTTATAAAAGAGAAGTCCCAGAACTTTGTTACAAGTCAAGTTCGTTTTGCCACTTTTGAGGTCACAAACCAATTGAATCAATGCCTGAAGCTGGGTGGCGCTGAGGTCAGCGAGACTCAGAAGGTCTTTCCCGTGCAGATCTTGAAGGCTCATTGGTTGTCCCCGTGCAAAGTGGTCAATTTCAGAAACTTTTAATTATAGGGTGCGATTGTCAAAGTTGGGTGCGTTTGGGCCGAGTCTAATGTGATTGGTATTGGAGGAGAAATATCGGATGAAAATGCGATGGTTGCCCCGATTTCTGGGCATGGTGATCATTAATGGCAGTTTGCTTTGGGGTGGAGTTGTCCAGGCAGCAGAGACGATCGTTTTTAGCATCAGTGCCTTGGAATTCTCGATCGCAGTGGATTCCCTGGCCCATTATGCTCAAACCGGAAAAATTAAACCGGATTTGTCGGATGTAGCGGCTCACTTGAGTGACGAACAGCTAACCCAGCTCCGTGAGGTGCTTGATGCCAGGGTTGATGTCGACCCGGTCGTGGTTTCTCAGTTTCTCTATTCACCTCAAGGCGAGGCTGTCTTGGGTGAAATTGGCGAGTTGATTTTAACGCGTAAACGTCAGTCTGGGTTTTATGCTCTGCGCTCAGCACTCATTCTGGCGGCGGCTGATCCGGAGGGCGGCTTAACCCCGCTTAATGTCATGCGCAAGTTTCCAGTGGATGGAATTCGGATTGATTCCACGTTTGCGTTTGACCTCATGGGTCAGGTGGGTCGCAATATTGCGGATACTCAAGTGGCGATCGCCACGATTGAGCAGCAAGCCCAGCAACAGGCTGCAACTGCACCGGATACTTCCTTTCCTCTCGATCTTCGTCAAGCTGGCTCTTTAGAATTTGAGCAAAGCACCCTAATCCTTAATGATCTGGAGCGGGAGCGGATCTTCTCTGTGGACTTGTATGTGCCGAGAACTGCAACCGTTCAACCTGCCCCCCTGGTGATCATTTCCCACGGTTTGGGCTCAGATCGCAGTACGTTTGTCTATCTCGCCCGTCATCTGGCGTCTCACGGTTTTGCGGTGGCGGTGCCGGAGCATCCAGGTAGTAATGCTGCCCAAATTCAAGCCTTGGCAGCAGGCACAACCAACGAGCTGACGCCCCCAAGTGAATTGGTCGATCGTCCTTTGGATGTACAGTTTTTGCTGGATCATTTGGCAACTAAATACAGCGATCGCGTCCGTACCCAAACCGTTGGGGTCATTGGTCAATCTTTTGGTGCCTATACCGCCCTGGCGTTGGCCGGCGCCGAGTTAAATTTGCCTCGCTTAGCGGACACTTGTCCTCAGGCCCTCTATACGCTCAATTGGTCATTGGTGCTGCAATGCTCAGCCCTGAAGCTAACGGAACCGATTCCCACGCTCCAGGATGAGCGGGTGGCAGCGGTGGTTGCGATTAATCCCCTCACCAGCCAGATTTTTGGCCCGGAGCAGTTGAGTGCGATCACGATTCCGGTTTTGCTGATTTCCGGCGGTGCGGATACAGTAACGCCAGCCCTCCCGGAACAGATTCAGCCGTTTAACTTGTTCTCACCCCCCAATCGCTATCTGGCGCTGTTGTCTCAGGGCACCCATTTTTCGACACTGGCGGAGTCGGATGGGGATATCCCTTTGCCTAGTGCGGTGCTTGGCCCTGATCCTACGATCGCCCAAGCTTATGTGCGGGCGTTGGGTTTGGGCTTCTTTGGCAGTACGGTAGCCGGACGCAGTGAACTGCAAACCTATCTTTCTGCCAGTTATGCCGCTCAGATCAGCAATACGGTGAATCGACTGTCGTTGGTTGAGGCCCAGGCGCAAGTAGAGTAATTCAGGCTAGAACTGAAAGCGACTTTGGAGCGTCAAAATCCAGACATCACTATTACTTGCGTCCTGATTGAGAGCTGGCAGCCAGATCAGTCCAGGGGTAAGAGAAATGCGGTCAGTGAGCCGATGCTGATAAGCTGCCTCGACATGCCATACTGGATCGGTTGCGGTTAAGGCGGCGCGTGATCCCTCTGTTCGTAAGGACTTCAGCGTAGGCTCGTTACCAACGAGTAACATACCCAGATTGCCAGCTTGACCCAAGTCCGGCAGACTGAGGGCGATCGCCCAATTCCAAATGGTCGCATCCCCAAAACCAATTAATCTGCCCTGAGTCAAACCCACCCAGCCGGAGAGCGCCCAGGCATTGCTCGGCTGTATCAGAGCTTCAAAACCATATGAACTGCTGACAACGGCGGTGTTGGTATTGGTTGCACCTAAGCTCTGGCCTAATTGGGCATTGAGCGCCAGAGGAATCAAATTAGCAGCAAACGACCCAGTGGCACTGCCACTGCCCCCAAAGCGAAATTCATTGGTGCCGTTGTAGGCATGAACGTAAGTTAGACCCAGCTGTAAATCGGAGTTAGGCGCAACGGTAAGTTGCCCCAGGAGCGAATAATTGCCGTTCAGCAGGCCACTGTTTGCTACGCTAGCTTCATTGGCTAGATAACCGAAATCCAAACGCAGCACTTCACTCAACGTTTGGGTTAACCCCACACCAATTCCATTACCACCGATGCCATAGATGGGATTGCGTTGGCCAAACCGCGAGATTGCCCCTGCCCCACTCTCTTGATCATCCAAGAAGGGGTTGAGGGTATTGGCGTAATGGAAATGGGAACCGCCACTGGCGTAGATGTTGAGACGGGTGCGATCGCCCAAGGGTAGGTCATAGGAGAGGAGATCAAGATAGACCCCATTGGTGTTTTCGGTTAACAGGGAGCTGTCGATCGCCAAGCGTCCATCATTACTGTGGAGAAAATTAGCGGGGTTCGTGCCACCCGTATCACCACTGGAGACTAAAATCGGCACGGGGTTGCCTGCGGCCAGGCGGGTGCGGAGGCGATCGCGCCCGGTGAAGCTGGTGGTCAACTCGATCCAGGTGCGGTGCTGCACAACGGGCTCATTACCAATCTCGACCGTATCTAGAGTGATATTTTTAATGGCTTTGCCGCCCAGTTCGTCGCTGATGGCAAAGACCACCTGACCCCGTAGTTGAGTTGTGGTGGAAAATTGGCTGGCTTCGAGTTCTTGTACCCGCGCCGTGACCGCATCTGTACGCGCTCGCAACACCGCCAGCTCCACTTGAAATGACCGGGTGAGTTGCTCCATCATCGCCAGATCGTCAGTCGTAACGAGAGCGTCAGTGGCTTGGGCAATCAGTTGCTCGATCGTGGCAAGGCAGGCATGGAGACCCGCTGCAAATTCTTGACGGCTTAGGGGGCGATCGCCTTCAAACAAACCATTGGGGTAGCCCGCGAGGCAGTTGTAGCGCTGGTCGAGTTGGGTGATCGCCTCAGCCGCCCAATCCTGGGGCGTTACATCTCGAAACTGAGCGGTTGCAGGTGATGGCTCAGGGGCGATCGGCTGACTGGTTTGGGCAAGGGTGGGGAGAGTACAGAGGAGCGTTAATGCCCCACCCAAGATTGTGGCTGCTCGGAACATGAACCTAAACCAGATTGAGAGGTGTGGTCTTCAGGATATTGTAGGGGCAATTTCCCCAAAGTTATTGCCAAATCAGGCGAAGCACTATTCGTTTAGGAGAGAAAAATAAGCAAGCAACTAAGGTGGGCAAAACCAGTGTTCGTCAAACTCAAGTGCAAGGCTATCAGCTCAGTACAGTCCAACAGTTATGGATTGTAGGTTGGGTTGACGGAGAAAACCCAACATCAGCAAGGATGACAGCGAATGCTTTGGGTTACTCTGTGAGCAGCAAACTTACGTTATGATTCGATTCAACCTACGAAATCATAGGAGTTTTAGGCAATTTTTTATTTTTTTCCTGTACTCAGGGTTATCAATTGAAAACTTTTATCTCGAACTCAAACTTTGAGGCAATCAACCCAAGAGATTGTATTTCAAGATACAATAAATCGCCCGAAAACCATCTCGCCAGTCAATCTTTTTGCCCTCTTTATAGGTACGACCATAATAAGAAATACCGACTTCATAAATTCGGCAATCCAGCTTGGCAACTTTAGCCGTAATTTCTGGTTCAAAGCCAAAACGGTTTTCTCGAATCCGAATTTGCTGCAAAATCTCTCGCCGAAAAGCTTTATAACAGGTCTCCATATCTGTCAGGTTGATATTAGTAAACATATTAGAGAGCATGGTTAAAAACACATTACCGACCATATGCCAAAAATAAAGCACTCGATGGGGGCGACCACCCATAAATCGTGAGCCAAACACCACATCTGCTTGGTTATCTAAGATGGGTTGGATCATAATCGGATATTCTTGCGGGTCATATTCCAAGTCAGCATCCTGCACGATGACAATATCTCCAGTTGCAGCCTGAAAACCTGTACGCAGAGCGGCTCCCTTACCTTGATTGTACGAATGATAAATCACGGAATCGACATGCTCAGCTAGTTGTTTCTCAAGTAGTGTTCGGGTTCCATCAGTGGAATAGTCATCAACAATGATGATCTCTTTATCCGTAATTGGCGATCGCTGTACTGCTTCAATAATCGATTCGATCGTATTGACTTCATTAAAGCAGGGAATAACAATTGAAAGCTTCATAGTGTGAGCTAAATCATCAACGAGCACATTAGCTAAGAATCCTTAGAATTGAATAGCGATCGCAGTCTACCCTGTTCTAGATCCAATAATCAAACCACATTCGGAGCTGATAGCCTGCTGGCGAGAGGGGCAGACCGAGATAAATCGGTAACCAAAACCAAAACGCTAACCCTCCTAACCCGAGCATCAGCACAGCGATCGCCCGATAAACTCCCTTTTGTTCCCATACCTGCCAGAGCCAATAGGCCAAAGCCAATTGGGCAAAAATCAGGGCACTCATATAGTGATAGAGGAACGTACAACGGGACACCAAAGCCCAAGGCACAAGATTCGCCCCATAGCCCCAAAGACAATAGAGCCAAATGTTGGCATCAGGTGCAGTGGGAAGCAACAAACGACTGCCTAGCATCAGCGCGATCGCCCCTGTGGAGAGCCACCAGAGCAGCGGATTGCCCATTGCATGAACCGCGTAGATCACTTCTGCCCAGCCTTGGGGTAGTGGCGGCACTGCTGGAGCCAGGCTACGTAGATTTAAGGCTGTGCTGTAAAAATAAGCCACGGGTCGTCCCATCAGCGGCCAACTGTACCAGGGTGAGCAGTAGGGGTGCACATCTGTGCCACTACCCACTGCATCATGGAAGGTCAACATCGCCCGATGGAGCTGCCAAAAGTTGAACTCAGGGTTGAGGAATAAGTGGGGAATCCAAAGTAAGCAGTAAATGAGTAAAGGGAGCAGCACAAAATAGCCCAGGATAGCGATCGCAGGCAGCCGCGCCAAAGCAAACCAGGGTGAGCGGGAATCACGCGGCGGTTGCCATTGCAGCCCGAGCCAGAGACCGCAGAGTGCAAGGGAAAAACCCAGTCCATTCCATTTGACCGATACACTTGCCCCCAAACAGATGCCTGCCAATGTGAGCAGTTGCCAGCGTTGCCAGCGGGGCGGATAGCGTAACCGATTGCTCACGATATCGCTCAACTGCCGCAGCCAACGATCCGGTCGTTCCAGATACCGTCGTCGCCAACGAACCTGTCGCCGAATCCGTTGTGGGGGAGATGGATGGCTCAAAGCGAGTAAGACGCAGAGATGCCCCAGTAGGCCGAACAAGACTAAATAGATGTTATTGAGTCCATAGCGTGACTCCACCAAAAAGAACCCATCGAGCAGCGCGACGAGTGCAGCGATCGCGCCAAAAACCCGGCTCTGTCCCCAATGAAAGCCCATCAACCCCACTATGACTGGAATCCAAGCCCCAGCGATCGCGTTAAACCAACGATAGCTAAAGGTGGGTCGCAGTGATCCTGTCAGCCCATTCACCAGAGCGGAGTCAATGGGTAAATGTGAGCCCAGCCAAATCCCGATCGCAATGAGGTATTGGCTCAACGGGGGGTGGGAATTGTAAACAAACTCTCCCAGCAGGTAGCGGTTGGCAAACACCGCATAGTAGATCTCATCAAAAACCAGGGTATTGATCTGCCCAATCCGCCATAGACGCAGGGCTAGGGCTACGCAAAACACCAGGCCCAACAGCCAGCGGAACCAAGGGAATGAATGGGGTGAACGGAGGGTGGCCATCACCATTGCGATTGCAACGTTTTGCTTGGGCAGGAGAAAATCTCTCCAAGCCTATCAACAAGTGCAGGAAAAGTCTGTGTTATTTGCTGTCGACTTTAATCCCGACCAAGTTAGTCGGGATTGTTTGACGCTGCTTTTTGGGGTGTGCTACTATCGGGCGAACATTAAACTCCCAGTCAACTCTATTAACTGTCTACGTTTCGTCTCTAATTCAGACCCATGACACAAGCAATCGCCGCTCCTCCTCGTAGTGAATCGGCTACCCTCACCAAGCTCATTTCCAAGGAGGGTGGTTTCGAGTATGACCTCAAGGCCATCAACATTTGCGAAAACACATTTGCGCCCCTAGAGGTTGCCTACGACTACGACAAAATCAAGGACACTGTTACTCGCGCCACCATTGAAGCTGGCCCGAATTCTATTTGGCGCTATCGTCCTTTCCTGCCTGTGGCAACAGACAATGTCATTGATGTGGGCACAGGGATGACGCCTTTGGTAAAGTCCACTCGTTTAGCGCGTCGCTTGGGTCTGAAGAGTCTCTACATCAAAAATGATGCGGTGAATATGCCGACCTTGAGCTTCAAGGATCGGGTGGTTTCTGTCGCACTAACGCGAGCCAGAGAACTGGGCTTCTCCACGGTCTCTTGTGCCAGCACCGGGAATTTGGCAAACTCGACCGCTGCGATCGCTGCCCATGCGGGTTTAGAGTGTTGTGTGTTTATCCCTGCTGACCTCGAAGCCGGTAAAGTTCTGGGCACCCTCATCTACAACCCCACCGTGATGGCGGTTAAAGGCAACTATGACCAAGTCAATCGCCTGTGCTCTGAGGTTGCGAACACCTATGGTTGGGGCTTTGTAAATATCAACTTGCGACCCTACTATTCCGAAGGCTCCAAGACCTTAGGTTATGAAGTGGCTGAGCAACTGGGTTGGCAACTACCGGATCACATTGTTGCACCCCTGGCCTCCGGTTCGCTCTACACCAAAATTCGTAAGGGCTTTGAGGAGTTTGTCAAAGTTGGTTTGGTTGAAGACAAAGCGGTGCGTTATAGCGGTGCGCAGGCTGAAGGTTGCTCCCCTATTGCCCAAGCCTTTAAAGAAGGTCGGGATTTTGTTGCACCTGTGAAGCCGAACACCATTGCGAAGTCGATCGCGATCGGCAACCCAGCAGATGGTCTTTATGCTCTGGAGCAAGCCAAGCAAACCAACGGAAACATTGAATCCGTAACCGATCAAGAAATCATCGATGGCATGAAGCTGCTGGCCGAAACCGAAGGTATCTTCACTGAGACCGCAGGCGGTACAACTATCGCGGTGCTCAAGAAATTGGCTGAAGCGGGTAAAATCAACCCGGATGAAACCACCGTGGCCTACATCACGGGTAATGGCCTCAAAACCCAGGAGGCGGTGCAAGGCTACATCGGCGAGCCCCTCACTATCGACGCCAAGCTCGACAGCTTCGAGCAGGCTTGGAAGCGTGCCCAAACCCTCGATCGCCTCGATTGGCAACAAACATTTTAGGGTTCAAGGTTCAGAGTTCAGAGTTCAAAGTTAAGAATAAAAAGTGTTGGGTTTTGGATGTAGCGGTTCTCCGTCAAAACGAGATTTTTGTACTTCAGATATGGCTAACTCTGATGCTTAAGAAGCACAACTCATAACCTCAAACTTAAAAAACTTTGAACCTTGAACCTTGAACTTTGAATCTTGAACTCTCAAAAACTCTGAACCCTAAATTCTGAACTCTTAAAATGGCAATTACTGTTCTTATCCCCACCCCACTTCAAAAATTCACCAATAACGAAGCCAAAGTTGAAGTCGATAGTGGCAACATTACTGAACTAATTGAAACGCTTGAATCCAATTTTCCGGGCATTAAGCAGCGGATTTGTGATGAATCCGGTGCGCCTCGCCGTTTTCTGAATATCTATGCCAACACTGAAGATATTCGGTTTCTGGATGGGGTGAATACGGAGCTGAAAGATGGTGATGAAGTGAGCATTGTGCCAGCAGTCGCTGGGGGCTAATTTCTCCCCAAAAGTTATTACCCAGGGCAGGCGGGATACCTACCCTGGATAGTTCAACCTAAAACGAAAGCGTTGTCCGCAGTGCCCCAATCGTCACCGTATCGTTGTTGGCATTGTGCCCCGGATTAAAGATAGTAACAATACCAGGCGTAATCGTGATGTTATCGGTCAAACGCCAGCGATAAAAGGCTTCTAGATGGTATGCCGTATCATCCCGTCCCCCTTGAGATGCTGTGCTCCCTGTCCGGAAAAAGCTGGGAATGTTTCCCAGCAATACCCCATTCGCGCTCAAGTTACTCTCGGTAATGCGGGGGGGCACACCAAAAAAGATCGCGCCATAGTTGCCTTCTTCTAGAAGATCGGGGAACTGCAATGAGAGCATCCAGTTATTCGTCTGCACCGAGCCATCAAAATTGAGCTGATGGGAGGTTGTCCAACCAATCCAGCCGCCCAAGGTAATCGCATCGGTGATGTCCCAATTCGCTGTGATGCCAAAGGCATTGGTCTCCAGATCTACACCATTAATGGCGGAAACCTGTTCATCGCCGACCCCGGTTTGTAGGAATCCCTGGCTAGAGCCCGACTGGCCATTAAGAAAGTAGAGGGCAATATCAGTGGTGCGAGTGGGGGTGACAAAGGCTTGGAGACCCAGAGTGTAGGAGTCATTGAATAAGCCTGCTGTTGACGTATTGGCAAACGCCGCTGCATAAACCCCCTGTAAACTCACCTGGGGATGTACCTGCCAGTCAAAGCCTGCCCCGGCACTGGTGCCGCCCAGTTGAATAATCGGGTTGCGTTGGGCAAAGCGAGAAATGGGACCAAAACCTGCACTCTCAACTCGGGAGGGACCCCGGAAAACATTGACCGGGTTGACGCCTGCCGGGCCAACGATCAAGGCAAAGTTATCCGTGACCCGCTTCCGCCAGTTGGCATCACTGAGGGTCAACGCGTTGGTTGTATTCGACTCATAGCCCAAGCGGAGGAAGTTGTTATTGACCAAGCCATAGCTGGTATTGTCATCAGTGGTGCTGAGGTTGCCCGCTTGCGCCCCCAGCAGCAGGTAGCTACCGGGTGCAAACTGCGTCAGCAGGGTGAGCTGGGCATTATAGCCCATGCTGATTTCGTTGCTGGGGTCACTCAGGTCGGTGATGCCGTCGCTGCCCACATTTCCAGTAGTGTTGTTGAGGTAGTCTACGGAGTTAGCGAGGCGGCCTTGCAAACCCACCACCACCTGACCGTAGAGTTTGGAGGTGGTGGAAAATTGATTGTCTTCCAGGAACTGAACCCGGGCATCAAGGGCATCGACACGACCATTGAGCGCTGCCAGTTCGGTCTCAAAGTCCTGCATGATCCGCTTCAGCAGGATCAAGTCAGACCGAATGTCTAGGCTATCCAGGTTGTCCGCCAGGAGTTGTTCCATCACTTGCAGACAGGCATTGAGTCCGGCCGCGAATTCGTAGCGGGAGAGGGCACGGTTGCCCCGAAAGGTGCCATTCGGGTAGCCCTGAAGACAGTCGTAGCGGTTGACCAGGTTTTCAATGGCGGTATAAGCCCAATCACCAGGGTTAACGTCGGCGAGTTGGTTAACGTTGGTGGTTTGGTCGAGCGCGAAGTTACCGTGGAACTCACTGAAGTCAAAGGTTCGCCCTGTCTCAGGCTCAGTGAAGCCGGTGGTTGCAGTGCTTGCCTTAGGGAGCTCAGGGAGCGCTTGGGCAGGAGCGTGGTTGGCAAGACTGGCAACTACAGCAGTCCCCAGACCCACAGAGGTGAACCATTGGCCAAAATTATTTTGTGTAACAGTCATCATTCCGTTTGTTATCACCACATTGTGATTAATGGCAGAGATTATTTTTTATGCAAATAATTTTACTCGTCTGAGTCATCCAGCAAATAACATTTTTGTGGCGATCGCGGTTTTTAACTGGATGTCAAGTTGTAATTTGATATAGGTAGGCCAGGATGGAAAACTTTAAGTCGGTTGCACAATACAGAGCAAGCCCAATTCCTTTTCAGTCAAAGGGTTTGGGTTGACTTACAAACAGAAGTATCGTTGTTTTTTAAAACTAGCCTATTTAGGCAGCAATGATTATAAGGCTAGACTTTCCCCAAGATACAGTGCCTAAAATTTATGGAACTCACCCTGCTAAGTGAAGGTAAAGCTATAGAACGTGCCAAACTGTTTCAGTGATGTAGATCACTGAAACAGTTTGATCATCACCTTAACATTCCAACATCTTTGGCTATTCCTGACTGTTCACTCATCATCACAAATGCATATACAAAAAAAATTTTTCCTTTCTCCTCTTCTGGGTCTTCTTGGCGCTACGCTAGGAGGCTATTGCAACTCAGCTATGGGGCAAGTGAATGGACTTACCATTGAGGCATACGTTGCTGGCTCAAACGAAATCACTTTGACAAACTCGCGGGGAATTATTGCACTGCCTACTCCACTTACAGAGTTCACCCCAGTACCAGGGCGATCGCAAATCATCTTTTCTGACAGTGATGGCCCGTTTGATACGGTTTCCAGTACGGGTGATCAAACAATCATTCGGGTTTCAGGCTCCAGAAAGATCTACAGGGGGCTCTATTCGTCTCCAATTGCTGGATTCTCTGCTGATGGTACGCCCGTGACGGTCACTGGAAATTTCAGGATACGGACTTACCGCAACCGAACGGTGATTGGTACAAACACCGGGTCTTCTCCTTTTATTTCAGCAGCTCGCGGGGCAATCTTCGACACGACAAGAAGTAAACCATTTCCGAGTGGTTTTACTCTGATCGCCCCCCCTCCTTCTCCTGTGACACCCGTGGAGCCCTCTCTAAATACATCTCAATTCACCCCCCCGGAACCCACGACCCAACCCGGTAACCCCGGTGCGACGAATCGCCCTCAGGAGCAGTCAGACGAAACTCCCAACAACAATGCTGCCCCTGGCGGGCGGGTCTTCCGCCCCAACGGCGTCCACACCCGCATCGTGCCAGAATGGAGTCCGGGGTTGTATCAGTAATCAACCAGTTTATTCTAGTCATTTCACCAAATGCGAGGGGCAAGTTTTTCAAAGACTTGTTCCTTTCGTCTCTTCAGTCCTATTAAGCAACTTCAGCACTCATTTGCATAATGGGAATCGTGACCGTAAATCGTGTTCCTACTCCCACTTCTGATTCACAAACTAAGCGTCCCCCATGACGCTCCGTAACAATCTGGTAGCTAATCGAAAGGCCTAAGCCTGTACCTTTGCCAATTTCTTTGGTAGTAAAAAACGGATCAAACAATCGGGGCAAAAGCTTGGCGGGAATTCCCCCCGCATTATCTTGAAACTGGATCTCGACCTGATAATTCGGTAAACAGCGGGTGGTAATTTCAATCGTTGGTGTGGTTTGGACAGGAGTGTCTTCAAGAGCATCGATCGCATTACTAAGCAAATTCATAAACACTTGGTTAAGCTGCCCTGCATAGCATTCAATCTGGGGTAGTTCTCCATAATGGCGCACCACTTTAATCACAGGTCTGCCTCCTGTCGCTTTGATACGATTGTGCAAAATCATCAAGGTGCTTTCAATGCCTTCATGAAGATTCACTGCCTTCATCTCCGCCTCATCCATCCGCGAAAAGATCCGCAAGGATGCCACGATTTCTTTGATGCGATCGACGCCAACTTGCATGGAACGAAACAAATCGGGCAAATCTGCCTGCAAAAAATCCAGTTCGATCGCGGCTTGCGTTTCTAGAATTGCCGAAGAGGGACTCGGATACTCTTGCTGATAGCAATCGATAAGCTCCAGCAGATCAGTAATGTAACCGTGGGCATGGGTAACGTTGCCCGAGATAAAATTCACGGGATTATTAATTTCATGGGCAACCCCTGCAACCAACTGTCCCAAGCTGGACATTTTCTCAGTTTGGATGAGCTGAGTTTGGGTATGCCCCAATTCATAGAGCGCTTGTTCGAGTTCCTTGGCTTTGGCTTGAGTTTCGGTATAGAGGCGGGTTTGGTTAGTAGCGATCGCTAACTGATCCACCACCGCCTGAATCAACAACACCTCCGGATCACTCCAGAGGCGCGGTGTGCTGTGGCCACAAATAATTGCTCCAATCACCTCATGCTGAATAATCAAAGGAATGATCAATAAAGCCCCATACCCCAATTCCCTTAACAATTGCTGCTGTGACTCGGTCATCACCTCCGTCGCTTCTAGCTGGACGGTTTCATGGCGCAAGAGTTGGGGGGTGAGTGCCTGCCATTGTCGCGCCGCTTCTACGGGGGAATGGAGTACTAAATCAGGTGTACTGTATTCAGCAGCGACTCGCCAAGTGGTTGAGGACATCTCAGGTTTGTACCAAGCAAATTGGGTGCGATCAATGTTGAGCAGATTACGAATCTCCGCGATCGCCAGGGTAATAATCTCGGTAATGGGGGTTTCAAGGGAATGACGAATCTGATTCGAGAGCTGGTTGAGCAGTTGCTCTCGTTCAATTTGCTGCTGGAGCCGCTCCGTAAATTGGCGTAACTTGCTCTCAATCCGTTTATGTTCGCTAATATCGGTAGCAATACAGACCAAACCAGTAACTTGATGGGGCGGATTGAGAATGGGACTAACCCGTAAAAAAACTGGGATTAAATTGTTTTGATGATCGGTAAACTCTAGCTCATGCTGCCAGGCCTGACCCACCATAACTGTGCTAAAAATGCCTTGAAATGCGATCGGGTCGCTGAGAAAATGTCCCAAACTCCGGTTATGGAAAACCGCAGCTGTCGGGCTGTGGTGGAGTGCCACCCAAGCAGAGTTGACATAGACAATCTGTCCTTCAGCATCTGTGATTGCGATCGCATCACTGGCGCTCTCTACTGCCTGCTGATAGCGTCGCAACTCCGTTTCAGTTTGCTTGCGCTTGGTGATATCAGTGCAGCTCCCCACATAGCCTGAGCTGAGCATGGTTTCATCCTGGTTGGCCTGAGCTTGGCTATAGACCCACCGCACTGAGCCGTCGGGTCGCAAAAAGCGATATTCCGATTGAAACCATTGACCTGTTGTCTGGGCTGTATGCCATTCTTGGCGAACCCGCTGGGCATCCTCCGGATGAACTGCCCTTAGCCACCCTTGGCGTTGCAATTCACTCAGTCCCAAGCCCGTTAGAATGCAGAACTGCGGATTGGCGTACAAACATTGATTTCGATCATCGGTATAAAAAATGCCCACTGGCGAGGTTTCCATGATCGCCATCAGCGATGATTGGCCAAGCATGGCAACAACATTGGCAGGAGCAGGCAACGCGGAATCCATAAAGCAAGCAACGAAAAATGGGCAATGCACAGATACACCCTTTTACAGCGGAACCAAAGAAAATTCAGGGAAGTCTGAATCGAAGGCAGAATGAAACACCCGCTGTAACAGTGATTCGATTCTTTGAACTCGTTTAGCTATTCTGTGTATGACTCATCGCAGTGGGCAGCTTAAGCTAAGCTGCTTAGCATGATTCGCACCCACGTTCGGCTGTGACTTGCAGTACAATGATGAATGCCTTTTGGAGAGGTGGCAGAGTGGTTGAATGCGACGGTCTCGAAAACCGTTAAGGTGCAAGCCTTCGAGGGTTCGAATCCCTCTCTCTCCGTAGCTTTAAAGTTTTCGATTTTCCGCACGTGTGAAAAATGAATTTCCGCACGTGCGGAAATTATTTTCTGCCAACTCGATGCACCCTATTTCTACTAGGGTAGTCCCTTACTCCCATGTTGATAAGGGGGAACTTTTACCTTACTCAGAGCAAAATCAAGCCAAGTTCTTCAAGGGAGGATAACGAAACTGCACGATGATGTAAGAGCACTACTGCGCAAAAACGAGCTGCACCGCACAACTAAAACCGGGTAACAGTGGGCTGGTGAGCTGATCATCTATCCCCACTGTTGCCACCCGTTGCAAACGCATATTCTGCTGTTGATAAATTTCGATGGTGCAGGCTTGGCGATCGACAATCCAATATTCCCGCACCCCATACACTGTATAGAGTTTGAGCTTTGTGCGACGATCGCGGTCTTGATCCTGCGCTGTTAGCGAGAGCACTTCAATCGCCAATTCTGGCGCACGGGTAAAATGTCCCGCTGCGTCCAAGCCATTGGCACGACAATCATTACTTGCCCAAACCACATCTGGAATAGTGGCATCTTCTGGCGAAAACACGACCCCCGGTGCAAAATAGGGCAAACCGTGCTGGGTCTGAAGTGACCAATTCAAAAGCAGGGCATAAATCCGCCCCGCAATATCTTGGTGACGAACATGGGGGGCACGGGTCACAACCAGTTCTCCATCAATAATTTCATAACGGTTGCCATTCTCAGGAAATCCGGCCAGGTCGTGGATATTCCAGCGCACAGCGGCGGGTGTTGAGGTTGCAAGGGTCATAGTTTCTGACGCGAACGCGGCTCATCTTCAAATTGTAGACGGTTTGTTCGTTTCCTTATGCCACCACACAATCAACGAGTGGTCGAAACTGGGAAAGCCAATTAGCTTGACTAAGTATCAAACTCGGGAAGGGACGATCGCCATAATTCTCGCCCACCACCAACGGGAACACAGACTGCGTCTCCAGCGTGGCAAAGGTGCCCCCTGCCGCCTGGACAATCGCCCAGACCGCCGCAATATCCCAAATTTTCGGGGTGGCTTCCATGGCGCCGAGGGTTGCGCCGCTAGCGACGAGCAAGCAGTTGTAGGTAGCCACTCCCATCATGCGAATTTTGCAAGGAAAGGGCTGCTGCATCACCGCTGTGCTGCGAGCGCAGAGGTTAAAGAGTTGGTTTTTGCCAGGGGGGTCAGGGCGAGTTTGAATGGGGCGATCGCCCCCACTCGGCTCACTACAATATGCGCCTGTCGGGCCAGTTAACCCACTCTCGCCATACCAATAGCCATAGAACGTTTGGGCAATAGGTGGAAAGCAAACATAGCCAAAGACGGGTGTGCCTCGGTAGAGAAGCCCCAAGGAAATACCCCAAAGGGGCACACCTCGGGCGAAGTTGGTCGTGCCATCGATCGGGTCAATAATCCAGCACCAATCTGTATCAGGGAAGATATGCACCGTCTCTTCGCTGAGGACGCCATGCTCTGGAAAGACTTCTGCGATCGCGTCCCGGATCGTCTGGTCTGACCATTTATCCGCATCCGTCACGAGGCTGCCGTCAGCTTTTTCCACGGCTTGGAGCTGGCCAAAGTCTTTCAGCAGGCGATCGCTCACTTCGCCTGTGATTTGGTGGCAAAAGTCCAGCACATCATCCCAAAAGTCGGGAGTGAGCACGTCGGTGTTTGGGGCGTTAGCCATCGAGATCGGCCTCCATTGCAGTGGCTAAAGTCCGGCGGGAGTTGCTCCGAAATTCAGAGACGCTGACGCGGGACAGGATGGCAATCGCTCCCACCATACAGAGGGCTTGAATCGCAAACACGGCACTATAGGCGAGCAGCGGTGTTTTCAAGAGATTTTTACCCACATCTAAAATCACGCCGCCTGAGAAAATCCCCACCCCGCGAGCGATCGCTTGGGACAACCCCCACGCCCCCACAAACATGCCTGCATTCTCAGCAGTAGTTAGGTCGAGCATTAGGCCAATGGAGCTGATCGTCGCCACACCCGCCGCACCTCCAAAGAGCAAAATCGCCCCCTTTAAGAGTCCCGGATCTTGGGTAAATCCAGATAGAATAATCAATGCAAAACAAAGGGCGACCAAGCCACAGCCCCAACGGGCCGCTTTTTGATTACCTAACCGTGGAATGACCAGAAACCCGGTTAAGCCGTAACCTAGCAGGACGCCTGTGCCCCAGACGGAGTTGAGTGCCGTAGTTTCGCCAATCGGCATCTTGAAAATCTCGCCGCCGTAGGGTTCCAGCACCGCCTCTTGCAAGAACAAGCCCACAGTGAGCAGAAATAAGAAGCTAAAGAAAATTCCCACTTGACGATTACTGGTGAGCAATTGCAGCGTATTTTGCAGTGTGACGCTATCTTCACGCTGGCTGGTCGATTTCTGTTGGCTAAAGCGAGAGTAGCGCCGTTCCACGCCCCAGGTAGCGAGATTTGCCAACACTATAAACGCGATCGGCACCATGATAAATAGCAGCGTCAGGGGCTGATAGAGGTCAGTGATGTTGGTCAACACGGAAGTCTCACCCTCTTCCCCCAGGATGGTTGTGCCCCAAATTTTGCCGGTGATGCCACCGATGACAATTCCCACGAGCAGCATTGACCAAACGATCGCCACAATCCGCGCTCGTTCTTTTTCATCGGAAACATCTACCAAGAGGGCAGTGAAGGGGATTGAGCTAGCGCTAATCGAGAAACCATAGGCGATAAATACCAGTGCCAGCAGTACTGACCAAGCGATCGTGCCTGAATTCCACGCCCAGGTTTCACCCTCAGGGGCGGCCATCCCCAGTTGCCAGGCGATCTGGGCAGCCAGGAAAACACAAATCCCCGCACAAATTACGCCGATGCGCACATAGTTGGTGCGATGCAGACCGAAGAGGGGTTTGGTATCGGAGAGTTGACCAAACCAAACCCGTACGGGGGCAATCAGGTATTGGATCGCGGCTGTACCTGCGGTGAGGGTAGCGGGGATAAAGAGTTCACTGATCATCACCCGGTTGAGGACAGCAAGCGTGAGGACAGACATCAGTCCAAGACCGAGATTGAATAGTCCTAGACGGAAGATGGTGGGCAGGGTGACGACGGGACGAAATTCGGCGTCAGGATTGGCAGTGGTGGTCATTATTAGGGTGTGCGGGCGGGGCAGTGCTCCCTAAAATACTACGTGATGAGGAGTTGGAGGGGGAATCTCTTCAGGGGCGATCGTCGTAAGCACCTAAATCCTGCCGATCTAACGACCAGATGAACACTCGTGTATTGGGATGTCGTTTGACATTCTGTTCGTATTCTCGGGTTTTTTCCCAATCTTTAATCATGGACAAGTCAGCCATGCTCACGGTTTGAGCAGCGAAGTCAGGGAATTCATCTAACCAAACTCGGATTTCTGCTAGCTGTGGAACCTCAATCACTTGCCAAGGAGATTCACCATTGATTGCTCAACGCACTTCCGCAGCGAAAAGAGTGGCAAATTTCCGACGTTGATTGCCATCAGATAAACGGGCGATATAGTTTCCCGTTTCGTAGATTATGGCCATCGGCAAAATTAGTGTGGCATTGGCGATAAGTAGTTCGCGGAATTCTGCCCTAACCGAGGCATGAGAACTGTTTCGACCGGGCAGATTCAGAAATTCACAGAGTATTGAGGTATCAACAATTGCAACCACTCTAGCCAATCTTCTCAACCTCTGCCTGTAGATTCTCGAACCATTCTAGGGCGAGGCGTTTCTTTTCTTCTGGCCCAGGATGGTATTTGACAAAGCGATCTAAAATCCCCTGTGTCATGAGATGTCCCACAGAGCCTTGTATCATCAGCTCAACATAATCTGGAATATCTTGAAATCGAACTAACTTGCTTGAACCATCCTCAGGGTTACGGTAGCAAAAGACTACGTCGGGTACAGTTTCATTGGGTAAGGCATCAAGCAAGGCAGGATTATGACTAGTGGTTAGAATTCTAAGCTGACGTTTCTTCGCAATGGTGTTGATTTTTTCAAGTAAGTCTTTAACTCGGCTGGGATGAATACCGTTATCAATTTCTTCAATGACAATCAGGCTTTGTGAAGGGGCAGAGAGCAGGACTGCGGCAATCGCCAATACCCGTAATGTCCCGTCAGAGAGGGTCTCTGCATCATAAGTTTGTTCCACATCTCCGAATGTTTCTGTGAGCTTAAAACGAATGCCCATAACCTTTTGCTCAAAGCCAATGGCCGTAATCTGTTGCTCAGGTAAATCTTCGATGAAGTCAAGCAGGTGCTGGCGATCGTGTTGGTTTTGGCAGAGATTGTAGAGTACTCCGGATAAGTTGCTGCCATTACGAGCCAGGGTTTGAGCGGCAGACAGGGTTGCATCGACTGGACTCGGGCTGCGCATCGCGTTGGGCTCGGGAGCAAGAAAAATGATCTTGCTCAAAGCTTCCACAAAAGCATTAGTGATTTGAGGAATGTGCTGACGACTTTCGGGATCTGCTGCTGGAAAACGAATTTCACTTAGAAGTTGTGTCGCAATCAGCATGCGATTGCTACAGACAGTTTGGGCAGTTCTCCCATTCACTGGCAACGGATGATATTCGACTATAACATCTCCATTTAGGCCTTGGGGTTCTCCACTCAATTCGTAGAGCGATGAACCAGATTTTCGGTCAAAAATTCTTTCTTGGTGAATATAGGCTTCGTTTGCCCCCTTGACAGTCAAAGTGACTTCAAGCTGATTCCAAATATCAGTCAGATCGGAATCGAGTTGGCAGGCAATTTGAAATGAGTTTGCGCCTTGATAGCCCAGTTGCTCAAGATGACCCCGAAAGGGTGGGGAATGGTTAGAGTCAGTGTTGGCATTTAGGAACGGATGGAAAGGTTGAGGGCGAGACTGACTCAATAAATTTAGGGGATGACCTTGGGCGAGATCTCGGAGTAGTTTGATCGCTTCAATGATGTTACTCTTGCCCGAGGCATTTGCACCAATGAGTACTGTCAATGGTGCAAGGGGCAGCACTCCCTCACGGTAACTTTTGAAATTTTTGACCCGAATTTCGTTGATCATGACCCTTGGAGCATTTCGTAAAAATAACTATCCAAAACAGACAAGATGTCCACACTACAGATATTAAAAAAGACTAACCGTAGTGCAGGCATCTCGCCCGCCACCCATGAAAATCATTCCTGTGCTGATTTTTTACTTGGAATGTGCTTACAAATCAAAATTCTCTTCAAAATACTTGCGGGTCAACGGCTGCTCCAGCAAAAGGCCCTCACCTCCAAGCACCTCCAACGGTTCTCCCTCAACCTTGAGCCACACCTGGCCCTCTGGGTTAGAACTGGTGGCGGTGTAAAGAATCTGCGCCACCCGCGCCGTCATTGAGGTTGTGCCGCCCCCCTCAGTAAAGGCGGTGGAAAGATCCACATGGACGCCATCAGATTTGACTTCAAGCTGCTTCAGAGTGGTGGCTTCTGGGATGGTCGTGGTGCGATCGTCCTCAGTGGGGGGGCCAGACAAAAGCTGCTCCATCGCGTCCTTGAGGGGCACGGCGGGTTCATCAGCCTTGGCGGCGGCAGCATCCTCAAGTTGTACTGACATCAACTCCACTGCATTATCCTCATCTGTGACCCAGTAAATTTCCACCGGGCGATCGTAGGTAGCGGGGGCTTGATTCGGTGCTTTGTTGGGAGCTTGGGCTGGCGCTTGAGCCGGGGCTTGGGCAACAGGAGCTGGGGCTTCCGAGTCAGGGGTTTCCGTCGCGGTCGGTTGGGAATCAGTTTGGGTTGCGGCAGGTTGGTCAGGGGAGCTAGCGGGATCTGGGGTTCGGCCACTAGAGCAAGCACCGAGCGTTGTGACTGTCAGCAACAGACCAAGGCCAAAAAGTCGAGGGAAAGATGCGGAAAATTTCATGGTGTTGAAGGAAGAGAGAGCGGCGCCAGGTGAACAAACGCCGCCAGACGCAGTTCATCAGGAGTTACCTCTAATTGTAAGAGGCGGGCGATAATTCCCTGGTCTTCCAGTTGCCGGAGGTCAAAGCGACCATTGAGATTTTGCTCGACAATCTGGTTAATAAAAGACCCCAGCGATTCGTCGTTAAGGAACACAGCGACTTCTTCAAAACCCAGGACTGAGCCTTGCTCGACCGTGAGAGTTGCTTCAAAGCGAATTTGGAGCTGGGCATTGGCCGATCGCACTTGGGCATTCAACTGCAGCCGCCCCGTTTCCAGGAAATCAACCGTCACCTGTTCCACTTCATAACCTGTCCCGGAACCGGGCACTTGGCCCGCAATGCGGTTAGCAGCTTGGTTGAGGCGATCGCGGAATTGCTCAGACGCTAAGGTGGCATTTAAGTCATCCTCGTCTAGTACTAGACGTACCCCACCTTGCAAAGGCTGACGCAAGCTCTGGCGCAAAGCGCCCCCCCGTTGCAGTTGGTTGATGTTGATGGAAATCGGGTCAGTATCCACTTCCAAGACCGCCACGCGAATGTTGGGTGTGAGCTGTAATCCCCGTGTGGCTAAGCGAACGCGATCGGCTCGGCCGGAGAGCACCTGATGGGTGGGGGTGCTATCAACGCGAACGATGATTTCTTCGCTGCCAGGGAGACGCGATCGCAAATTTTGTTCAATCACCGTATCCAAGACAAAACCTGTGGGGGTTACACCACTCAACAGCCCCGTCAGCAAAATCGTCAGCAATTCCATCCGTCTTTTGACTCCTCATACTCATTGCTCAATCGTAAACCCTAGCAGTTTAAAGGGTGGGATTCAGAATCTGGGTCAGTTCTCGGAAATTCCACTTGAGTCATTGTAGTTTTGGATCAATGCAATTCACCACGATCGCAAAATGACTAACGATGACTGATTGATGCTCCTGATAGATGTGCTTGAGAATCCTGAGCCAACCTGTCATGCAATCAACTGTTAGCTCTAAAATCAGGACTAATATGATGAGATTGAGACAGCCATGACAACGTCCGGTTGATTGAAATTCAAAAATAATTCAAGCAAAACACAGAGCTTAAACACCAGGAAACATCAATATCTCATCATGCTTGATTGGATATTGATAGTAGATCGAGGCTGTAGACTGAGTTGATGCTGAGGAACTCAAAATGAGCACTTTATCGCTTAATCCTCAGAACATTTAGTTCTCTCATGCTGTTCGAGTAGCTTTCATCAGTAACTCTCAAGACAAACTCTACAAACACAGACTATCTCAAGCTAGATGTAGTTCTGAGCTTAAGTTTGTGCTGATCAATTAAAACGACTCCAGTCTATACCTAAATTCAATGCAGGTATAGAGGGCTTTTGTTAATCAGAACTTTTCTCCAATCCTTAATCTTTCATGCTTCCATCTGTAATGGAGGTAAAAAATGCCAAACTACAACCCCAAACTGACCTTAAATGAGTCGATCAAACAGATGAATGGTGATCCACCATCAAGTATTCCCTTTATTGTTTGGCTGCTTGAAAATCCAGCGAGTCCGATCGCACTACCTGGAAATATTGATCTCTATCGTCATGATTGCTTACATTTATTGCTCGATCGCGGTTTCTCACTCAATGACGAAGCTTTCGTCGTTGGATTCACGATGGGCAATGATGTTAAAACCAAGCGGATTCATCTAGTTCTGCTGGAAGTTTTATCTTGGCTGCTCTACCCCAAGAAATATCGTTTCTGCTTAGCACAATGGGGAATTCTAGAGTTAGGTTTTGCCTATGGACGGACAATTCAAACTCCGAATCTAAACCAGCTCAATTTTACCAACTATCACGATCAAACTTTGAGTCAGTTGCGATCGCATTTGGGTATTAATCCAACTCTGTTGGCTAGCTTTGAGCAGATTGAGGCAGTGATGGGGCAACAGTTGAGTGTAAGTTGATTGCTCTATGATACGGTTATAAGCCTTTACAGGTTATTGTTGCTTAGATCTGACTAGCTTTGCGGAAATCTGTTGCGATGTGACCGGGCTCATCTCCATAACCAGAGAACACATTGAGTGCCCTCAGGTTCAAAAAACAGATCCAAACGGAGAGTTTTACCCATACTTACGTATATGTCAGTATTTTCAGTTCCGGTTAAGCCAAAAATCCTTGCGTATTGGTCTTAGCCCATTACTCTGACTCCCTAAGAGCTGTTTCTCCTGGAGACCTCAGCAAGCTTATCCAACTCTAATGCATGACACACCTTGATTAAGGCACTCAACAACTCAGGGAATAAACTCCCATGATGCTTACTGCTGTTGGGTTTCGCACCTCAATCTAATCTAGAGTCTACTCCACCTTGGCAAGGATACTACAGCCCTAGCTATTGCCCAACCGCTAATATTAGTGAAGAAGGTCGTTTCATCAAGCAATGTGACAGTGATCACAGCCGTTGGCATCGGTAAGTTTTTTCATGAGGAATCATGTAGAACACTTTGAGTTAAATTGAGATTAAGAGCTAGAATCATAGAAATTTAGTAATATGATTCTAGCAATCACTTACGTATATGTTTGGTATGTGAGTTTCGGTTGAGCCTATGAATCCTTGAGTATAGGGTTCGCATTACCATCCTGTGCCATCTAGCGACTGTTCATACCGGAGATCTCGAAAAACGCCATGAAACCCTTTATTGCTCATATACTGACCCGGCCCGTCGGTCAGCTTCTTGTTGTGGGAGCCGCCCTCTTGGGCAGTGTAATCCCTCAATCAGTCGAGGCGATCGCCTTCATCCCCGCTAGCGATACTGCTGCTCCACAAGATGGCCAAGGCGGGGCTTCTCGGAGCACATTGAGTAATTTCGATTTTGTGCCTGCCCCTGATCGCCAGGCGCCTAGTCAAGGTCAAGGCGGCGCGTCCCGGGGGGAGCTGCAATTTATTCCCGATTCGGATAGCCAAGCGCCTAGACAAGGAGAAGGGGGCGCTTCTCGGGGTGAATATGAGTTTATTCCTGCTTCAGAGTCGGGCATCCCCAGACAGGGAGAGGGCGGCGCTTCTCGGGGTGAATACAACTTTATCCCTTCACCCAACAGTCCCACTCCCAGACAAGGAGAAGGGGGCGCTTCTCGGGGTGAATATGATTTTATTCCCGCCAGCGATAGTCAAGCTCCCAGTCAGGGTCATAGTGGCGGCTCTCGGGGTGAATACGAATTTATTCCCAGCAGCGAACAACCCCGCCCCGCGCAAGCTGAAAGTGGTTCGTCTCGGGGTGAATATGAATTTATCCCTGCTTCGGGTCGGAGTGCGCCAGAAGATAGTGTGAGTGGTGCCAGCCGCACCCCGCGACAAGTTGAGGCTCTGCCCGATGCCGTGTTTCTTGCACCATCACCATTGACGAGTTCTGGCAATGACAATTCGCAGTTGCCGAACCAAATGCTTTCTCTCATGCCAGGTGTGTCTTCAGGATCAACGGTCTCGGGTCATCCCACCTTCTTCTTTTATCTGCCGGAATCCGCCGCTCAATCTGGCGTTTTTCGCCTCAAAGACGAATCTGGAGCACTGGTTTATGAACAAGTTCTGCCCAATGTGCACCAGGCAGGCGTCATTGCCATTCAACTCCCGGCTGATGTGCCTGAATTAGCGATGGGTCAATATTATCAGTGGTATGTCGCCTTGCAATTCGATGAGCACCTTGTGCCCGCAAGTCCCTTTGTGAGTGCTTGGATTGAGCGAGTTGCCCCCCCAGTAGCAGTCACCCAAGCTGGGGCACAGGGTGAGACTTTGGACTATGCTGCGGCTTTAGCGAGTTCAGGTATTTGGTACGATGCGATCGCCACCCTGAATACGCTACGGATTGCTCAACCCGACTCAGCCGAACTTGAAGCCCATTGGCAAGAATTGCTAAACTCGGTTGGGCTTGAGGTCATGCTCAATGCACCCATCACGACCTACGCTCATATCCAATAGGTATCTGCATAATCCGGGGTAGCGAGACCGAACGTTTGGATTGTTGATCGTCCCTTAGCTTGGTATCACAGGCGCTGATACCAAGCTAAGGGACTGTTCTGTCTATCTGACAATACAAAGGACAGCCAGGAGCCGCTAAAAAGACAAATACTGAACAACATTGAGGATTCTCTCCTGAAATAGAGTGCGGATCATTGAACTCAGTTAGACCCAATATCAACATATACAGATTTGATGAGTCAGTCCCACTGGCGCAAAGCTTCTGATCAAGCGAGGGTGTGTCGTCAGTTAACACCAGAGATCTCATGGAATAAGGGATAGAACGCTCACTCCAAAAACAGAAAAAGGGCCTGTCAATCAGTCACAGCAATAGTCTGAAATCTACTTGATGGCAGCTCCTAGATTCGAAACTCTTGTAATCCTCCCACAATGGTTCTTTTTGGGCATTCTCCTCCAGAATATTAGGATAGGCGTTCCCGATCTGTAGTAATGGGAAAGATTAACAGATTAAACAATGCGGCGGCTTTTCTCTCAACTTGCACAATTTAAACCGATCAGTGTGCTCTCGTTCGGCATTATGATATCCATGATTGCCGTCAATCATTCGGGTCTATTGAATTTGATTGAATGGGCAGTTCGAGATCAATGGGTGCGATCGCAATCCTCGAACCGTGTCGAAACAGATATTGTGATCGTCACGATTGATGAGCAAGATATTCAGGAATTAGGGGACTGGCCTATTACCGATCAAGATTTGGCCCGGTTGTTGCAAAAAATTCATGCTCAAGATCCCAGTGTGATTGGCATGGATCTCTATCGAGATTTACCCGAAGAACCCGGTCATGAAATGCTCCTTGAGCTGTATCGTACCCTGCCGGAACTGGTGGGGGTAGAAAAAGTAACCGGGGCTCGGGTTGCCCCGCCCCCTGTCTTGTCAGAGCAAGGTCAAGTCGCACTGGCAGATCTAGTGCTTGATGCTGATCGCACCGTACGGCGGGGGCTACTCTCAGTCCTTGATGCCGAAGATGGTGATGCGTTGAAGTTGAGCTTGGGGGCCAGTGTTGCCCTCCAACATCTCGGCAAAATTCATGACATTACCCTAGAGCCTGTGAATCTCGACCGCCAAATCTTTCAACTGGAAAGAACTCGCTTTGTCCCCCTGCGGCAGCGAGCAGCAGGCTATCCGGACGCTGAGCTCGGGGGATATCAAATCCTGCTCAATTGGTCAGGGGACACCCACCATTACACACGAGTTTCGGTACGGGATCTTCTGGCAGGGCGAGTCGCCGATGACCTGATGCGCGATCGTATGGTGTTGATTGGGTCAGTAGCGGATAGCACCAACGACTTTTTTGGGACACCTTACAGCACACGATTACTCCGAGCAGGCCGCCCCACCCCAGGCGTCATTATCCATGCGAATATTGCCAGCCAGCTCCTCTATAGTGCACTCGAAGGACGTCCTCCATTGCGCAGCTTTACGTGGCCAGGCCAATGGCTCTGGATTATGCTCTGGACAAGTTTCGGAACCGGTGGCACCTGGTTACTGGCGCGACGCTTCCGCATTGATCAAGGTAATCCCTGGCAAAGTCCAATTTTGCTGGCCACCAGTTTTAGCTTAGGTGCACTCCTCGGGAGTAGCTATTTAACCTTTATGGTGGGAATTGTCTTGCCGGTAACCGTACCGGGATTAGCGTTTCTGCTCGGGGTTGTGGGAGCGACCAATATCTATAAACACAAATGTCTAGTCGATGCCAATGCAGCGTTGTCTGATTACTCTAAAACCCTAGAAGCCAAAGTACAAGAGCGTACCCAAGAACTAGCCCATGCCAAGCAAGTGGCGGAAGACGCCAACCAGGCCAAAAGCGAATTCCTAGCCAGTATGAGTCATGAACTGCGCACCCCCTTGAATGGGATTTTGGGGTATGCCCAAATTCTTGAGCGTGCCGAAACCCTAGAACCTCTCCAAAAAAAGGGCATTCGAACCATTCATCAATGTGGGGAACATTTGCTGACCCTGATCAACGACATCTTAGACCTCTCTAAGATCGAAGCCCGCAAGGTCGAAATTTATGGAACCGCGATCGCTCTCGATCGGCTGGTCAGTAATATTGCCGAAATTTGCCAAATTCGGGCTGAAGCCAAGGGGATTCAATTTATCTATCAACCCAATGCTGACCTACCCGCCCAGATTTATGCTGATCCCAAACGGCTGCGGCAAGTATTGATCAACTTGCTCGGCAATGCCATTAAATTCACCACTCAGGGTACGGTTACTTTGAGTATTCAATCACTCCCGCTCGGGCCGGATGCAACACCACCGCCAACGCTACTATTGCCAGAATCAATGCCATCCGAACCCATCCAATGGGTTTGTTTGCAGTTTGCCGTTGAAGATACAGGTATTGGTATTGCTCCAAAACGTCAGGAGGCGATCTTTTTACCCTTTGAGCAGGCTGGGGAGCAGCATCAAAAAGCGGCAGGTACAGGTCTTGGTTTGGCCATTAGCCGTAAGCTGGTGCGCTTGATGGGCAGTGAACTCAACCTAGAGAGTCAACTGGATGAAGGCAGTCGCTTTTGGTTTGATCTCGATGCGGCGATTATTGAATCTGAAACCTCAGCAGTACAGGTAGAAAGCCCTCATATTGTTGGGATTGCGGGTGAGATTAAACCTTGCTTGTTGATTGTGGATGAATCCAGTAGCGATCGCACTTTGCTGCTGAATATGCTCGAACCATTGGGTTTTCTCTGTTTAACAGCACGTGGCAATGAACAAGCATTGCAAATTGCTCAAGAGGTTCACCCCGATGTAGCCTTGGTCGATTTAGCAACGCCACATTTTCCGGGGCTACAACTCATTCCCCAATTACAAGATTTGGTTAAAGAGCAATCCTTGCCGATTATAACCTCGTCTATCAATGTGTTTGCTGACACCCGTAACCAGGCGATCGCGGCTGGGAGTTGTGCCTTTGTGCCCAAACCGATTGAACTCAATCAACTCCTCCAAGAATTAGGGGCTTGTCTGGCGCTGGAATGGCAATATGCTGTGGAGGCAGTCGCTGACCCTCATCTTGAAACCCCTGATCCAGTCGCCAGTTCAACGGTCAACAAAGTACCATCCCCAGAAATCACAGAAGAACTCCTGCACCTGGCGATGCGGGGCAATCTCAAGGCAATTAAGGCATCGGTACAGAATCTACAAGCTCAAGATCAGGGTCTACAGGCCTTTAGCCAACAGGTTACAGCTCTTGCTGATGGCTTTCAAATCAAAGCTATTCAGGATCTCTTACATTCTATATATGATTAAGATAGGCACAGCTCAAACGGAAGAGATATCTCTCTTGCACAGAGTCAGATGCACCTTGATTGCCACCGAATTAGCGCAAGTTGTTGAGAGCAACCGCCAAAAACCCAGATTACCAATCTAGTTAAACTCCAACTTCTGTTGATGATATGACTGATGCAACGATTCTGATTGTGGATGATAACCCCACCAATTTGGCTGTGCTCTCGGAAGCGATCGCCCCCGCCGGTTGGGAGGTATTGGTAGCCATTGATGGCGCGTCCTCCATTGAGCAAGCGGCTTATGCGAATCCCGATCTCATTTTGCTCGATGTCATGATGCCGCAACTCGATGGTTTTGAGACCTGTAGCCGCCTCAAGCAGAATCCTAAAACCGAAGATATCCCCGTTATCTTCATGACTGCGCTCAATGATGCTAATGAGAAAGTCAAGGGTCTCTCGCTGGGGGCAGTGGATTACATCACCAAGCCTTTTAATAAGGAAGAAGTGATTGCCCGGGTTAAAATCCACCTCAAGCTGCGACAACTCACCCAAACCTTAGAACAAAAAGTAGATGAGCGGACGAAGCAGCTTAATCAAACCGTCGAGCAACTGAAGCAGTCTCAGCTCCAGGTGATTCAGAGCGAAAAACTCTCCAGCTTAGGTCAATTGGTTGCGGGGATTGGCCATGAAATCAACAATCCCATCAGTTTTGTTGATGGTAATTTGGAGCATTTGGAAGACTATATTGATGATCTCATCGAACATCTTGACCTCTATGAAGAGGAGATTCCTGAGTCACCAACGGCTGTAGCCGAACATGCAGAAGACATTGATTTACCTTACCTCCGGGAGGACTTACCTCAGGTGTTGCAATCAATGCGGGTGGGGACGCAACGGATTGTCAATATTAGTCATTCGCTGCGCGTATTTGCTCGTGCTGATCAAACAAATAAAGTGCTGTTTAATGTTGAAGATGGACTCAAAAGCACATTACTGATTTTGAATCACCGTCTCAAGGCGAATAATGAGCGACCTGAGTTCCAAATTCATTGTGATTTTGGCAATGTGCCAGAGCTGAAGTGCTATCCAGGACAACTCAATCAGGTGTTTATGAATTTGCTGGCGAATGCGATCGATGCCTTGGATGAACAAATTGCCACCGCACCAACAGCGAACCTAGCTCCACAGATCACGATTCGCACCAGTCAATTGGATGAAAAAAACTGTCTTAAAATTCAAATTAGCGATAACGGGCCAGGTATGTCAGCTCAAACCCAAGCCCAAGTATTTGACTACATGTTTACCACCAAACCCGTGGGCAAAGGCACCGGTTTAGGGCTCTCCATTTGTCAGCAGATTATTGCTCAACAGCATGGTGGTAAGTTAACAGTGCAATCGGAATTGGGACAAGGGACGACATTTACAATTGTACTCCCCTTAAATGGTGATGAAGCGCTCTAGTGCAGTGTCAAGGCTTAATTTTAGGGATTTTAGAGTATTGCTCATTACCAGGCAGAAGCCTGGTAATGCAATTTGGGCGGCTCGGCCTCTCATCACTCCGAGGTTTGCTGTGCTCTGGAGGCAGCAGAGCCGCGAACGATGCGTGTCACGGCTCCGCCGTGACACGAGGAAGTATATAGAATAGGGTCTCCTGATGAAGGGTGGAAAATTAGTTCTGTAATAACAAGTATTTGATCAGCCTGTGGCGGGCGAGATGCCCGCGCTACAGAATTACCAGATTATTTTCTTAACTTCCATACATGGACTGACGGGCATCCGTTCAAGACTCCAAAGTTTTAGTGTTGGGCTTCTCAGTTTTCAGTTTTCTGCATAACCGCTTTAACTCGTGCTTGGGCTTCCACAATGCGTGCCTCAGACTCGGCTTTGTCCGCCTCAGCTTGCTTGGTTTTAGCTTGGGCCTGACTGATGATCGCATGATGACGCTCCGTTTGGGCTAGATTACTCAGCCCCAACACCCCTTGAAAGAGCGAAATCGCTACCTTGCTTCCCCCTGCTGCCACTGCTGCAGTTAGGAATGTTCCTGCGATGGTGCTGTGAGCTTTGACGAATAAAATTTGCACGATATCAAAGGAATAGCTGGCGCAAATAGCCCAGGCTAAGGCAAACGCGATCGGGGTTTTGAGCCCTTTGCCAGTAAAGTATTTTGCATACCAGCGGTACTCGAAGACCACAGATAGTCCGCGTTCCAGAATTAAGGACAAGGCGATTAACATCAGTGAGGCCTTCGCCAGATCAGCATAGCTGGGGAATAGGTCAATCATGAGTAGCAGTGCTTCAACAGACAGGTTTAATGACCACTGTAAGTCATGAGACCCCGATCAGCATCCTCTCAGTGTTCCCTTGCAGCGCGTAAAGATGAGCTTCAGGTTTCTGGATTTTGCTAGTAATGTGCAGATGCAAACTCCAGGGACTTACGCATGTTCAACGCCGCCGACTATTCCGACTTGCTGCACCAACTTGAAACCTTTTTTGCCCAATCAACCCCATCCCACCCTGTTAGCCAGCCTCTTGACCCCGCTCAACTACGCGATCGCCTCCCCCTCAACCTCCCTGCTGAGGGCAAACCCCTAGCCGACCTGAAAATTGAGACCGCGGCGTACTTACACCATGCCGTTAAAACTGCTCACCCTAGTTATTTCAATCAGCTTTGGGGTGGTGTCAATGGCGCTTGTCTGATGGGAGAACTGCTCACTAGCGCCACCAATACCTCAATGTATACCTATGAGGTTGCTCCCGTGGCGACCCTGATTGAGCAAGCCTTGATCACCAAGCTGGGTGAACTGATCGGCTTCACCCACCCTGACGGACAATTCACCACAGGGGGCAGCAATGGCAACCTGATGGCGATGGCGATCGCCCGTCATCGTGCCATGCCGACGCTTAAGCAAGACGGCATGCTCAATGCCCCCCCGTTAATTGCGTTTGTTTCGGCTGATTCTCACTACTCCTTTGCCAAAGCCGCCCATCTTTTAGGTTTAGGAACCAACCAACTCTGGGCTGTGCCCACTGATGCCCAGGGCAAACTGAATGTAGCAGAATTAGAATCGCTCATCACCAAAGCCCACAGCCTTGGGGCGCAGCCGTTTTTTGTGGCTGGTACAGCCGGGACAACCGTGCGCGGAGCCTATGACCCCTTAACCGAAATTGCAGCCGTGGCCCAACGGGAGGGGCTATGGTTCCATGTGGACGGCGCTTGGGGGGCATCGGTGCTCTTGAGCCCTAAACACCGTGAGCTGATGCGGGGCGTGGAGCTAGCCGACTCTGTCGTTTGGGATGCGCACAAGATGATGGGGATGACGCTGATGTGTTCAGTGCTGCTGGTGAAGCAGCGGGGGCAGCTACTCAATACCTTCTCGACCCAAGGAACAGACTATATTTTCCATGCGGATGAATCCGAACCCGTGGATTTGGGGCCGAGCACGATGCATTGCGGACGGCGGGTAGATGCAGTGAAGCTCTGGTTAGCGTGGCATCATCTGGGCGATCGCGGTTGGGCAGCCCTGATTAACCATTACTTTGAGTTGGCAGCCTATGCTGAGTGTCTTATCCGTAACCAGCCGTATCTGGAATTGGTGACTCCCCGCGAATCGCTGAACCTCTGTTTCCGAGTGTTGCCTCAAAGCCCAGACCAGGATGCCAATCAGCTCACCTTACGCGTTCGACAAGTCTTGTTGCAGAAGGGGTTGGCGATGGTGAACTACGCCCGTATTGGTAAGCACATCATTTTCCGGCTGGTGATTTGCAACAACCAAACCCAATGCACCGACCTCGATCGCCTGTTTGAGCAGATCGGTGCGATAGCTCACCACTTACAAGCAGAATTTCCACAGGAGAAAACTTGATGCTGGTTCAAACTCCCCTCCAGGCTCAGGCAATAACTGCCCAAATGCTCTTTAAA